>NZ_JALAZE010000002.1:0-322877 GCF_022809095.1 Bacillus kexueae
TGAGTAAGATCCCTGAAAGATGATCAGGTTGATAGGTCCGAGGTGGAAGTGTGGTGACACATGGAGCTGACGGATACTAATCGATCGAGGACTTAACCTATTCAATCAGTTGATTGATTTCAGTGAACACGTTATCTAGTTTTGAAAGAACAAAAAAGTTCTTGACATAATAAAGCGAACAAGTATAATAATTCTTGTTGCTTAAATAAGTGTCTGGTGGCGATAGCGAAGAGGTCACACCCGTTCCCATACCGAACACGGAAGTTAAGCTCTTCAGCGCCGATGGTAGTTGGGTTTTCCCTGTGAGAGTAGGACGCTGCCAGGCAATACATAATTAAAGCACGATAGTGCTAGGGAGGATTAGCTCAGCTGGGAGAGCACTTGCCTTACAAGCAAGGGGTCGGCGGTTCGATCCCGTCATCCTCCACCATCATGCCGGTGTAGCTCAATTGGTAGAGCAACTGACTTGTAATCAGTAGGTTGGGGGTTCAAGTCCTCTCGCCGGCACCATCTTAGAATCGAGCCATTAGCTCAGTTGGTAGAGCATCTGACTTTTAATCAGAGGGTCGGAGGTTCGAGTCCTCCATGGCTCACCATTTACCTCTTTTTTATTAACCCTGCGGGTGTGGCGGAATTGGCAGACGCGCTAGACTTAGGATCTAGTGCCGTATGGCGTGGGGGTTCAAGTCCCTCCACCCGCACCATTTAAATATGCGGAAGTAGTTCAGTGGTAGAACACCACCTTGCCAAGGTGGGGGTCGCGGGTTCGAATCCCGTCTTCCGCTCCATAATGTTTGCCGGGGTGGTGGAATTGGCAGACACACAGGACTTAAAATCCTGCGGTAGGTGACTACCGTGCCGGTTCGAGTCCGGCCCTCGGCACCATTTAGCGCCCGTAGCTCAATTGGATAGAGCGTTTGACTACGGATCAAAAGGTTAGGGGTTCGAATCCTCTCGGGCGCGCCATTACGGGAAGTAGCTCAGCTTGGTAGAGCACATGGTTTGGGACCATGGGGTCGCAGGTTCAAATCCTGTCTTCCCGACCAGTATTCAATATATGGGGCCTTAGCTCAGCTGGGAGAGCGCCTGCTTTGCACGCAGGAGGTCAGCGGTTCGATCCCGCTAGGCTCCACCATTTAAAATACCAGTAATTTGATATTTGTGGCGGCGTAGCTCAGCTGGCTAGAGCGTACGGTTCATACCCGTGAGGTCGGGGGTTCGATCCCCTCCGCCGCCACCAGTTCGGACCTTTAGCTCAGCTGGTTAGAGCAGACGGCTCATAACCGTCCGGTCGCAGGTTCGAGTCCTGCAAGGTCCACCATTTGATATATTGGAGGAATACCCAAGTCTGGCTGAAGGGATCGGTCTTGAAAACCGACAGGGGTGTCAAAGCCCGCGGGGGTTCGAATCCCTCTTCCTCCGCCATACTATTGCCGCGGGGTGGAGCACGAACGAATATGCTTCACTGAATAATCTTCAGCGTACCACTCGAGCAACTACTTGAGATTCATTCTGAGAGTGGGACGGTCAAAAGAGCTAACTATAAGCATAATAATACATTGAGATTTATTTTTATCATCGCGGGGTGGAGCAGTCTGGTAGCTCGTCGGGCTCATAACCCGAAGGTCGCAGGTTCAAATCCTGTCCCCGCAACCAAAATAATATACAAGGTCCCGTGGTGTAGCGGTTAACATGCCTGCCTGTCACGCAGGAGATCGCGGGTTCGATTCCCGTCGGGACCGCCATTTAGTTTAATAAGGCTCGGTAGCTCAGTCGGTAGAGCACGTTCGAGTAAGCTTCGAAGAGGTGCATCAGCGCACCAAGCGAGCTGCTACTTGAATAAGCTTACTGAGATTGGGGCGAAGGGTGTAAAGTAGATTTTATATAAGTTAATAGTAAAGATTTTGGCTCGGTAGCTCAGTCGGTAGAGCAAAGGACTGAAAATCCTTGTGTCGGCGGTTCGATTCCGTCCCGAGCCACCATTACGGCGGCTGTGGCGAAGTGGTTAACGCACCAGATTGTGGCTCTGGCATTCGTGGGTTCGATTCCCATCAGTCGCCCCATTTAAGATAAGCGGGTGTAGTTTAGTGGTAAAACCTCAGCCTTCCAAGCTGATGTCGTGGGTTCGATTCCCATCACCCGCTCCATAGGGGCCTGTAGCTCAGCTGGTTAGAGCGCACGCCTGATAAGCGTGAGGTCGGTGGTTCAAGTCCACTCAGGCCCATATTGTTCCGCAGTAGCTCAGTGGTAGAGCATTCGGCTGTTAACCGAACGGTCGCAGGTTCGAATCCTGCCTGCGGAGCCATTTGGAGAAGTACTCAAGTGGCTGAAGAGGCGCCCCTGCTAAGGGTGTAGGTCGCGTAAGCGGCGCGAGGGTTCAAATCCCTCCTTCTCCGCCATTAAGAGTTTTGAATATGACGTTTGTGGCCCGTTGGTCAAGTGGTTAAGACACCGCCCTTTCACGGCGGTAACACGGGTTCGAATCCCGTACGGGTCATCCAGAAAAGCACTGTTTTCAAACAGTGCTTTTTTTTATTTCTGTTACAGAAAGTTTAAGTTCAATAAAGTGTTAAAGTATTCTCTTTACCGTTTTTTTGGTGTCTAGCTCCAAGCGCCATCAGCTCGGGTCGCTTGGGCTCTGCTGTGGCGACGGAAGCCTCCTCGCAGGTCCTCCAGCGCCCTTCGCCTAAGGATTTGCGCTTTGCGCTTTTCTTACATTGGGCTTTTAGTTATAAGATTTAGGATATTGGTAGAACGAGTAAAGAGTAAGTATATTGCTCAAAAATACTCGAATCCCTCTTAAATTTTGCTATTTATTTTTCAAAAAAATTCGACAAGATGTCGAATTTAATGTTTTGTTGATATAGTTTCTGCTTAATCTTGATCGTTCAAATCTTCATTTCTCTTTCTTCCTGGATTATCTAAATCTATATCAGAAGTGATACCTATACTTGGACCTCTAAACATATCAAAGGCCAAAATCTTATCATCTGGCGCATCAAAGTAAGGCACCTTTTCACTGTTTTCTGGTATCGATTTCTTCTTTTTCATTTTTTATTCCTCCTGCCGGTAAGTTATTATTTTTGCTTGGATAAAATATTATCATGCACTTTTTCCACTATTCATTTGTATCATTTATCAAATTCATTCGACATATACATTCTAGTATATGTTATTTTTCAATAGCGAAATTCAATCAGGTCAGGGTTTTTGTAGGAATGTGTCAAAAAACGGAACCGTTTACATAAAAGGGATTTCGGCATTTTTTTTGAAATAAGTTAATAGTAAAAATAAGAGGGGTAAGGAGTGAACTCCATGAGTATAGCAATCCCAACAGACTTTGAAATTCATCTTTTTCACGAGGGGAATTTATTTAAAAGCCATGAATTATTCGGGGCTCATTCGAAAAAGGTGAATGGTGTAGAAGGCATTCAGTTTTGCGTATGGGCTCCTCATGCTACGTCTGTTCGAGTTGTAGGTGATTTTAATAACTGGGATGGGTCAAACCATGAAATGCAAAAACTGAATGATCAAGGTGTTTGGATATTATTTACTCCTGATGTTAAGGAGGGAGATATATATAAATACGAAATAGTTACAAGAACAGGGGACATTCGATTAAAAGCAGACCCGTATGCATTTTATTCTGAAGTTCGTCCAAATACAGCATCTATCGTATATGATCTTTCAGGATATAACTGGGATGATAAAAAATGGAAACAAAAGAAAAAAAGAAGAACGGTCTATGAAAAGCCGTTGTTTATTTATGAACTTCATTTAGGAACGTGGAAGAAGAAAGAAGACGGGAGTTTGTTTTCATATCGTGAAATGGCGGAAGAAATCATTCCATATGTGCTTGAACACGGTTTTACACATATTGAACTTCTTCCGGTTATTGAACATCCTTACGATCGTTCTTGGGGGTATCAAGGAACAGGGTATTTCTCAGCAACGAGTCGTTATGGCACACCACATGATTTGATGTATTTTATCAATCAATGTCATCAAAATGATATAGGCGTCATCCTCGATTGGGTACCTGGGCATTTTTGTAAGGACGCTCACGGACTATATATGTTTGACGGGGAGCCTACATATGAATATTTGCACGAACAAGATCGTGAAAATCAAGTATGGGGTACGGCTAATTTTGATTTAGGAAAGCCAGAAGTTCAAAGTTTTCTAATTTCAAACGCTCTATTTTGGATTGAGCATTTTCATATAGATGGATTTCGAGTTGATGCCGTTGCAAACATGCTATATTGGCCAAATCGTGATGAACTACAGCCAAATGAACTAGCACTTTCATTTTTACGCAAGTTGAATGAAGCCGTCTTTAACGCAGATCCTTCTATATTAATGATTGCTGAAGATTCCACCGATTGGCCAATGGTAACGGGTCCAACATATGACGGTGGGCTAGGCTTTAATTATAAATGGAATATGGGCTGGATGAATGACATCTTGGAATATATGGAGGCAGACCCGATTCATCGAAAGTATTTGCATGAAAAGGTTACTTTTTCGTTGATTTATGCTTTTTCAGAGAACTTCATACTTCCGTTTTCACATGATGAAGTTGTTCACGGTAAAAAGTCACTATTAAATAAGATGCCGGGAGATTATTGGCAAAAGTTTGCTCAACTACGCTTACTCTATGGATATTTGGTGACACACCCAGGGAAAAAATTGTTGTTTATGGGCGGAGAGTTTGGTCAATATGATGAATGGAAGGACCTAGAGCAATTAGATTGGATACTAGATGGATATGAAATGCATGACAAAATGCGTGATTACTTCAAAGAACTAGTAGCGATCTATAAAAAGTCACGTCCACTTTTTGAAATTGATCATCACTATGATGGATTCGAGTGGATTGATGCAGATAATCGAGATCAAAGTATTTTCTCATTTATTCGAAAAGGCAAAAAACCAAATGAATTTGTTGTTGTCGTTTGTAATTTTACACCAGTCGTTTATCACGATTACAAGATTGGAGTACCGGTAGATACGAGATACGTTGAAATTTTAAATAGTGATGACGAGGCGTTTGGCGGCTCGGGTCAGGTAAATAAAAAATCAATACAAGCAATGGAAGGAAGTTATCATGGGAGACCGTACCATATTGAAATGACGATACCACCTTTTGGTATTTCAATTTTACGAGCGGTTAAAAAGAGGGGAGAGAAACAAAAAAATGGTAAGAAAACAGTGCGTAGCAATGCTTCTCGCAGGGGGAAAAGGATCAAGGCTTAGTTCATTAACAAAAAATTTAGCAAAACCGGCAGTTCCATACGGGGGGAAGTATAGAATTATCGACTTTACTTTAAGTAATTGCACAAATTCAGGTATAGATACTGTGGGTGTGTTAACTCAATATCAGCCTTTAGTATTAAATTCATACATTGGTATTGGAAGTGCATGGGATTTAGATAGAAAAAATGGAGGGGTTACGGTATTACCACCATATTCCGAGTCTTCCGAAGTGAGATGGTACAAGGGAACAGCTAGTGCAATCTATGAAAATTTAAATTACTTGAAACAATATGAGCCAGAGTATGTATTAATCCTATCAGGGGATCACATTTATAAAATGGATTATTCCAAAATGCTAGATTATCATATCGAAAAGGAAGCTGACGTATCCATTTCAGTGATCGAGGTGCCGTGGGAAGAAGCTAGTCGTTTCGGCATTATGAATACGAATGAAAAAATGGAAATAGTCGAATTTGACGAAAAGCCAGCTGTACCTAAGAACAACTTAGCCTCAATGGGAATCTATATCTTTAAATGGTCTATTTTAAAAGAGTTTTTAGAAATGGATGCTCGCAATCAATATTCAAGCCATGATTTTGGGAAAGACATTATCCCACTTCTAATAGAAGAGAATAAAAAATTAGTCGCTTATCCATTCCAAGGGTATTGGAAGGATGTGGGCACGGTGAAAAGTTTGTGGGAAGCAAATATGGATTTACTTAAGGAGAATCCGAAGTTAGATTTGTTCGACTATGATTGGCGCATATATTCTGTTAACCCAAATCATCCACCACAATATATTCATGAGAGCGCAGATGTCGTTGAATCGCTTGTCACCGAAGGATGTGTTGTATATGGGAATGTTGATCATTCCGTGCTTTTCCAAGGTGTTACAGTTGGTCCGAATTCAACGATTAAAAATTCAGTTGTAATGCCAGATGCAACTATTGGTAAAAACGTTGTAATAGAGAACGCAATTGTTCCAACTGGTCTTCATATTCCGGATGGAATGATTATTCGTCCTGATAAAAACTTAGAAGAAATCATTCTTGTAACAGAAGAATTGGTAGAGGAAACGGTTACTTCCGCAAATAAATAAAATTTGAATAAGGAAGGTCAGTCGTTTTGTTGTTAGAAGAAGTTTAGTAAGATAGTGTCCTAAAAAATTAGGAATTCCTAATTTTTTAGGCACATTCATAAGGATGATTGAATTTGAAAGGATGGGAATAAATTGAACAGGAGCATGCTAGGAATTATAGATGCAACGACGTATAAAGAGGAGATTAAAGATATTACTTTAGGTAGGTCAATGGCAGCTATTCCGTTTGCGGGTAGATATCGTCTAATTGATTTTGTACTTTCTAACATGGTGAATTCAGGAATTGAAAGTGTAGCTATTTTCCCGAAATACCAGTATCGTTCTTTAATGGACCATTTAGGATCAGGGAAACAGTGGGATTTAAATAGAAAGCGAGATGGGTTATTTTTCTTTCCTTCTCCACATTTGCATGATGAATATGATGAATTTGGGTCGTTTCGACAGTTTTCAGACCATATAGATTATTTTCTAAGAAGTCGTCAAAAATATGCTGTCATCACGAACAGCTATACAGTAGCAAATATTGATTTTCAAAAAGTACTGGATTATCACATTGAAATGAATTGTGATATTACAGAAGTGTGTCAAAGTGGAAAGTCGCTGCAAATCTATGTATTGAAAACGGAATTGTTAATGGACTTAATGAATAATTCTACTAATTCTTCCCTTCGAACATTACATGATGTTGTTAATGCTCCGGAACAATTTACAATTTGTCAATATGAACATAAAGAATATGCAGCGGTTATTGATTCAATAGAAAAATATTTTAAACATAGTCTAGAAATGCTCAAGCCTGAGATTTTTAATGCGTTGTTTTTAAAGGAACGCCCAATTTTGACAAAGGTAAAGGATGAACCACCTACTCGATACGGCAAAAATTCAAAAGTGAATCGAGCGTTTATTGCGAACGGCTGTATTATTGAAGGGCATGTTGAAAATAGCATTATTTTCAGAGGTGTCCATATTGGAAAAGGAACTGTCGTGAAAAATAGTATAATCATGCAAAAAACGCAAGTTGGAGAAGGATGTAGAATTGAAAATGCAATTTTAGATAAAGATGCAAAGATTGGTTCAAACATTCAGTTGCTAGGGGAAGCAAATTATCCAAATGTCATCCATAAAGGAACTGTACAAGGAGCGTTGATGAATTCGTGAAAGTATTATTTGCAGTCTCAGAATGTGTACCATTTGTGAAAACAGGTGGATTAGCAGACGTTGCGGGAGCTCTACCAAAGGAATTAAAGCGTTTGGGAACGGATGTCCGTGTCATGATGCCGAAGTATGGATTAATTCCGCAAAGAATTCGCGAGAAGATGGTCAAAATTGCGGAATGTACTATTCAACTTGGGTGGAGAAGTCAGTATTGTGGAATTGAAACTTATGAATTAGACGATGTCACTTTTTATTTTATTGATAACGAATATTATTTTAAAAGAGATACTCTCTACGGGCATTATGATGATGGAGAGCGCTTTTCGTTCTTTAGTCGTGCGGTATTAGAATCATTGAAGGTTATCGATTTTCAACCAGATATTGTCCATTCCCATGATTGGCACGCTGGAATGGTGAACTATTTACTTAAACAAGAGTATGCAAACGATCCGTTTTACGCTCAAATGAAGACCGTTTTTACTATTCATAATTTACAATTTCAAGGAATCTTTCCGCGAAGTGTTATGCATGATTTACTAGATTTAGGCGATCAGCATTTTGCTATTGAACGATTGGAGTTTTACGGAAATATTAGCTTTATGAAGGGCGGTATCGTGTCTTCAGATAAAATTACGACTGTTAGTCCAACGTATAAAGAGGAAATTCAGACTCCTTATTTCGGTGAAAAGCTGGATGGACTATTACGATTCCGCTCAGATGCCTTAGTCGGTATATTAAATGGAATTGACGATGATGTATATAATCCGGGGAAAGATGAAGCGATTCAAAAGGAGTATAATGAGACGTCCATTCATCTTAAGGTTCATAATAAGCTGGCGCTTCAAGAAAAATTCGGTCTTCCGCTTTCGGATGAAACGCCATTAATTGCAATGGTTACAAGGCTAACGAAGCAAAAAGGACTAGATCTTGTTAAGCGTGTCTTACATGAAGTACTGGACAAAGATGTACAATTTATTGTGTTAGGAACCGGAGAAGAAGAATTTGAAAATTACTTCCGTCATATGGAATGGCGCTATCCTAACAAATGTAAAGCCTACATTGGCTTTGACGAGGGATTAGCTCATCAAATATATGCAGGAGCTGATATGTTTCTAATGCCTTCGAAATTTGAGCCGTGTGGATTAGGACAGTTAATTGCTCTTCGATATGGGGCTCTCCCAATTGTACGAGAAACAGGAGGACTCAATGATACTGTCCATTCATATCGCGAAGATACTGGAGAAGGGAACGGATTTACGTTTAAAAACTTTAATGCTCACGATATGTTGCATACAATCTATCGAGCTATCTATTATTATCAACAACCTTCAGTTTGGCATAAACTTGTTCAGCGTGCCATGAGTCAAGACTATAGTTGGGCACAGTCTGCCTTTAAATACAATCAGCTTTATGCTGATTTAATGTCTAGGAGTGGAAAAAGTCATGTTCTCTAACGAACAGGTTTTTAAAGAAGCGTTTATTCGACGATTAGAAATGGCTTGTGGAAAAGATGTAGGTGAAACAACAGCACGGGAGCAATATTACACGTTAGGGAATATGGTTCGCGAGTATATCTCACAAAAGTGGATTCATACAAATGAGCATTACCGTGCCCATGATGAAAAGCAAGTATATTATTTCTCCATTGAATTTTTGTTAGGAAAGTTATTAGGACAAAATTTGTTGAATTTAGGAATTAGAGAATGTGTAGAAAAAGGACTATCTCAATTAGGAATTTCACTCGAAACGCTTGAACAAGTGGAAGAGGATGCTGGATTAGGTAATGGCGGCTTAGGAAGACTAGCCGCCTGCTTCTTAGACTCGCTTGCCTCATTAAATCTCCCTGGTCACGGCATGGGAATCCGGTACAAACACGGATTGTTTGAACAGAAGATTGTTGATGGTTATCAAGTAGAACTTCCTGAACAATGGTTAAAACACGGAAATGTGTGGGAAGTACGTAAGGCGAATGAAGCGGTTGAAGTAAGCTTTTGGGGCAAAGTCGAAGTTTCCAAACTAGATAAACAATTAACATTTCGACATGTAGATGCAGAGAAAATTCTAGCTGTTCCTTATGACGTTCCTATACCTGGATTTCATACAGATACAATTAATACATTGAGACTTTGGAATGCAGAACCAATTCCTAATTACATTCATTCCGATATCCTCACATATAAGCGTGATACTGAAGCTGTATCAGAATTTTTATATCCAGATGACACACACGATGAAGGAAAAATATTGCGCTTAAAACAGCAATATTTTCTTGTGTCTGCTGGACTACAGAGCATAATAGCATCCTATCGTAAAGAACATCGTAACCTTAAAAAGTTTCATGAACATGTTGCTATTCATATCAATGATACACATCCTGTATTAGCCATCCCTGAATTAATGAGAATTCTCCTTGATGTGGAAGGAATGAGTTGGGAAGAAGCTTGGGAGATCACAACGAAAACGATTTCATATACGAACCATACTACGCTTGCAGAGGCGTTAGAGAAATGGCCAATACGAATTTTCAAACCTTTATTACCTCGGATTTATATGATTGTTGAGGAAATTAATGAACGTTTTTGTCGTAAGCTATGGGAACGATTCCCTGGCGATTGGCAAAGAATCGAGCATATGGCCATAATTGCACACGATGTTGTGAAAATGGCACATTTAGCAATCGTTGGTAGTCATAGTATTAATGGTGTAGCGAAAATTCACTCTGAAATATTGAAAATTCGTGAGATGAAATCGTTTTATGGCGTATTCCCTGAACGATTTAATAATAAAACGAATGGCATTACACATAGACGGTGGTTGCTTAAGTCAAATCCACAGTTAACCTCACTCATTTCAGATGTTATTGGACAAGAGTGGATACATCATCCAGAAAAACTAATAGAACTAAAACGACACGCTTACGATCCTATTGTCAAAGATCGTTTTAGAAAAGTGAAAGATGATCGCAAACGTTTATTAGCAGATTTAATCTATAAACAAAATGGCTTAAAGATTGATTGTGAAGCGATATTTGATGTTCAAGTAAAACGATTGCATGCTTATAAGCGACAATTATTAAATGTACTGCACATCATGCATCTGTATAATCGATTGAAAGAAGATTCAACGTTCACTATTCATCCTCGCACCTTTATTTTTGGAGCGAAAGCATCACCCGGCTATTATTATGCAAAGAAAATCATAAAGTTAATAAATTCACTCGCCGATAAAGTAAACAATGACCCATATGTTTCGAAAATGATTAAGGTTGTTTTCCTCGAAAATTATCGCGTGTCATTAGCGGAAATGATTTTCCCTGCTGCAGATGTGAGTGAACAAATTTCAACTGCTAGTAAGGAGGCCTCTGGTACAGGAAACATGAAGTTCATGATGAATGGGGCTTTAACAATCGGAACGCTTGATGGTGCGAATATTGAAATGAAAGAAGCGGTTGGGGATGAAAACATTTTTATTTTTGGTTTAAAAGCAGAAGAAGTGCTGAACTATTATGAACATGGTGGATACCGTTCGACAGATTACTATCATCATAACGAAGAGTTGCGTAAAGTAATTGATCAATTAGTCAACGGTTTCTTCCCAGATACAGCGGGAGAGTTTGAACCTATTTATGATTCACTTCTAGCTCATAATGATCAGTATTTTGTTTTGAGAGACTTTGAATCATATCGTCAAGCCCAAGGTAATGTGCAAGATGCTTATTTAAAACAATCTGAGTGGTTAGAAAAAGCATTAGTAAATATCGCTCATTCTGGTTACTTTTCTAGTGACCGTACCATTCGAGAATACGCAAAAGAAATATGGGATATTTCTCCAATTGGTGTGAAACCATAAAGATACAAAAAGGTGTGCCATCATTAGGCACACCTTTTACGTATTACTTCCCTTTTTTCTCGAAACGTATGGCTCCTTTTCATTTGCGGGTAAATCACCAAAAGGGGTCATCGTTTCATTATCATCTAGCAACTGCTCGTATCGTTTATGCTCATTAGTTAGATAAACTTGTACATTTTTCCCTTCAATATCTGTCCCAACGAAGTTTTCGTACTCTTCTACATATCCAATCGGTTCATCCGCTTCATTATACGTTTCACTGTATGAGTCAGATGGAGAAATGAAGTCTTGAGGTGTTTCAGAAGTACCATATCGTGCGACTTCTTGATAAAAATCTTCTCCATCCATTGCTTCAACATCTTGATCATCGAAGTTAAACTGGTTCAAAGTCGGATGCAATACTTCTTCCTCAACAGGCCGACTGTGTGTAACAATTTTTTTGGGCGAATGATTTTGACAAGTATAAGCTGTAGGAAGAGCTTCTAATCGTTCTAAATTTATTTCCTTCCCGCAAACGGAACATGTACCGTACGTTCCATTGTCAATTCGGTCGAGAGCGGCATTTATTTCTGCATACTCAAATTCTAAGTGTTCGTTCAACGCTATATCTTTTTCACGCTCAAATAATTCGGTCCCTTCATCAGCAGGGTGATTATCATAACTGGATAATTCCCCTACCGTTTCATGAGGATGACCATTTTCCAATCCGAAATGTTCATTTTGTTTAAATCGTCTTTCAATATCTTCTTTCATTTGCAGTAGTTCATGCTGGAAGGTTGAAAGGGTTGCTTTGTCCATAGGCTAATGCTCCTTCCTAAATATTAAGTTCATTCTACTGCTATTATGAACATTGAAGATAAAATCATGTCGGGAAATTAAAGGGATTTTAAAGGTTAATCAAACCAACAGCATCTAGGAATACGATAATAATTCCTAATGGAATTACATATTTGACTAGGAAAAACCAAATGTTAAAAAACGACTTTTTCGCTTTTGACCCAGTAAAAAGTTCTTCTTGTAACGCTTCTTTTGGAAAGCGGAAGGCTACAAATAGTGCAATTAATAATCCCCCAAGCGGGATGAAAATATTGCTTGTTACATAATCAGCTAAATCGAAAAATGTACGGTTTAACAACAGTGTATCACTTAAAGTACTAAACGATAAACAAGAAGGAACTCCGACGATAAAGATGATAATGCCAAAAATCCAGCTTGTCCGTTGTCGTTTCTGTACATCTCCCTTTGTCCGAATTGAAACGATCATTTCAAGTAAAGACAAAGCGGAAGAAAAGGCTGCGAACAAAAATAAAATTAAGAATAATAAAAACAACATTGTTCCACCAAACATGTTTTGAAAAACTGCAGGAAGGACTGAAAAGATTAGCGTAGGGCCTGCTGTTGGCTCTAAGCCGAAGGTAAATACGCCTGGAAATATAGCTAGACCAGCTAATAATGCAATTAAAACATTCAAAGAAACGACAGAAAAAGCAGACTTTGGTAAACTTTGCTGTTTCGAGACATATGAGCTGTAAGTTACCATAATGGACATTCCGATACTTAATGAAAAGAATGCTTGTCCTAATGCGAATAATATGGCGTCAGTCGAAAGCTTCGAGAAGTCTGGATAGAAAATAAATCGGACGCCTTCCATTGCATTTTCTAAAAATAAAGACCGGACGACAATAAACATAAACAAAATAAATAATGCAGGCATCATCCAGCGACTTACTTTTTCGATACCACCTTGTATACCGCGTGCAACGACAACAATCGTCATTAACATAAACAAGGCTTGGGCAAATAAAGTGGCAAACGGATTTGAGATCACGTTGACGAAAAAAGTATTATATTGCTCGAAGGAAAGGCTAGATAAATTTCCTAAAAGTGTATGGAAAATATAGAGAATAATCCAACCGCCAATAACGCTATAGTAAGATAAGATGATAAAACATGTAATAAAGCCAAGTTTCCCAATCCAGTGACTATTCGTATAGGGAGAAATCATTTTATAGGCAGAAACTGCATCGGTTCCAGCCCGTCTACCAATTACAAATTCGGCTAACAAAAGGGGGTACCCTAAGACAATCATAAAAAATAAAAATAATAATAAGAACGCTCCCCCTCCACTAGTTCCAGCTACATAAGGGAACTTCCAAATGGCTCCAAGCCCAATGGCTGACCCGGCTGCAGCAAAAATAAAGCCAATCTTTGAGCCGAATTGCTCTTGGTTAGAATGACCCATAGTTGGTTCAACACCTTTCTTTAAAAAAATGAATAAAACCGATTATACAACTGACATGAATAATAGACAACGATTATTTTACTAAAATCATTTTTAGGGGGTAAATGAAAAGGAGTGCAAGCATAACCGATAAGTCGGTTTGTTGCACTCCTTATTTCAAATAAATAAAAATTGAAGAAATAACCCAACAGATAGTAAAAGACCAAATTGTGTATTTGTTTCTGCAGTTGCTTTCATGGCAGGCATCATCTCAATTGGTTTCGATTTTCCAATAAATTGTTTTACAGCTGAGTAAGCCTTTGGTACGCTAAAAAGAACTAGTAAACTCCACCACGTTGAATAGCCGCTGAAAATCATCCAAAATACGAAAGCATAGGATAAAGTAAACATAATTGCAAGAATATAAATCGCTTTTTTTCTTCCAACTATAATGGCCAATGTTTTACGACCATTTTTCTCATCCCCGTCTAAGTCGCGAATATTATTTGCAAGTAAAATCGCACCGATTGTAATGGCAATCGGTAAGGAATGCCAGATGACAGAAGCAGTAATCGTTTTTGTTTGAATAAAGAAGGAAATCCCAACGATTACAACCCCCATAAAAAATCCTGACATCACTTCTCCAAATGGGGTGTATGCAACTGGGATAGGACCACCAGTGTA
Organism: Bacillus kexueae; assembly: GCF_022809095.1. Lineage (GTDB taxonomy): Bacteria > Bacillota > Bacilli > Bacillales > Aeribacillaceae > Bacillus_BZ > Bacillus_BZ kexueae. The sequence continues at coordinate 14,265 of NZ_JALAZE010000002.1, forward strand.
AAAATAACCAGCTAGCATACAAACAATTCCAATAACAGCTATCCACCAACTAGATAAAAGGCAAATATATACCCCTAATAAAGTTGCAAATCCAAAGAAAATAAAACCTAAATTTAAGACGATCTTTGGTTGAACGCCACTTCGAACGATAGCACCACCAATCCCTACTGATTCAGCAGTATCTAGTCCTCGTTTATAATCAAAATATTCATTAAACATGTTGGTTGCAGCTTGTATTAAAATAGATGCAAGTAACATAGCTCCGAATAGACCAGCATGGAATGAGCCTTCAAGTACGGCTAACAATGTACCAACTGTTACTGGTACAAAGGCGGCAGTTAATGTGTGCGGTCTTAAAAGCATCCACCAAACACGAAAGCTTTTGTCGGGTTTCATTTCGTTTGCTTTTGCTTCAGGATGCATTCGCATTCTCTCCTTAATTTGATAAAGGGTTTTATTCCAAACTTAAGTCTAGATAAATGCTCTAGAAGTGTCAATGTTTTTCCGTTGTTAAACTTCACGAAACTTACCAACATTTATAGGTATTCCCTCGAAATGAACACGTTTACATTTAGGGGAACACATCACTTTTACCGCAAGAAGTAAAAGGTATATAATAAGGATAGAATAAGGTTTCCCCATGTATTGACATACATTGGGGACGGGTGTATCTTAGTATAAGCTATTTTTCGGTTTTGGAGGGATAGACTGTGATTACAGTTCAAAGACGGTTTTCCTTATTGGAAGAGATAAAAAAGACACAAGAAATGGCGAAAAAGCATCAACATCCTATGCTTTTTAGTTATGCTGTACAAATTGAGCAAAAAGACCCCCTCCAGTTATTTGCACTCATTGATCAATTAAAGCCTGATTGGGAACATTTCTTTTGGACAACACCAGACCGTGATTTTCTATTATGTGGATTTGGTGTTGAAATGTCCATCGAAAACCAGTATAGGGATGAAAGTCGATATTATACGGTTGAAGCAATTTGGAACGAATGGAAAGCATATACGTATAAAACCGGGATAAATCAATACGGTACAGGTCCTCTGCTTTTTGGGGGATTTTCGTTCGACCCGAAAAAAATGAAAAAGACAGAAAAGTGGGATGACTTTACTAGTGCAAAATTTCATTTACCACAAGTATTAATTACAAAAGATGAAAACAAATGGTTTATTACCTTAAATAAAGTTGTTTCAGAGCAAGAACAACCACTTCTATATGAGGAACAATTGGAATTATGGTTGAAGATTATTAATGAGGATAGTCACCTTTTCAAGCAACAGGCCAAAGTTAAGGAAACGATGGTTTTCCATGAAAAAGAATGGATACAAGCTGTCGAAAAGGCAACATCTGCGATCAAAAGAGGCTCATTCGAGAAAGTAGTTTTGGCTAGAGATGTTCTCGTATCGTTCGATTCACCTTTGTCAATCGGATCGATTCTTTATCGCCTTGAAGAAAATCAAAAGAGTAGCTTTTTATTTTCTTTTCAAGTCGGTGACAAAAGCTTTATTGGTGCAACACCAGAACGATTAATTAAAAAGAACAGAGAAAAGGTCCATTCAGCTTGCGTAGCAGGATCAATTCGTAGAGGAGCAACCATGAAGGAAGATGAAAGCCTTGGAGCAGCTCTTTTAGCTGACGAAAAAAATCTTCATGAACATGAGGTAGTTGTTCGAATGATTACAAATGCTTTTGAAGAATGCTGTTCATCTCTAAAAAAGGAGAATCGACCTAATCTGCTGAAAACGAAAAATATTCAGCACTTGTTTACACCTATTGAAGGATTTGTTCGCGATGGGTATTCCATTATGGATTTCGTTGAGAAACTTCATCCAACCCCTGCGCTTGGAGGGTATCCTAAAAAAGAATCGCTACGGTTTATTCGAGAAGAAGAGCCAATGGATAGAGGGTGGTATGCATCCCCAATTGGTTGGTTTGATAATGAAGATAACGGAGAGTTTGTCGTTGCGATTCGGTCAGGATTAATTCATCAACAAGCTGCTCATCTATTCGCTGGGTGTGGGATTGTTGAACATTCAAACCCGAATGAAGAATGGGAAGAAACAGAAGTGAAGTTAGGGCCAATGATGGATGCATTAGGGGGATTACACAATGAAGAATAAAGAATTAACTCAATACGTTTACACCTTTGTTCAGCAATTAATAGCATCAGGTGTAGAAGAGGTTGTCATTAGCCCAGGTTCACGGTCAACCCCTCTTGCCTTAGCCATTGCTGAACACCCCCTTTTGAATGCGTATATAAACATTGACGAACGTTCTGCAGGATTTTTCGCTTTAGGTATGGCGAAGCGAAAGCAAAAACCAGTTGCGCTACTTTGTACGTCCGGAACTGCAGCTGCCAACTATTACCCAGCAGTTATTGAAGCACATTATGCACGTGTACCATTAATAATATTAACAGCGGATCGTCCACATGAGCTTAGGGATGTGGGAGCACCACAAGCCATCAACCAAATCGAATTATACGGAAAGTATGTGAAATGGTTTACGGATGCTCCAATTCCAGAAGATAGACCAAAAATCTTACATTACATAAAAAGAGTTGTTCAAAGAAGCGTAATTGAAGCAATGAAATTTCCGAAAGGACCGGTTCATGTAAACCTTCCATTACGAGCACCATTAGTTCCAGACATGGAATGGTTAGAGGAAAATTTCACGAGTGAGGTAGGTTATTCCGTACATAATTATGTACCGTCACAGTCTGTTCTAAATGAGGAAACGTTCCGTCAACTCGCAAACTATATTGGTTCGATTAATAAAGGTCTTATTATTTGTGGGGAGATGCATGATATTCAATTCAGTCATTCAATTGTAACGTTTGCTGAAAAAATAGGTTTTCCTATTTTAGCAGATCCATTATCGCAATTACGTTATGGGAATCATTCTAAAGATGTTATCATTGAAAATTATGACACCATTTTAAAAGGAATTGAAATGGATGAGGCATTGCAACCACAGTTAATTATTCGTTTCGGAGCCATGCCAGTATCAAAACCATTGTGGTTGTATTTGCAAGAACAATCACAAATTGTGCAATGGGTCGTTGACCATGGAGGAGGATGGAGGGATCCTTCGTTAGCTGCTGATGAACATTTTATTTGTAGTGAATCTGCCTTTTGTGAAAAAATGAGTGAAATGGTTGAGATTAATACAGATAAAACTTTCCTAAGAACTTGGCAGCAAGTGAACGATATTGTGAAGCGCAATATTGAATCGATTCCTTCCTCTCAACAAAATGGGCTGTTTGAAGGAAGAGTCTACGTGGAATTGCAAAAAATGCTTCCTGAGAAATGCAATCTTGTCATTGGGAATAGTATGCCGATTCGAGATGTCGATACTTATTTTCAATCGAATAATAAACATTGGCGATTATTTTCAAATCGTGGAGCAAATGGAATCGATGGAGTTGTGTCCACGGCTTTAGGGATATGTGCCTCCAGTTCAGATCCTACATTTTTAATCATTGGAGACTTATCCTTCTATCATGATTTAAATGGTTTACTCGCTGGAAAAATGTATGACTTATCTTTAACTATCTTATTAATTAATAATAACGGCGGGGGAATTTTCTCGTTTTTACCACAATCGAGTGAAGAAAAGCACTTTGAAACCTTGTTTGGTACTCCGACAGATATTGATTTTGAATATGCTTCAAAGATGTACGGGTTTGAATATCGAAAAGTAGAGGACACAAACCAACTACATAAATACTTGCAAGAACCATCAAGTGGCATTCGTATTATAGAAATTGTCACCAATCGTCATGGGCGTGTCGAGATTCAGCGGAATTTCACACAATTTGTTTCCCAGGAAATACGAAAAGAGTTGAATCGATGAAAAAAGTTATCAGAGATGCAACATATTATATAGAAAGAAAAGGGAGCGGAGAGCCACTCGTATTGTTACATGGTTTTACTGGGGATCATACAACATGGAAAGCGGTAGAGGACTCGTTACTTAATTATGAACTAATCTTAATTGATATTTTAGGGCATGGACAAACTTCTTCTCCCGCCAATTATGAGCGTTACAGGATGGAAGAAGTCGTGGAAGATTTGCGAGTCCTCTTAGAAGAATTAGCATTGGGAGCTGTTCATTTGTTAGGATATTCCATGGGCGGAAGGTTAGCCCTTTCGTTTGCAATGACTTACCCACATAAAGTAAAATCGTTAATCCTTGAAAGTAGTTCGCCAGGATTACGAACAGAAGAAGAGCGCGAGCTTCGAAGAAAATCGGATGAAAGATTAGCGAACGAGATTTTAGAAAATGGTATTGAGTCGTTTGTAGATAAGTGGAAAGATATACCTTTATTCCAATCTCAAAAATCTCTTTCAGCCGAAATCAGAAATCAAATCCGAAAACAACGTCTACAAAACAACCCGATAGGACTAGCAAATAGCCTCCGGGGGATGGGAACTGGATTTCAGCCAAATTATTGGAAACGTCTCGATGAGTTAATATGTCCAGTTTACATTATTTGTGGAGAAAAGGATGAAAAGTTTTGCCGAATAGGAAAACAAATGTCCGAACACTTAGTTCATGCAACATTTACAATTGTTCCGAAAGTAGGACATGCAGTTCATGTGGAAGATTCGCGATTTTTTGGTAAAATAGTAAATGAGTTTATTCATTTTGTAACAAATAACGACAGAAAGCGCTTACAATAAGGAGGATTATTATGGCCGTTGAATGGGTAAAAGAAAGAGAATATGAAGAAATTATTTATGAAACGTACAACGGAATTGCAAAGATTACAATTAACCGTCCGCATGTACATAATGCATTCACACCAAGAACTGTTGCTGAAATGATCGACGCTTTTGCGTATGCACGAGATGATGATCGAATCGGAGTGATTGTACTAACTGGTGCAGGAGAAAAAGCGTTTTGTTCTGGTGGAGACCAAAAGGTTCGAGGTCACGGTGGATACGTTGGAGATGATAAGATTCCACGCTTAAACGTATTAGACTTACAACGCCTCATCCGTGTTATTCCAAAACCTGTTATTGCAATGGTAAATGGCTATGCAATTGGTGGAGGACATGTTTTACATGTTGTGTGTGATTTGTCTATTGCATCTGAGAACGCGATTTTTGGGCAAACAGGTCCGAAAGTGGGTAGCTTTGATGCTGGATACGGTGCTGGCTACTTAGCGCGTATTATTGGTCACAAGCGTGCGCGTGAAATTTGGTACTTATGCCGTCAATACTCAGCTCAAGAAGCGTATGAAATGGGGCTCGTAAATAAAGTCGTACCGCTAGAACAATTAGAAGAAGAAACAATTCAGTGGTGTAATGAAATCTTAGAGAAAAGTCCAACTGCAATTCGTTTCTTAAAAGCTTCATTCAACGCAGATACTGACGGATTAGCTGGTTTACAGCAGTTTGCGGGAGATGCGACACTTCTTTATTACACAACTGATGAAGCAAAAGAAGGTCGTGATGCATTTAAGGAAAAACGTAACCCAGACTTCAAACAATTCCCACGCTTCCCGTAATGATTCAAACAGCTTGATGGTTTCCATCGAGCTGTTTTCATTATGTGAACAATTATATATAAGGAGAAGATTTAAATGACCTCAATCCCCAATTGGCTAAAAAAGCGCGCTCACTTAACGCCTGATCGAATTGCATTAACTGTTAATGAGGAAAATATCACTTTTTCAATGTTAGAAAGATTGGTATCAAAACGTGCTCGACAATTGGCTACTTTAGGTGTTCAACGACATGATTATGTTGGAATTTTAATGAAGAATAGTATTGAAATGGTCATCACAATTCATGCTATTCATTATATAGGTGCAGTTGCAGTCTTCTTCAATAACCGCTTAACTGAAAGAGAAATAACCTGGCAAACTAATGACGCTAGCGTGAAATTTACCATTTATGATGAACATACCGCTCATTTGTCTCATAATCTTATCGCAGTTTCCATCAAAGAGATTCAAACACTAGAAGAAAGCGACGTTGAGATCATGTCAGAATATCATTTAAACGAAGTGGCAACAGTTATGTATACTTCAGGCACGACTGGAAATCCAAAAGGTGTGCTCCAAACATATGGAAACCATTGGTGGAGTGCGATTGGCTCGGTATTAAATATTGGATTGCAAGAAAAAGATACGTGGCTTTGTGCTGTACCACTTTTCCATATAAGTGGTTTGTCCATTCTAATGAGAAGTATCATTTACGGAATACGCGTCATTCTTCATCCTTCTTTTCATCCGGAAAAAGCGAATGAGGCTATTATAAACGAAGGTGTATCCATCGTATCTGTTGTAAGCACGATGCTTCAGCAGATGATTGATGGGCTTGGAGGTAAAAACTACCCGAGTACGTTTCGCTGTATGCTGTTAGGGGGAGGACCAGCCCCTTTATCTCTGCTTCAAAAATGCCAAAAGAAAGAGATTGATGTATTCCAAACATATGGAATGACAGAAACAGCTTCACAAGTAGTCACTTTAGCACCTGAATACAGCGTGTCCAAGTTAGGCTCTGCAGGTAAACCGTTATATCCGGTTGAAATGAGAATTTTAAAAGATGGGAAAGCATGTAATCCATTTGAAGAGGGAGAAATAGTTATTAAGGGTCCGAATGTAACAATAGGTTATTTGAATCGTCCAGATGCGACAGGTGAGGCCATTCGAGATGGATGGTTTTACACAGGAGATATTGGCTATGTTGATGAAGAAGGGTTTCTATATGTATTAGACCGTCGCAAAGATTTGATTGTTTCAGGAGGAGAGAATGTATACCCAGCTGAAGTGGAGGCAATTTTAGTTTCTCATGAGTATGTGGAAGATGCGGGAGTCATCGGACGAAAAGATGCGAAGTGGGGACAAGTGCCTGTGGCTTTTGTCGTTACTTCTAAACAGATTTCCGAATTAGAATTAATCGCTTTCTGTCAAAAGCAACTAGCAAAGTATAAAATTCCAAAAGAAATACGATTCGTGAAAAATCTTCCTCGAAACGCCTCCAAAAAATTGCTGCGAAGAAAATTACAAGAGTGGTTGGATGACGAATGATCAAAGTAAAAGAAGTGAAGATTTATCATATAGGGATGAGGTTGAAAGCTCCTTTCCAAACGAGCTTAGGTACGGTAGAAGAAAGAGAAAGCTTAATAATAGAAGTCATTGATCAAGACGGTGTCAGCGGTTGGGGAGAAGTAGTAGCCTTTTCAACACCTTGGTATACCGAAGAGACCATTAAGACGGCTTATCATATACTAAAAGCTTTCTTAATTCCGGTCATATTGAAAAAAGAAATTGTACACCCAAGGCATGTACACTCTATGTTTAATCATGTAAAGCGTAACCAAATGGCGAAGGCAGGAATTGAACTAGCAATTTGGGACCTTTTTTCCAAGAAAGAACACCGTTCACTATCTCGTATTCTCGGAGGCACTCGTTCCAAAATTGAAGCAGGTGTTGTGATTAGTATCGCCTCCATACCCAACATGTTGGCTGAGATTGAAAAACGTTTGGCTGAAGGCTATAAGCGATTTAAGGTGAAAATTAACCCGGCAATCGATTACGAATTGATCAAAGAAATTCGTGTTCATTTTCCTGAATTACCTTTAATGGCTGATGCAAATTCTGCTTACACATTAAAAGATTTAAGTAAGCTACAGCGATTAGATGATTTTCAATTGATGATGATTGAGCAACCTCTGCGTGCGGACGATATTGTCGAACACCGCTTACTACAAGAGAATTTGCAAACGCCGATTTGTTTAGATGAGAGTATAGCTTCATTCCATGATGCATTTAGCGCAATTCAATTAAAAAGCTGTCAAATCATTAATATTAAAGCAGGGCGAATTGGAGGCTTATGGGAAGCGAAAAAAGTTCATGATCTTTGTCAACAACATGATATTCAAATATGGTGTGGAGGTATGCTAGAGACTGGAATCTCTCGTGCTCACAATATTGCGTTAGCTTCTTTGCCTCATTTTACAATTCCGGGGGATATTTCATCATCAAGTCGTTACTGGGAAGAAGATATAATCGTCCCACTTGTAGAAGTGAAAGATGGGACTGTCAATGTACCGACGGGGGCAGGGATCGGATTTGAAGTCAATCGAAGAAGACTACGAAGTGTGGCAAAGCATATTGAGAGCGTAACATGTTGAAAATTATATTTTGACAGGGAAGTACATTCAGAAATTTAAAATATCTTAAGTAAAACTATTGTTTTTAGTGATTTACAACGTTGTAAAATTCGATTTTGTTGATTTGTATCAAAAAGAACCATCGATTATGCTAATAACTGAAAGGCAAGTAAGGGGTAAAAGACGCTTCCCCTTCCGGTATAGACTAGTGTAAATAGCACTAGTCTTTTTTTGTTGTTACAGAAAGTTTAAATTCAATAAAGTGTTAAAGTATTCTCTTTACAGTTTTTTGTGTCTAGCTCAAAGTGCCATCATCTCGGGTCGCTTCGGCCCTACTGTGGCGACGGAAGCCTCATCGCAGGTCCTCCAGCGTCCTTCGCCTAAGGACTTGCGCTTTTCTTAGTTCTGCCTTATTTACATGAAGGCTTTGCTGGAACCGCCTAATTCCTAGGTGCATAAGATAATTCGGAATGTCGAAACATTACTGTTGACATGAAAGTTTGTTTGAGGTTATATTTGTTGTGCGAGGGAAACTTTTTGTCCCAAGATAAATAATTGGATTGATTAGTTTTTTTTACCATCATTTTTTCCTTTATGCAAAAAATGTGGTTTTAGGAAAGGGAGGATACTTAAATGAAAAAATGGATTTTAACGACAATATCTTGTTTAATGTTAATTGCATTATCAGCATGTAGTGGGGATTCAGCTAATAATGCAGATGATGGCAAGATTAAAGTGACTACAACGATTGCACAAATTGCAGATATCGCTGAAAATGTTGGTATGGACCTTGTTGAAACAGAATCTTTAATGGGACCTGGAATCGATCCTCATTTATACAAAGCTTCCCAAGGAGATATTAAAAAATTGCAGGATGCTGATATTATTTTTTACAATGGACTTCATCTTGAAGGTAAAATGGGAGAAGTATTAGAAAAGATGGCTGAAGACCGCCCAACGGTTGCCATTACACGTGATATAAGTGAAGATCAATTAATCGCAGACCCTGAAAATCCAAACATGCACGATCCACACGTTTGGTTTGATGTGGATCTATGGAAAATTGCTGTAGATACAGTAACGGAAGAATTATCTCAATTGTCACCAGAACATAAGGATGAATTCATGAAAAACGCAGAAAGCTACAAGAAGCAATTAGATGATTTATATAATGAATCGGTACAAAAAATAGAGCAAATTAACGAAAACAGCCGTGTTTTAGTAACAGCTCATGATGCTTTTGCCTATTTTGGACGTTCATTTGGTTTTGAAGTAATGGGGTTACAAGGTTTAAGTACAGATTCTGAGTATGGCTTGCGCGATGTTCAAAATTTAATTGATGTGCTAGTTGAACGAGATATTAAAGCGGTATTTATTGAAAGTAGTATTTCTGAAAAGTCGATTAATGCTGTTGTAGAAGGTGCAAAAGAACGTGAGCATGAAGTGAAAATTGGAGGAGAATTATTCTCTGACGCGATGGGAGAAGAAGGAACAGAGGAAGGTACGTACATTGGAATGTATAAGCACAATATTGAAACGATTGTCTCGGCTTTAAAATAGGAGGTTTAATTTTATGGCACATCCACTCACTGTAGAAAATATAACGGTTGCCTATCATAAAAAGCCAGTTCTTCAAGAAGTGAGCTTTGAGGTTCCAGAAGGAAAACTCATTGGAATTGTCGGTCCAAATGGAGCGGGGAAGTCCACGCTCATTAAAACATTGTTAGGTTTAGTGCCGAAAGCATCTGGAAATATCTCGTTTTTTGGGAGCACGTATAAAAAGCAATTGAAACGAATCGGTTATGTTCCTCAACGTGGTACAGTGGACTGGGACTTTCCTACAAATGCACTCGATGTCGTGACAATGGGACGTTACGGTCATATTGGATGGATGAAAAGACCGAAGAAAGAAGATATCGAAATAGCAAAAGCATGTTTAGATAAAGTAGGGATGCTGGAGTATGCAGATCGTCAAATAAGCCAGTTATCTGGGGGACAACAACAGCGCGTATTCTTAGCAAGAGCACTTGCACAGGATGCGGATCTATATTTTATGGATGAACCGTTTGTTGGCGTCGATGCCGCAACTGAAAAAGCCATTATTGTTTTATTAAATGAGTTAAAGGCAAAGGGAAAAACGGTGCTCGTTGTACACCATGATTTGCAGACCGTTGAAGAGTATTTTGATTGGGTATTGCTTTTAAATATGCGCGTCGTTGCTTTCGGTGAAACAGAGCAAGTGTTTAATTTAGAAAACTTGCAGAAAACGTACGGTGGGAAATTAGCCTACCTTGAGGACCGTCCAACCCTTGTAAAGGAAAAGTAGGAGTTGATTTATTCATGAAGGATCTACTCATGCAGTTGCAAGATCCTAACACACAATGGGTGCTTTTTGGAACTGTTTTGTTAGGAATCGCTAGTGGTGTGCTCGGAAGTTTTTCTCTATTACGGAAACAAAGTTTAATAGGCGATGCGATGGCTCATGCAGCTTTACCAGGCGTATGCATCGCCTTTTTAATATATGGTAGTAAATCGTTGCTTTGGTTTATTGTTGGTGCCGCCGTTGCTGGCTTTATTTCAACGTGGCTCATTCATGTTATCGTGAAAATGTCACGTGTAAAAGAGGATTCAGCAATCGGGATCGTTTTATCTGTGTTTTTCGGATTTGGAATTGTGCTTTTAACATATATTCAAAATGAAAGTACAGGTAATAAGAGTGGGTTAGATGATTTTATATTCGGCCAAGCGGCCTCTTTAGTACGAGCAGATGTCATACTAATCTCGTCTATCTCAATTGTCCTTCTTTTTATTACGGCGTTGTTCTTTAAGGAATTTAAAGTGATTACGTTTGATCCGGCATTCGCAAAAGGTTTAGGCATTCCGGTGAAATGGTTAGATAGCTTATTAATATTAATGATTGTGTTAGCAGTTGTAATAGGGTTACAAGCGGTTGGGGTTGTATTGATGGCGGCCATGCTTATTACACCAGCTATAGCTGCTAGATATTGGACCGATCGACTAAGCCTGATGATTATCATTTCAGGTGCGATTGGTGCTATATCAGGTGGTGTCGGTACATTGATTAGTACAACAATGAGGGGTCTTCCAACTGGACCGTTGATTATTGTTGCTGCAACCATCATCTTTTTGATATCGCTTGTGTTTGCTCCAAAAAAAGGATTGCTAGCAGCTTTTATTAAGCATATGAAAATGAGGAAAAAAACGGCTGTGCAGCAATTTCTGTTGTCTCTTTATGACTTAAGTGAACAACGAAGTTTTGGTCAACAATCTCTGGATATTAATGAGGTATTTACGAGACGAAAAATCCAAGCAAATCTTCACTCATATGTGATGAAAGAGCTGGAAAACAAAGGGTTTATCCAAGTTGAAAAAAATCAGGTATCTTTAACTGATAAAGGGTTAGAAGTAGCTTATGAACTAACGGTAGAACAACGTCTTTATGAAACATATTTAATGCATGAATTCGAGTTCCAGAGCTCATTAAACAATAAAGAGTTTCAATTTACATTACTAAACGAGATGGAACAACATCGATTATATGAGCTAATGAAAATGCATGGTCGTATGCCGTTACTAGTTCCGCAAGCTTCGAAGTGGAAAGAGAAGAAGGTGTTTATGAATGAGCTATGAGGCATGGATTTTACTAACGGCATCGCTCGTAGGAGCTAGCTGTGGATTGATTGGAACATTTCTCGTTTTACGGAAAATGGCAATGCTTTCAGATGCCATTAGCCATAGTGTCATTTTAGGTATTGTCGGTGCATACTTTATTAGTCATTCTTTAAATGGTGTGTATATGTTAGTAGGAGCGGGGATTGTAGGGCTTCTCACCACATTATTCGTGCAAATGCTCCATGATAGGGGCGTTCAGTCTGATGCAGCAATTGGAGTTGTGTTCACCTTTTTGTTTGCAGTCGGAGTCATTATTTTATCTCTCTACGGTGGAAATGTTCATCTTGATGTCGAACATGCGTTAATGGGAGAAATCGCGTTTATTCCTTGGGATACGATTGAAATAAACGGTGTAGACTTTGGACCTCAAGCGGTATGGATGCTTGGATTTGTACTCTTGATTAACGTCATATTAATAGCTCTTTTTTACAAAGAATTCAAAATTTCAGCTTTTGACCCTGAAATGGCAGTTGCGCTAGGCATTCCAGTAACCTTTTTTCATTATTTGCAAATGACAATGCTCTCGTTTACCACAGTCGCTTCGTTTGATAGTGTTGGAGCCATTCTTGTTGTGGCCCTCATCATTGTACCTGCTGCTACAGCGTATTTATTAACAGATCGACTCATTCACATGCTCTGGATAAGTGTTACTATTGGGATCCTCTCCGCTTTCATAGGGTATTATGCTGCAAGCTTTTATAATGTTTCGATATCAGGCGCGATGGCGAGTGCAACAGGAGTATTATTCGCCTTAGCATTCATTTTCTCACCACTTCATGGATTGCTTGGAAAATGGTTAGCTAAAAAACGCATTTCATATGACGCACAAAATTGAAATGAAGGATTAAAAGGTATCTAGATCGTCTAGGTACCTTTTTTGTTGTAGGCTGTTTTCGTTTAGATTGTTTCTTTTTCAGTCATTTTTAAAATGAATTCTGAACATTGCGCTACGGACACTTGCTTTCCGCGGGGAGGAAGTCGAGCCTCCTCGGCATGCGCCTGTGGGGTCTCGACCTTTCCTCTTTATCCCGCAGGAGTCAAGTGCCCTCCGCTCCATTACAAAGGGAAAAACGATTCTCAACAATACACACTAAAAGCAACAATTTTTTAGAAAAGAGCCTTGTTGTAAAATGTATAAATTTCTTTATTGTTACAGAAAGTTTAAGTTCAATAAAGTGTTAAAGTATCTCTTTACAGTTTTTTTTGTCTAGCTCCAAGCGCCATCATCTCGGGTCGCTTCGGCCCTGCTGTGGCGACGGAAGCCTCCTCGCAGGTCCTCCAGCGCCCTTCGCCTAAAGACTTGCGCTTTGCGCTTTTTCTGTGAAAATAAAAATTACCTATGAGCTGAATGAGCGATCATGATAGGTAGATAGTAGAAAGGAAACCCCGGGGAGAATAAATTTTCATGTCCGGGGTGTGAGTGTAAAATCACGTATGTTTCTTATTGTAAAATGTATAAATTTCTTTACTAACGTGTTGTGCTTTTTTACTCCATTACGATGTCCAGTCATAAATAGTATATTGCTTTTTTATAATAGTTTTAACAAATATGGTTACAAAAAAGAGGCTAGAAGGAGTAATATTCATCCTTCTCAGTTAGCCTCTCTTGAAGGTGCTTATTATTCTTCATGGAATAGGGGAGCATAGTCACTGGCATATAGATGTTTTTCTATCTCTTTGGGGATGTGTTCGAAGGAATCATATTCATAACTCCAAAGGTTTAAAAAAGATTGAATGGAAGTTTGATACGTCTCTTTCGTAGCTTTTTTTAATTCATGTTGAAAGGTTCTAGCTAAGCTTTCCATCATATATCCTCCTTCAATTCAGATGAATACAGAGGATATCATTTGTTTTTTTGTTTATTTTATTCAACGTATCTGTATGAAATAATTGACCTATTATACGCCAAAATAAAAAGAGGTTGTTCAGAAGTACAACCTCTATCTTTATAAAAAAATCATTTCAATTGCGGAGTGTTTCAGCGGTATTAGTTTTTACTCCTAGCGTCTAGCGAACTGAAGATAACTCAATATCTAGATTATCTCAGTAAGTAAGAGGCTTCCTTCATTCAACGCTGTGCACGGCTGCACTTTTCTAGCTATTTCGTACATTTAACGCCTTCTTTAACGTTTCGATATTTTCTTTCATAATATCAAAATAGTCTTTTCCTTCTTCCATTTGCTCTTCTGTAATGCTTTCTAAGTTGTGTAATGTTAAAGCTTCAGCATTTAGTTCAGATTGTACGATGTTTGCTACGTTGCTTGAGACATTATTTTCAAAAATGACGTATTTAATGTTGTACTCCTGTGCCTTCTCAATAATATGTGCTAACTCTTTTTGAGATGGTTCTTCAGTAGGGGATAGGCCTGAGATACTGATTTGCTCAATGCCATATCGTTCTTCCCAGTAACCGTATGCTGCATGAGAAACGACAATTTCTTTTCGTTCAGCCTTCTCGACAATGGCATTCATCTCAGCATCAAGGCTATGAAATTGTTCTACTAGAGCTTGGAAATTCTTTTCGAAATCTTCTTGTGCATCAGGCTTTAGCTCAATAAGAGTGTTTTTTATATTTTCTGCAACTTGCTCAGCTAAAATTGGATCTAACCAAACATGTGGATCTTTGTCATGATCATGGTGATGATTCTCTTCTTCGTTTACTTGCTCTTCTTCATGTGCATGCTCATCTTCGTGTGCATGTTCATCTTCGTGCGCATGCTCTTCTTCATTTGCATGTTCTTCTTCCTCATGCGCATGCTCGTGGTTATGACTTAATAAATCGAGATTTTCACCGGCTTTTAAAATTTTTACATTTTCATTTTCCAATGTTTCGTGTGCTTTCTCAGCAAAGCCTTCTAGCCCGATTCCAGTGTAGATGAACAGGTCCCCATTTGCCATCTCTACCATTTGTTTCGTTGATGGTTCATAAGTGTGGGCATCTGCTCCAGCAGGAAAGACGCTTGTGACACTAACATGTTCTCCACCAATTTTCTTCGTAAAATCTTCAAGAGGGAAAATGGTTGTAAACACTTTGATCGTATCAGATGATTCGTTTGATGAGTTCACACTTTCTTCTGTATTAGAACAACCAATCAAAAACATAGACATAATTAAAAAAGAAATTGGAATGAATGCTATTTTTTTAAACAAAACAAAATCTCCTTCCTTTAAATGTTCATATCGAAATCGTTCCGATTTAATATATAGGCTTTTTCTGAATGCTTTGTTGCTATTTTGGTCATGAAACAATGTAATAGTTGAAACGAAAGGCTGCTGTCGTCCCTATGGATGGGGGGACCTTTCGTTTGTATAACCAAAATCCATAATCTTTAAGAAAAGAGCCAATGTATAAAAAGTAAATCCAAATAATTACGATTTATATCGTATAAGAAAATGGGGAAATAAGCAAGGAAAAAATAATTATGTTTTTTTCTGAATTTTATCAGGTACAGGGTCAATACCGCCTGGATGGAATGGGTGACATTTTAGAATTCGTTTGATCGTTAACCATCCGCCTTTCAAGGCACCATGTCTCTGAATCGCTTCAAGCCCATATTGTGAACAGGTTGGATAAAATCGACATGTTGGTGGTTTAAGGGGAGAAATGAGTTTTCTGTAGAAATGTATAAGGAAGATGAGCACTTGCTTCATTTTTTTCGCTCCTCAATCATATTTTTTACAAAGTGTTAGCGGTTAAACATCGTGTTTTACCTACACTTTTATTCTAGCAAGAAATGGACGTGAAGTCACAAAAATGAAATTCGTATTAAATTGATGAATTTTATCGGAATTTATAGTATGATAACAATTAAGAATGATGGAGTACAATTAAGGAGTGAATGAAATGCCTTCAGTAGAAAGCTTTGAATTAGATCATAACGCTGTAAAAGCACCTTACGTTCGTCACTGCGGTGTTCATAAAGTCGGAAGTGACGGGGTTGTTAACAAATTTGATATTCGTTTTTGTCAGCCGAATAAACAAGCGATGAAGCCGGATGCAATTCATACATTAGAACATTTACTGGCTTTTAACATCCGTAAATATGTTGAAAAATACGATCACTTTGATATAATCGATGTTTCTCCAATGGGATGTCAAACGGGGTTTTATCTTGTTGTGAGTGGGGAGCCTACGGTACGAGAAATTATAGACTTATTAGAAGATACAATGAAAGAAGCTGTGGAAGTGACGGAGGTTCCGGCTGCAAACGAAACACAGTGCGGCCAAGCGAAGTTGCATGATTTAGATGGTGCAAAAAGACTTATGCGATTCTGGCTTGAGCAAAGCAAAGAAGATTTGGAAAAGGTTTTTGGATAATATTTTTTCGAGAGACTGTTATTTTTAAAAAGCTCTCTAGCATTTAGACAAAAAAAGCTTACGAAAAACGACAACTATTGATGAAAGCGTCCGTCTGTAGCTGAATAATGCACCTTTTGGCGAAAGTCTAGAGACTCTTGAAAGAGTCTCTTCTTTTTTGTACATGAAGGGGGAAGAGCATCACCTATTTTAAGAGAAGATCGTCCCTTGACGGTATGCGTGTTATCCGATAAAGTTAGGGTGTAAATCGTAATAATTTTGATTTGTTATAGAATAGGAGAGCGACAATGGAATCAATGGGTCAATCTTTTCAGAGAAAGATCATTCCCGCTACATTATTTACCGTTATTATTTTTCTGTTTTTATTTATAGATTTTATTGACGTAGGGGCACTTTTGCCTTCTTCGTATAAAAGTATTCATGTCATGTTTTTAAGCATTATTTTGGAAGCCATTCCTTTTATTTTATTAGGGGTGTTTGTTTCATCTTTAATTCAAGTTTTTATTACAGAGGATATGGTTCGTAAATATATACCTCATAATCCTATTATTGCTATTTTCCCTGCCGCTTTATTAGGCGCAATTTTTCCTGTTTGTGAGTGTGCAATCGTACCGATAGTTAGGAGATTAATGAAAAAAGGGGTACCACTTCATGTCGGTGTCGTCTTTTTAGTAGGGGGGCCGATCTTAAATCCGGTCGTGTTCGCTTCTACTTATTATGCTTTTCAAACGAACACACAGATTGCATATGCTAGAATGGGATTAGCGTTTGTTTTATCAATGGTTATCGGATTCATCATTTATCTACTATTTGAGAACAAACAACAGCTAAAAGAATCGACAACGCTAGAACATTCTCATCACCATCATCAAAATAAGTGGTTAAGTATGTTCCATCATGCGAGTGATGAGTTTTTTGACATGGGAAAATATTTAATCATGGGTGCATTCATTACGAGTGTGTTTCAAGTAACAATTGATCGAACTACTCTTTCATCGATAGGAAATAGTGAATTTTTCGCTCCGCTACTTATGATGGGGCTTGCCTTTATACTCTCGCTATGCTCAGAAGCGGATGCGTTTGTTGCTTCTTCCTTTGCACATGTATTCTCATCCACTTCATTGTTAGCATTCCTTGTATATGGACCAATGATCGACTTGAAAAATACGATTTTACTTTTTGCTTATTATAAAAAGAAGTTTGTATTTACGTTAATTGGTGTAATAACGGTTGTTGTATACGGTTCAGTTCTGCTTTATGGAACAATTTTTGGCTAAAATATCACAAGATAGCAGGGGATAGA
This sequence comes from Bacillus kexueae, assembly GCF_022809095.1. Lineage (GTDB taxonomy): Bacteria > Bacillota > Bacilli > Bacillales > Aeribacillaceae > Bacillus_BZ > Bacillus_BZ kexueae. Next base: position 31,715 of record NZ_JALAZE010000002.1, read on the forward strand.
TAACATGGTACAATTTCATGCTTATATTAGAGGTGTCATCTTAATTGGCTTTTCGTTACTTCTGTTTAAACTCGTTGTGACGGGACATATTACAAAGTTTATTGCTCCGAAAATGTTACCGTATAGTTATTTTGGCTTGGTTACGTTTTTTATTTTAGGAGTTATTCAAATTTTGAAAGGGAGATCTGATCAAAGACATAAAGCTTCTTGTGGCTGTGAAGGACATGAACTACCAAAAACTAACAAGCAGTCACTTCTTATTTATAGTTTATTTGTTTTTCCACTTGTGACGGGATTTATGTTTCCAGATGTGATTTTAGATAGTTCCGTCGCCTTGAAAAGAGGGTTTAAGCAAGAGATTCAAAAACAAGCAAATGTCGCAGTTGCTAATAATGATTCAGAGAAAAGTTTAGCTGATCAATATTTGGAGGATCCTGAAGCTGTTTTGGAAATGCTTGAGCAAGAGGCTCAAGAGCAACAAACTGAGACGGAATCCGAAGCCGCTATATCGGCTGATGAGATTCAAAGCTACTTTGAAGAGCAAGATTTAAAACGAAAGCAAGAAATACTAAAACAGGAAGTGATTCGGGTGAACGACGATAATTTTATATCTGTGACCCGTGTTTTAGATCAATGGAGTCAAGAATTTGCCGGAAAGAAAATTGAGTATTTCGGGTTTGTTTATCGTGAGGACGATTTTGAAACGGATCAATTTGTTATTGCTCGATTTGGAATTTCTTGCTGCGCTGCTGATGCATCCGTATATGGAACGATCGCTAGTGTAAAGGATGCGCACAAATTTAAAAACGATGAATGGGTACGAGTTGAGGGAACGTTATCGACTACAAATTATCACGGAGTTCAAATTCCGATCATTTTAATCGATGATATTGAAAGAGCGAAACAACCAAAAGAGCCATATGTGTATGAATTAATCGATAGTATTCAAATCGTTGAATAAGGAACAATCTACTCCTATTTATGTTTAAGTTTAAAAATTGGCGGGTATCGTATAATAGAAACGATAATAGGAGGAGATTGGAAATGAAACATGAACAACTTGTACAAATCGTAAATAAACAAGTGGCTGATTGGACAGTGCTGTATGTGAAACTTCATAACTATCATTGGAATGTAAAAGGACCTCAATTCTTCGTTCTACATGATAAATTTGAAGAGCTATATACCGAAGCTGCTACTTATATTGATGATCTTGCTGAACGCCTCCTAGCGTTAAACGGAAAGCCAGTAGGTACGATGAAAGAGTGCTTAGAAATCTCTTCCATTAAAGAGGCGGAAGAAGGAGAGTCAGCTGAGGATATGGTGAAGCAAATTCACGATGATTTTACATTGCTAATAGAAGACTTAGCAAGAGGTATGGAATTAGCAGGAGAGGCAAATGACGAAGCAACTGGTGATATGCTTTTAGGGATCCATCAAAATTTGGAGAAGCATAACTGGATGTTAAAGTCTTTCTTAGGAAAATAATTGTAATGTCTGGGGTGACACATCGTCACCCCATTTTAATTTATTAGCAGTCCAATCTTTTAAATGGAACTCATTGATTTCTCATTTCATAGAATTCGATTCTAACTTTGCTTAGTTTCCTACGTATCAAAGAAAATGGGCCTGTTGTGCCTCTTCATTTATTATTAATCTTTCCAAGATAAGTTGACGGTTACTTCGAGACTCGTATTTATAGGTAAAGGATGTTTCGAATAAATTGCCAAGGTTTTGGGAAAATAAAAACACAATACATGAGGAGGACTCACAATGGAGAAAAAGACTTACTACATATCTGTTGCTAGTGGAGAAATATCCCGCGTAAGTACAGCCTCACCATGGGATTTTCAGATAAAGGCTACGGATGAAGAAATTACAACATTACGTGAATATTTTGATCAAATTCATTCCACAGGATGGCAGAACTTCTTTCGAGCGCACGTACCGTATGTCGGCTACCATTATGATCGCGAAAACGATGCCATAGATTCTTTGAACAAAAAGGTATATGAATTGATATATGAATTAGGAAATGAAGAGGCGAGGCAACATATTCAATCGAGTGGTATTTTAGAGAGTATAAAAGACCCCGAATAGTACCCATTTCCACGAATAGTATGTTAAGATGTGAGTGAAATGAAGGGAAATTGAGGGATTTGGATGATCCGATTTACAGATTATTATCAAAATGAAGTATTGCTGTCTTTTGAAGACCACCCTTTCTCAAAAAATCCTAAACATGTTTGGGTTATATGTATGTATCAAAAAAAGTGGTTGTTAACCAGTCATAAAGATCGGGGCCTAGAGTTTCCTGGGGGGAAAGTTGAAAAAGGAGAAACTCCAGAGGAAGCGGCGAAAAGAGAAGTTTTTGAAGAAACGGGTGGGATTGTTCGAAATGTTCAATATTTAGGGCAATATAAAGTGTTAGGAAAAGAAAAAACGATTGTAAAAAATATTTATTTCTCACAAGTAGAAGAAATGGTGAAAAAAAAGCACTATTTGGAGACAAACGGACCCGTATTGTTAGCGGACTTTCCTGATCAAATTGATCAGGACAATCGATTTAGTTTTATTATGAAGGATGGAGTCTTGTTCAACAGTCTTCACCGTTTAAGTAATCAGAAGCTATTTACATAAGGTAACTCTGTTTTTTCTGAATCAAGTCCGCGATAAGTTGTTAGCCGCCTGTAACGGTGGGGGTTTTTCATTTGTCATACCTTTTGTAGACAGTATAAAGGGCTGTTTGATAAGTTCCTTAAATGGAATGGAGGACGAAGTTTGGGGAACAGCACGAACCGAATACCCCCACAGACAAGCTTGCGAGTCGAGTAGGTTGTTCGAAAAGTAGAGCCGTAACTAGACAGGGCGTGTCGGTGGAAAGCGCCCTCCAACAGATGAGTTTAACCGAATTTCATTAACGATAAAAAAGGGGCTGTACTTATTGGACAGCCCCATTTAGCTTTTTTCGCTCATTTAAGGATCGTATCTTGTTATTCTAAATTGCGGATAAGCTTCTTCTCGAGAAAGTCAACGAGCTGATACATGAGCGTTGCTAGAATTGCAATAACTAATAAACTTAGTAAGACAAGCGTGAAATTAAACACTTGAAATCCGTAAATTATCATATAGCCAAGCCCTTTACTCGAAACTAAAAATTCCCCAACAATCACTCCAACCCAAGATAAGCCAACGTTTACTTTTAATGTTGAAATGATTGTAGAAAAGGAAGATGGCAAAATAGCTTCTTTGAAAACTTGCCACTTGGTCGCTTGAAATGTTTGTAATACCTTAACATAATTTGAATCAACATCTTTAAACGCTGTATAAACGACAATTGTAGTGATAATGACTGAAATAATAGCTCCCATTGCAATGATCGAAGTAAATCCAGGGCCTAACGCTACAATTAAAATAGGACCGAGAGCAACTTTAGGCATGGCATTTAAGATAACAAGATAGGGATCCAATATTTTTGCCATTTTAGGAAACCACCATAAAAATGCGGCTAACCACGTTCCGAGTAAGGTTCCTAAAATAAATCCCATGACAGTTTCAAATAGTGTAACGGAAATATGCGATAGTAAAGACCCGTCTTGTAGTTTCTCAATAAATAATAGAATGATTTTTTGAGGGGAACTAAATAAAAGCGGGTCTATCCATTTTAGTGATGAGGCCATCTCCCAAATGATAAAAAAACATAGAAAGATGATGGTTTGATAAAAAATGACCATTCGCTTCTCACTTTTCATTCGCTTGATATGTTGTTGATGCAGTTTCTCATGTTCATACTGATTCAAGAGCCTCTAACTCCTTCCATATAGAATGAAAAAGAGAGGGGAAAAGTGGATGCCGTCTGGCTTGAAATGGTGTGAGGGTTTTAAGCTCTTGTGGTACAGTAAAGTTTTTAGCGATTCTTCCTGGTTGCTTTGATAATAAAATAATGCGGTCGCTCATGGCGATTGATTCTTCAATATCATGCGTAACTAAAATGGCTGTTTTATCGTACTCTTTTAATGTTTTTACCACGAGATTTTCTAGTTTCAACTTTGTTTGGTAATCGAGTGCTGAAAAGGGTTCGTCTAACAACAGGACACTCGGGTTTGTGGCGAGAGTACGAGCGAGAGCAGCTCGCTGTCTCATGCCGCCAGATAATTGTCTCGGATACGCATCTTCTACTTTGGATAATCCCATCTCATTAAGTAAATTTAGTGCGTTATTAATAGATTCCTTCCTTTTATCATGTAAGATGTTTAATCCGAGCAATACATTTTGTTTAATCGTTTTCCACGGAAACAAATAATCTTGCTGAAGCATATAGCCGATTGATGAATGTTTAGAACAAACTTCGCTCTCATTTATCAAGACTGTTCCTTGTGTAGGAGTGACAAGGCCGGAAATAATGGAAAGAAGAGTAGTCTTTCCACATCCACTTGGACCGAGGATTGAGACAAACTCGCCTTCCTTTACTGAAAATGAAACGTCTTGAAGAGCATGGAAAATCGATTCTTTCGTAAAGTACACATGACTTATTTCCTTAATGGATAATAATGGTGACATCATCATTGTCTCCTTATTGAATAGCTTGTTTCGCAAAGGACGGATCAACTAATTCTGAATAATCTATATGAAAAGGGAGTTCGCCAGCTTCATCCATTATTAGTTGTAAGTTTTTCCATTCTTTTTTATCGAGAATAGGGTCAGTTGCGAAGGAGTCTTGTGATTGGTATCTTTCTATGACCGTTTCGAGTAATTCGATTGAAGTGTCGTCGAATTGGGGTGCGACCATGTCCGCGATTTCTCTAGGTGAATGAGATTCGACCCATTGTTGTGCTTTGTAAATAGCATTTGTGAATTTTTGGGCTAGTTCAGGATGTTCGTTTAAATAACTTTTCTTTGCCATAAACGTAGTGTATGGGACACTTCCAGATTCAGTTCCAAAAGATGCGACAATGTACCCTTTGCCTTCTTGCTCAAAAACACTTGCTGTAGGTTCAAATAATTGAACGAAATCTCCAGTTCCAGATGCAAACGAGTTAGCAATATTAGCAAAATCTATGTTTTGAATTAATTGCAAGTCTTGCTGTGGATTTATATGATGTTTCTTTAGTACAAATTCTCCTACCATTTGTGGCATCCCGCCTTTTCGTTGCCCTAAGAAGGTAGATTCTTTCAGCATATCCCATTCGAAGTTATCAATAGGTGTTCGAGATACTAAAAACGTACCATCTGTTTGGGTTAGTTGAGCAAAATTTATGATAGGATCTGCTGCTCCTTGAGCGTGTACGTATATTGTTGTCTCTGAACCAATTAATGCAATGTCTGCTCCTCCTGATAAAAGTGTCGTCATTGTTTTATCGCCACCCCAAGTAGTGGTTAGTTCTAGATTGATGCCTTCCTCTTCAAAATATCCTTTTTCTATGGCTACATATAAAGGTGCATAAAATACGGAATGTGTTACTTCTGCCAGTCGGATGGTCTCTACATTTTGATGGTTATTAAGTTGACATCCAAAGGTCGAAAGGGTCAACATACAAGTGAGAAAAAGTGCAAAAGTCCACTTTTTCATGTGAGCGTCCTCCTTATACATGCTTGTTGAAAGTTCGATTCATACGTTACAGTATGTTATGGGAAAACTATGTGTGAATGCCTATAAGAATTTTTGTTGGGGGAATCGTTATGAAAAATGGTGAGGTCATTGCTAAGCAACCGTACCCATCTCCTCATCCAGCCATTCGATTATTTATCGTTACGTATTGGTCCGGCGGCTTAAAGGTTAAAGGGTTACTAGCAGAACCTATTCAACGAGGCTGTTATGAAGGGTTTCTTTATTTAAGGGGAGGAATTAAAAATGTTGGAATGGTAAGACCGAGTCGTATCGTTCAATTTGCCTCTCAAGGATTTGTTGTCATGGCACCCTTTTATAGAGGAAATCAGGGGGGAGAAGGGAATGAGGATTTTGGTGGGGAAGATCGTGAAGATGCATTTTCTGCCCTTAACTTGTTGAGAAACCTTCCAAATGTACAATCAAATCGAATACATGTGTTTGGTTTTTCACGTGGGGGTGTTATGGCTCTTTTAACAGCCATTCATGACCCTTCTATATGTTCCGTTGTCACATGGGGAGGAGTATCCGATATGATCTTAACGTATGAAGAGAGAAAAGATTTGCGTCGGATGATGAAACGAGTGATTGGAGGGACACCTACGAAATTCCCTGAGCGGTATAGGTGGCGAACACCGTTATATGAAATAGACAAAGTTCTTTGTCCGATATTAATCATTCACGGTGCAAAAGATAAGAATGTGTCGATTGAACATGCTTATCGATTAGAAAATAAAATGAAAGAATTGAACAAGCAGATTGAGGTTATATACTTTGAAGAATTTGATCACTATTTTCCACCAATGGTCAATCAACAGATGGTCCGTTATCTTTGTTCTTGGATGAAAGAACAAAACATCGATGGGACTACTACTACCTTATAAAAATAAGACATGGTATGATAACAACAAGTAATATAGTAAATGAAGGGGCTGAAGATAAAATGGGAATGCCACTAGAACTGAATACAATGATTATTACAAAAGGGAAAGAAATGCGAATTCAAGATAATACCTTTCAAGTAGTGAAAAAGGGGTATCGCTTATATCCACTGGATATTCCAGTCGAAGTTCGGAAAACGAAGGAAAGTGACCCAATCGGCACAGGAGTCATACAAAAAGTTGAATTAGAGAATGAGAAGACGGTCGTTACATATATGCTTATATCGTTAAACTCAACGAATTAATACGAAGTGAAAAACGAACGATTTTCGGTAAAGTAAAAATCAATATCATAAAAAAGAGGCGGCTTTTCCCTAATATAGGGAAAAGCCGCTAATCGTTTTGAAAGCCATTTTCCGTTCGATGTCGAATTAGGATGCAACGGAAGCATCTGTTGTGTTTGTTTTGTTACGCCCTTTAGAAAGTTTGTTCACAATTACTGTTAACGCTCCATCTCCAGTTACATTTGTCGCAGTACCGAAGCTGTCTTGTGCTAGGTAAAGCGCGATCATTAACGTTAGCATCGTTTCGTTAAAGCCGAGCATGGAATCAAGTAACCCTAATGCAGCCATTACCGCTCCACCTGGAACACCAGGTGCTGCAACCATTGTGATACCGAGCATTAAAATAAATGGCATTATTTCTCCTAATGTAGGAGTGTGTCCATTTAGAAGCATTACTCCCATTGCGCAGCTAATGAGCGTGATTGTACTCCCGGAAAGGTGGATGGTAGCAAGTAATGGAACCGAAAAGTCTGCTACTTTTTCTTTCACACCTAATTGGCGTACTTGACGTAATGTCACCGGAATGGTAGCTGCAGATGATTGAGTACCTAATGCAGTGAAATATGCAGGGAGCATCGTTTTGATAAGCGTTATTGGGTTTTTTCCTGCAATCGCTCCACTAGCCGTGTATTGAATAAGCAACATGACAATGTGTAAAACGATAATAAGTGCGAAAACTTTTGCAAAAACAGATAAAATAAATGCAACTTGTCCACCGTAAGTCATGTTTGCGAAAATACCAAAAATGTGAACCGGTAATAGAGGAATAATAATTTTTGCGATTAATTTCTCGATGATGTCTCTGAAATTAATAAAAGCTTGCTGAAGTGTATCTCCCTTAATAGCCGTCATTCCAATTCCTAGAGTAAATGAGAGTAATAAAGCAGTCATAACACCCATAACCGGTGTCATTTCTATTACAAATAGCGGCTCAAGAAGAAATTCTTCAGGGTTCTCCATTTCAGTTAACGACTTCCCTTGAATGAAGCTAGGAAGAAGTGCTGTACCTGCAAAAAATGCTAGTAAGCCTGCAACAATCGTTGAAGAGTACGCAACACCTGTAGTAATTCCTAACATTTTTCCGGCGCCTTTTCCCATCTCTGCAATTCCTGGAGCGATAAAGCCTAGAATAATAAGTGGGATAGCAAATTTTAAAAAGTTTCCAAAAATTCCATTGAATGTAGAGAATACCTCTATGAGAATTTTTGGAGCGATGCTTCCCACTACTACCCCAAGAACAATCGCTAAAATAATTCTTGGTAACAATCCTATTTTGCGCATCGTATCCTGTCCTCCTAGAATAAACATTTGTTCACTTAACGTGAATTTATGACTACTAAATTATCATAAATAAGACGAGAAGTGAACCGGAAACATTAAAGTTTAATTATTCTGAATACTATATTTCAAAACTAAAAATTTAAGTAAATAGATAAGAAACAGCTGGTCCCTTGACCAGCTGATCTCGGATACTTATAGTAGTGCTTTGACGGGGTTTTAGACGATTGGTCCTCCCTGCTTAACAATGGCCTCAGATACATTTGAGAACTTTTTGAAGTTGTCTTTAAAAGCTTCTGCCAGTTCTTTTGCTTTTTTATAGTAAGCGTCTTCGTTGTCCCACGTTTTAACGGGTTGAAGTACTTCATCTGGTACACCAGGAACTTGTAATGGGATGTGTAGTCCGAATACATTGTCTTGAATTGTTTCTACGTTCTCAAGTTCCCCTTCAAGGGCTGCTTGCACCATCGCTCTAGTGTAGCTAAGCTTCATTCGTGATCCAACACCATACTCTCCACCTGTCCATCCTGTGTTTACAAGGAAGACCTGGACATTATGTTCGTCAATTTTCTGACCTAGCATCTCAGCATAGCGAGTAGCTTGTAATGGTAAAAACGGTGATCCAAAGCATGTTGAGAACGTTGTTTGAGGTGATGTAATACCACGCTCTGTTCCGGCAAGCTTACTTGTGTAACCGCTTAAGAAATGGTACATCGCTTGCTCTTTCGTTAATTTACTAATTGGAGGTAAGACTCCGAAAGCATCAGCTGTTAAGAAAATAATTGTATTAGGATGACCTGCTAAGCTAGGCTTTACAATATTATCAATTGCCTCAATTGGGTAAGCTGCACGTGTATTTTCAGTAAAGAATGCGTTATCATAATCAGGTACACGACTTTCATCGTCAAGAACAACATTTTCTAAAACTGAACCGAATCGAATAGCGTCAAAAATTTGCGGCTCTTTTTCGCGTGATAAACCGATACATTTTGCATAGCATCCACCTTCAATATTAAAGACACCAGAATTAGACCAGCCATGCTCATCATCACCGATTAGACGACGTTTAGGGTCAGCAGATAAGGTGGTTTTACCTGTTCCCGATAAACCGAAGAATAAAGCGACATCTCCTTCTTGTCCTACGTTTGCCGAGCAATGCATAGATAAGATGTTGTTTTCAGGAAGTAAGAAGTTCATGACAGAGAAAATCGATTTCTTCATTTCACCGGCATATTCCGTTCCACCGATTAAAACAATACGCTTTTCAAATGAAAGCATAATAAAGGCTTCAGAGTTCGTTCCATCAACAGATGGATCAGCTTTAAAGGTAGGTGCGGATACAATTGTGAACGCTTCTTTTGTGTCATAGTTTTCTAAGTCGTTATCTGTTTCAGGTCGAATGAATAATTGATGTGCGAATAAATTGTGCCAAGCGAACTCATTTACAACTTGGATAGGTAGACGATATCGAACGTCAGCACCAGCAAACCCTTTAAATACGAAAATTTCATTTTTTTTCTTTAAATGTTCAATCACTTTGACATAAAGCTTTTCGAAAACTTCTTCTGAAATTGGTTGGTTTACGGTACCCCAGTCAATTTTGTCTTTAATAGAAGCTTCTTCAACGATAAATTTATCTTTCGGTGAACGTCCCGTATATTTTCCAGTTGTAGCACGGACAGCTCCCGAAGCAGTCAACACTCCCTCTTTTCGTTCTAAAACTTTTTCCACTAATTGAGGGACTGATAAATTATGGTAAGTATTTGTTCCATTTACTAAATGAGTTAACTCATTGGAAACATCCACTTTATTCATTCTTCATACCATCCTTTTTTGTTTATTAATCTGCTTATTCAACGTTTGTTCAAAAATAGTATAACACATTTATAAAAATAGTCTATACTATTTAGTGTTTTTTTGTTCGTCATTTGTGAAAAAATAGGTTGTCTTTGTTTAGTTTAAGCATTTTTCTTATTTTTATGGTGGAATATGATGATTCTCACCAATTCTTATTGACAACATGCTTTTTATTCATGTAAGATAGTTGCTTGAACGGATACTCTTATCCCGAGTTGGTGGAGGGACAGGCCCGAGGAAACCCAGCAACCGGCTCTTTAAAAAGAAGCCGCATTTAAAACATTCATTGTGTACAATCAATGACGTTCCGACGTGCGGACCTTTTGAGCAACGGTGCTAACCTGAAGCAAGGTATGAAATGTCCTTGATCGATAAGAGTGAAAGGCGATGTACGACATTCAAAACCTTTCCTCTGATAAGGAAAGGTTTTTTCTTTGCAATAGGCTTATATATAGTAAAAAAGCACATATAAGCAAACACTATTGACTAGAAGGGAAACGAGTTCCGTCTCAATTTCATGGTGGAAAGCCCATCAACTGTAGATTCTATTTGAGGAGGAAATGTTCATGACGAATAAGCGCCGTCTTTTTACGTCAGAATCAGTAACAGAAGGTCATCCTGATAAAATTTGTGACCAGATTTCTGATTCCATTTTAGACGCCATTTTAGAAAAAGATCCAAATGCACGTGTTGCGTGTGAAACATCTGTTACAACAGGATTAGTGTTAGTAAGTGGTGAGATTACAACAAGCACGTACGTTGATATTCCAAAAATTGTTCGTGAAACAGTTAAGGAAATTGGCTATACTCGTGCGAAATATGGCTTTGATGCTGAAACTTGTGCTGTCCTAACTTCAATTGATGAGCAGTCTCCTGATATTGCGATGGGAGTTGATAAAGCTCTTGAAGCTCGTGAAGGTCAAATGACTGACGAAGAGATTGAAGCTATTGGTGCAGGTGACCAAGGGTTAATGTTTGGTTATGCTTGTAACGAAACGAAGGAATTAATGCCTTTACCAATTTCTTTAGCACACAAAATTTCTCGTCGTTTAACAGAAGTTCGCAAAGAGGAGATTCTCCCTTACTTACGTCCGGATGGAAAGACGCAAGTAACAGTGGAATACGATGAAAACGACAAACCTGTACGCATTGATACGATTGTTGTATCGACACAACATCATCCGGAAATTACGTTAGAGCAAATTACTCGCAACATTAAAGAGCATGTCATTGACCCTGTAGTTCCGAAGGAGTTAATTGACGAAAACACTAAATACTTTATTAACCCAACAGGACGTTTCGTTATCGGTGGTCCTCAAGGAGACGCTGGGTTAACGGGCCGTAAAATTATTGTAGATACGTACGGTGGATATGCTCGTCACGGTGGAGGAGCATTCTCTGGTAAGGATCCAACAAAAGTTGACCGTTCAGCTGCTTATGCTGCTCGTTACGTAGCGAAAAATATTGTGGCGGCTGGTCTTGCTGAAAAGTGTGAAGTACAACTTGCATATGCAATCGGCGTAGCACAACCTGTGTCTATCTCCATTGATACGTTTGGAACTGGAAAAGTATCTGAAGATGTTCTTGTGGACGTTGTACGTAAAAACTTTGATCTTCGACCAGCAGGAATTATTAAAATGCTTGACCTACGTCGTCCTATTTATAAAAAGACTGCTGCTTATGGTCACTTTGGACGTAACGATCTTGATCTTCCATGGGAGCGTACAGACAAAGCGGACGCATTACGTGAGCAAGCGCTATAATAAGCAAGTAGTAGATGAAGACTTTAAAGCAATAAAAGCAGATGGGGAATCAATGTATTCCTCATCTGCTTTCTTTATTGTTACAGAAAGTTTAAGTTCAATAACGTGTTAAAGTATTCTCTTTACCGTTTTTTTGGTGTCTAGCTAGGCGCCATCAGCTCGGGTCGCTTCGGCCCTGCTGTGGCGACGGAAGCCTCTTCGCAGGTCCTCCAGCGCCCTTCGCCTAAGGACTTGCGCTTTGCGCTTTTCTTACGGAGATTTTATGAACGTCTCTACATAACTTTATTTCATGACGAGAGATAGGTTAAGAAAATAAAGAATAAGTGCACAGAATTAAGCATATTGAATTTTTTTATATGAAAGTACTTCTTCATATTCTTTGATGAGATTATCCAAAATCGAATCCCATGTTTGATACAATGCATAAGAGCGCGCTTCATGTCCCATTTCAATGCGTATCGAGTCGTTCGTTATTAAATAGGTTATTTCTGACACAAATTCTTCAGAGTTTTTCGGTTCACATAAACGACCTGTCAGACCGTGTTGAATAATGTTTTTTACGCCCCCTGAATTGGCACCAACAGCTGGAGTTCCTGATGCTAAAGCTTCTAATACAACATTTCCAAAAGTTTCTGTTGGCGATGGAAAGATAAATACATCTGAAGTTGAATACACTTTCGCTAGTTCTTCGCCACGTAGATAGCCTGTAAATGTTGAATTTATAGGTGCTTTTTCTTTCATTTCTTCTAATGAAGGGCCTTCTCCGACAATTAGCCAATGAATTTGGTTCGCTAAATATTCGGGTAATTGATTCATAATGGATATTAATGTTTGAAGATCTTTTTCTGGAGCGATTCGCCCTACATACGATAAAATATATTTCTCTTTAATGTTGTATTTTTTTCGAATTTCCCATTTATCATAATTAGGGTGGAATAGCTGGCAATCAACACCACGGCCCCAAATGTGCAAATTTCGAAAGCCGAGATGAACAAGCTGTTCTTTCGTAAAATGGGATGGGACAAATATTTTTTCAAAAGGGCGATGAAACCAATGCATGTATTTCCATAATAACTTAGAAAAAATCTGTAAATCATAATACTCTAAGTATTGATCAAAATCTGTATGGTAAGACCCTACGATGGGAATGTTCAATTTTTTAGCATAGTGCAATCCACAAAGCCCGACATTAAACGGGGTGGCGATATGGATAAGATCCGGCTGAAAACGAATAAGTTCACTTTTAACATGGAGCATATTCGGAAATGCTAGTCGACACTCAGGGTATAAAAAGAATGGTAAGCTCGAAAAACGATGTATATGATTTGAGAATAAATGGTCATTTGTGCTTTCTGGAGCAAACACTCTGAATCCGTGTCCGCGCTTCTCTAAATGGTCTGTGAATCGCTTTAACGTTTTAGCGACACCATTGACATCTGGATAAAAGGTGTCCGTAAAAATTGCAACCTTCATGTTAACCCTCCTAACTTAAAAAAAGTTTAGTGTGATTGATGAGTAACATAAAATTCCAGAAACGCTACCGAGAAACATCCCAACAAGCACATCGGAAGGGTAGTGGAGCCCTAAGTAAATCCGTGATAGAGCGACACTGAAGGCAACAGGTAGAATGAAAATGGACAACTCTGGTATAAATAAAATGTAAGGAACCAAGACAGAAAAGATTGCTGTTGTGTGTCCCGAAGGAAAAGAGTGATCTTTTAGCGGATTTTCTAACACTTTTGCTTCATTTAATGCAATATAAGGTCGTTTACGAGGATAAATTTTTTTCATGATGGCTACGGGGATATGACTGAATAAAAGAGCGGCACCGCTAGAAAACGCAACCATTTTAATTGGATGTGGTAATAATATCATCATTAGTGAAGAGAATAAAATGGTAAACGTAGCACCGCCTAAATGAGTGATATGACGGAAATAAAAATTAAGAAATCTCTTTTCGAAATAACGATTAACATAGCGAAATAGCTTACATTCAAAATCATACATGCTAGCCATTAACCTGCTCATTTTGTTAACTCCTTTTTCTTCTATATTTATCTTTCATTCTAAAGAAGAAACATTTAGCCAATAATAATGTTTTGTAAAAATTGTGCAAAAAAGTTTAGGAATGTTTAAAGCGAACAGGTGAAAAATAAGGCTATGTCTAATCTTATTTGATATTTACGTCTATTGATTCGTTTTATTCATTGACTGAATCTGTATTAATTGTTCGTTATTAGTGGAAATCATATGGCATAAGCCTATTTATTTGGCATTATAGGCTTCTGTTGCTTATAATATTGGCCTTTCTCAACATACTCTCTTCGAATTCGTTCCATATCTTTAATGTCTTCCTCTGTTAGAGAGCGAATAACTTGTGCAGGCCTTCCAAATGCAAGGCTATTCGGTGGTATTTTTTTACCGGGAGGAACAAGACTTCCCGCTCCTATAAATGCACCTTCTCCTATTTCAGCTCCATCAAGAATTATGGATCCCATGCCGATTAGAGCATTTTTCCGTATAATGGAGCTATGGAGTAAAACTTGATGACCGACAGTAACGTCATCTTCAATAATAAGAGGTCGATTTGGACTTTGATGTAAGCAACATTGATCTTGTATGTTAACGCGGTTCCCGATAATCGTTGGAGCGACATCACCGCGAATGACCGTGTTATACCAGATGCTACAATATTCACCTATTTTTACATCTCCAGAAATTGTGACATAATCAGCAATAAACGTACTCTCTGCGATCGTTGGTATCTTATCTTTATACGGATAAATCATCGTTATCGTCCTTTCAATTAAAAATGCAAATTTTTACATTCATGAAATAAACTTAAGAGTATACTTAATTTAAGGAGCTAGGGATTCAAATGACGGTTTATGCTCCTTTACATAGGTGTGATAACAAAGGATACGAAGGTCACCTATTTTTATTATACATAAGGGACATGGGGGCAGAAAAGGGGTTGAGGGAATATGTGGAAATGGACAGCGGATAATGCAAAAGGGGTTGTCGTCATGATTCATGGTGCTGCAGAGCATCATGGAAGATATAAATGGTTGATTGAAATGTGGAGGTTAGAAGGTTACCACGTAATTATGGGAGACTTGCCAGGTCAAGGGACTACGACAAGAAGAAGAGGTCATATTTTGTCATTTGATGAATATATCGAAGAAGTAGAAGAGTGGATACGTGAAGCGAAAACTTTTAATCTCCCCATTTTTTTACTCGGGCATAGTATGGGAGGACTAATTTCCATACGTGCATTGGAGGAAAAAGAACTGGATGTTCGAGGGGTAATTCTCTCATCACCTTGCTTAGGATTAGTAAAGAAGCCTAATAAAGCGATGGATATCCTGTCAAAAGGATTGAATGTTGTCATGCCGTCTATTCGTTTTGATTCAGGGCTCAGTGTCAAAATTGCCACTCGGAATAAAGAAGTTCAAGACATGGATGAAAATGACACCCTATACGTAACAAAGGTTTCGGTAAGGTGGTATCGAGAGCTGATGAAAGCGGTGGAGCAAGCATTTTTTCAAATTAAAAAATATCCGAACATTCCTACTCTTGTTATGCAAGGCGGAGAGGATTTAATTGTTGATAAGATTTATGTGAGAAAGTGGTTCGACCAACTTCAAATCCGTGAAAAGTCATTTAAAGAATGGGACGGACTATATCATGAAATTTTTAATGAACCAGAACGAGACAACGTGTTTGAAACTGCTCGACGTTTTATAGATGCTCATATTGAAGAAAGTTGATCGTGAGGTGAAAAAATGTTTAAAATTCCGGAACATCCTGTGTTATTAATGCGAAAAGTATATCGTGATGTTCTACCAGTTGTTCATGAGAAATTAGCGGTTTGGAAGGAAAAAGCAGAGAAAATTCCTAGCAAGGAGCTTAGGAAACAAGCTTTACATAGTATTGAAACGAAATCCTTCCATTGTGAAGGTGGAGGGATCATTGCTCTCTTGTCAGGACATGAGATGAACCGCTGTGTCGATTTTATCGTTGCCTATCAAACGATAAGCGATTATTTAGATAACTTGTGCGATCGAAGCACCTCATTAGATCCTAAAGATTTCAGAATGTTACACCAAGCGATGTTAGATGCACTGACCGTTGATGCTCCGGTCCGTTCTTATTATCAGTACCGAGACGATCAAAATGATGGAGGGTATTTACATGAATTGGTGAAAACGTGCCAAGGTGTGTTAAAGGAATTGGCCCACTACTCGCTAATTAACAACTATTTATTAGAGCTATGTCAATTTTACTGTGATTTACAAGTGCATAAACATGTACAGGAAGAAGAGCGAGTGCCTCGTTTAAAAAAGTGGTTTGATAGTCAAAAAAAGCACGTACCGAACATGGAATGGTATGAGTTTTCTGCTTGTACAGGATCTACATTAGGAATTTTTTGCCTCGTTTCTTATGCCTTTAATCAAGCTTTTACAGTTGAGATGGCGCGAAAAATTCGGAATGGGTATTTTCCATATGTACAAGGCTTACATATTCTACTTGATTATTTAATTGACCAAAAAGAAGATGAGCTAGAGGGAGATTTAAACTTCTGTACCTATTATGATAATGAACAGAAAATGATGGAGAGGATGGAGCACTTCATACAGGAAGCAGATCGTCATTTAGAAGGGCTGCCGAATGAAAGGTTTCATCGTTTAATTAATCGAGGATTAATTGGAGTGTATTTGTCAGATGAAAAAGTACATACACAAAAAGAATTGACAAAGTGGGCAAAAAAATTAGTGAAAATGGGTGGTACAACATCGGTATTTTTTTATTTTAACGGACGAGCCTATCGGAAATTCCAAAAACTTTGGATGAAATCATCATAAGGAGTAGAAGGGTGTTTAAAGAGTGGGAACACCCTTCACTTAACCATTTATTATCTTTTTTCAATTGCGATAATAAAAGGAGGATCATTCTTTTGATTTAAAAATTGATATTGGAGGACGTGTGCCTTTTTTTGGTCTAACGTTTTCACATAGTTTAAGATGGCATCACGTTCTTTTTTTCCTTCATCATGACCGTGATAAATGACTAGTACCATGACACCTTCACGTTTCAATATAGTTAAGAGTTGTTCAATTGCTGTAATTGTTGATTCAGCTTTTGTCACAATTTCTTTATTTCCACCCGGTAAATATCCTAAATTAAACATTGCACCTGCAATTTGCCCATGATAATGGGAAGGAATCGTCTCACCGATTTGACTATGACTTTTATGGAACAAGGTTACCTGATTTTCTACCCCATTTTCTTTTAATAATTGGGTTGTATTCGTTATGGCCTCTGCTTGTATATCATATCCGAATACATGTCCGGTAGGCCCGACGATTTCAGCTAAATACACAGTGTCATGCCCATTACCGATGGTTGCATCAATGACAATATCACCAGGTTTTGCAGCGGTTTTTAATAATTCTTTTGCAAAAGGTAAGACTCGTTTAAGCTTCATGTCCACTTCACTCTCTCATCTTTATAGTTTTTTCCTTGGTAGCTATTTCTCCTTTTAAGCTCATCGTCAATGGCGTTTAAGACGCTCCACTTGTTTACACTCCACATTGGTCCAATCATTAAATCGATTGGACCATCTCCAGTAATTCTGTGGACAATCATTTCTTGTGGAAGAACTTCAAGTTGATCACAAACTAACTGAACGTACTCATCCAATGATAAAAATTCGAGCATTCCTTTTTCGTATTGTTTCACCATAGGGGTTCCCTTTAAAAGGTGTAATAAGTGAATTTTAATTCCTTGTACGTCTAGCTTTGCTACTTCTTTTGCAGTTTCCATCATCATGTCGTACGTTTCAAGAGGTAATCCGTTAATAATATGAGAGCAAACACGTATTTTGTGCTTGCGCAGTTTTTCGACGCCTTTTAAATAACATTCGTAATCGTGAGCACGGTTAATGATGGTTGCTGTCTTTTCATGTACAGTTTGTAAACCGAGCTCTACCCAAAGGTAAGTGCGCTCATTTAATTCAGCTAAATATTCCACGACATCATCGGGAAGGCAATCAGGTCTTGTAGCGATGGAAAGGCCAACGACCCCATCTAAGTTTAAGACGGTTTCGTATTTCTCTTTTAAAACGTCTATTGGAGCATGGGTATTAGTGAATGCTTGGAAATAAGCCATATATTTACCGTCTTTCCATTTACGGTGCATTTTATCTCTTATGTCATTAAACTGTTTTACTAAATCATCGGCACGGTTACCAGCAAAATCACCAGAACCAGCAGCGCTACAAAATGTACATCCACCAAAAGCCACAGTTCCATCTCTGTTAGGACAATCAAATCCCCCATCTAGCGAAACTTTAAAAACTTTATGGCCAAATGTCTGTTTTAAATGATAATTCCATGAATGATAACGTTTATGATCAAAGGAATATGGGAATGGATTGTTTTGTCTCAATTCGGAGAATCCTCCTTCTCATTTTTAACCATCCTAAAATTTTATCATGATGCGTTTACCAACTCAATTTCGAACAATGTGAATCAGACCTTTTTTATTGTTACAGAAAGTTTACGTTCAATAAAGTGTTAAAGTATTCTCTTATCTGTTTTTTTGGTGTCTAGCTCCAAGCGCCATCAACTCGGGTCGCTTCGGCCCTGCTGTGGCGACGGAAGCCTCCTCGCAGGTCCTTCAGCTCCCTTCGCCTAAGGACTTGCGCTTTGCGCTTTTCTTAATAGTGATGTAACGAAATATTTCCAGATAGACGGAGGAGTATTTTTCCTTCCGATTTCACAAAATAACTAAAGACTGAGACGTAAAGGAGGAGTATATTTGGCAACGAGAGAATCGATTGAATCGTGTATAAAAAAATGTGAGGATGTCTTGACCTTTGCAAGAGAACAACTAAATGAAGCGAGCAAACAAGAGCATTATAATGAGACGGAATATACGAAAGCTCAACAATTGTTAGAACAATCACTTCAAGATATTGCTCAGTTGGAGAGAAGTGCAAGCGACCAGCAGAAAGAACAGCTTTATCGTGAAAGATTAAAACTCCAATCTTTACAAAATGAAATGATCATTCATTAGAGGTGGGAAACATGAAAAAACGTTCAAAGCAGAACAATCCAGAGCAAAAAACAAAGAATGGTATTAATAATCAAGATGTTGAACTGAATCAAGATTATGATCCGGTTAAAACAGCGAAAAAAAAGTATTTGGAACAAGGTCAGAAAACAAAATAAAAGGATTGAAAAGGCTTCGTTAAGAGGCCTTTTCTTTTTGCCCTTTTCTAAAAGATTGTTGAATCTAGTACTAAAAAAATACTCTCCTTAATGAAGCAGAGGACACTTAACTCCTGCGGGGAGTATACAAAAAAGCATCCTGATAGTGTATGCTCCCCTTGATTTGTAAGGTTTTTCCTTCGTTGAATGAATGTTTACGTAGACAGTCTTTTCAATCTTAATAGAGTATAAAAGAGGGATATTGACAAAAACAGTAAATAAGAATAATGTATTAAGTGTATTATTTATTTTAGTACAGTTAATACAATGATGTGGAGGAGGAAAAAGAGTGATTGAAGTGAGGCACTTGTCGCATTCGTTTAAAATTGGGAAAAAAGGAAAAGAAAATGAACTAAACGTGCTAAGGAAGGTTGGCTTTCGTATACAAAAAGGGGAAATTGCGACAATCGTTGGAAAGAGCGGATCGGGGAAATCCACTTTACTACACTTAATATCTGGATATCTTTCTCCGACTTCAGGAGAAATACATATTAACGGTGTTAACGTCTCAAATTTTAATGAAAAACAGTGGGCTTCTTTTCGAATGGAGCATTTAGGGTTTATCTTTCAAAACTTCCAATTAATTTCGAGTCTTACGACCTATGAAAATATTGAATTGCCGCTTACCTTAAAGGGAATGGCGGAAAAGGTCAGAAGGGAATATGTACTAAAAATGCTCAAACGAGTAGGATTAGAAAAGCATGCCGACCATTATCCCTTTGAGCTTTCAGGAGGACAACAGCAACGTGTCAGTATTGCTAGAGCGCTTATTTCCAATCCAAAAGTGATTTTAGCTGATGAACCAACGGGAAGTCTTGATTCTGAAACAGAACAAGAAATTTTATCTCTAATGAAGGAACTGAATAAAGAACGGGACATAACGTTTTTAATGATTACCCATGATGAAGAAGTTGCTCAATCAAGTGATCGCGTTCTATATCTTCACGATGGCGTATTACAAGAAAGGGGGCTTATCTATGAAGTTTAAAGATCAAGTTAAATTTGTCCAGCAAAATTTAAAAAGGAACAGACTTCGCGTATTTATGACAGTGCTAGCGACAACGATTGGATGTGCATTTTTAATTGTATTGGCTTCTGTTGGCTTTGGATTACATAAAAGCCTTACAGAAGAGGTACTAGAGCAAGACATTGTGACGAAAATCTCGGTCTTCGGAAAAACAGAGGAGGATGGCACTGAACAAAAGTTAACAAAGAGCGATTACGAACATCTTAAAGAAATGAATCACGTGAAAGCGCTAGTGGAATATAAATACATCCCCGATATGCTCAATGTTTCGATGGAAGATCGAACGTCCTCTGTTCATTCAACCTTTGTTAACATATCAGAGTGGAGAAAAACTGATATTGAATTAAGTGAGGGACGATTACCTGAAAAAGACAATGAAATCATCGTAGGCTATCATTTTGCGAACGAATTACGAACAAAAGAAGAAAGAGAAATGCTAGAGAATAGTACTAACGACGATTCTACACAAACTTTAGGCTATACAGGCTCGCTTGTTGGAAAAACGGTCAATATGACATTTGAGAGTGAAGAGCCAATTCCTTTCTCGATTGTAGGGGTATTAGACGAGCCAGCAAATGAATGGGCAATTGATACAAGTTTTTATGTGAGTGATGCATACTTTGAAACTGTTTGGGAATCCATGCAAGTGGAAGGGACAACAGATGAGATTGAAAAGGTGACTTCAAAAGAAGTAAATCTTTTTGTAGATAATTTGGAAAACGTAGAGCCTGTTTTGGATACTTTGAAGGAAGAAGGGTACTTTGTTTATTCTGTGACTGAACAACTTGATGGAATGAATATTTTTTTCCTAATCTTTAAAATTGGATTAATTTTTGTTGGTACGATAGCTGTATTGATTGCGTCGATTGGGATTTTCAACACAATGACGATGGCTGTAACTGAACGTACACAAGATATCGGAATCATGAAAGCAATTGGGGCACCACCCAATGTTATTCGAAAAATTTTTTTAATGGAGAGCGCATGGATTGGAATTATTGGAGCTGTATTTGGGGTGATTATTTCTTATGGAATTAGTGTACTATGTAATTGGGCGATCCCACTCATTTTAAACGCTATAGCAGACACAGAAGGACCAGATGGATTTATGTTTTCATACATCCCGTTAAGTTTAGTTGTAACTGCTTTTGTTATTAGTGTTGGTGTCGCAATAATCTCAGGTTTTCGTCCAGCGATTAAGGCAACAAACATCTCGGTACTATCAGCACTTCGAAAAGAAATCTAGCATATTAGTTGAATTTCATTTTACAAGAGAATAAAATATGAAAAGAATAGAAAGCGGAAGCATGCATTATGTGTGCTTTCGTTCTTTTTTTTGTTACAGAAAGTTTAAGTTCAATAAAGTGTTAAAGTATTCTCTTTGCCGTTTTTTTGGGTGTCTAGCTCCAATCGCCATCAGTTCGAGTCTCTTCGGCCCTGCTGTAGCGACGGAAGCCTCCTCGCAGGTCCTCCAGCGCCCTTCGCCGATAAGCGGGCGCTTTGTGCTTTTCTTATTACCTGTTTATATGTTTTTTATTACCTAATTATTTTAATTCATCTGAGAAAGGTAGTTGTCTTATGCCGAAATCCCTATGGTTACTAATTATTGGTATGGCGATTAATGTGACGGGTGCGTCTTTTTTATGGCCATTAAACACGATTTACATCCATGATTACTTAGGTAAGTCGTTAACGATTGCTGGTTTTGTTCTTATGCTAAATTCTTTTGCCAGTGTTATTGGAAATTTACTTGGAGGAGTTTTGTTTGATAGAATTGGCGGATTTAAATCGATCATGTTTGGTATTTCTATCACTCTTTTCACTCTTTTTCTTTTAATTTTTAATCATGATTGGCCAACCTATGTGTGGCTGTTAATACTAATTGGTTTCGGGCAAGGGATGGTATTTCCTGCTATGTATGCGCTGGCTGGCTCCGTATGGCCTAAAGGGGAAAGGCGGGCGTTTAATGCAATATATGTGGCGCAAAATGTAGGAGTAGCTTTAGGGTCAGCGCTCGGAGGATTTGTAGCAAGTATGTCTTTTCATTACATCTTCATCGCAAATGCTGCCTTATATTTGATTTTCTTTCTCATTAGCTTTTTTGGATATCGTCGAATTTCTAATAAGAAAGGGGTACAAGCTTCTATAATAAAACAGCCAAAATCCATTCGAAATCGTGCAGCCTTCCTTTCGTTAGTGCTGCTTTCGTGTAGCTATTTATTAGCCTGGGTCATTTATTCTCAATGGGCATCAACTTTCTCTGCTTATTCACAAAAGATTGGGATAGAGCTCAATCAATATAGCTTATTGTGGACTGTGAATGGAGCCTTAATTGTTCTTGGTCAACCTCTTTTATCAATGGTCTTGAAACGATTTGAAAAGAAGCTCAAGATGCAAATGGTAGTCGGATTTATGTTATTTATCTTATCCTATATTGTCATGCTCGAAGCAAAACAGTTTTCTAGCTTTATGACAGCTATGGTAATCATTACGTTAGGAGAAATGCTCGTCTGGCCGGTAGTTCCAACAATTGCACATAAACTAGCTCCGAAAGGGAGAGAAGGATTTTACCAAGGTTTTGTAAATAGTATGGCGACGGGAGGACGAATGGTTGGACCGATGCTCGGAGGTTTTCTAGCTGATGTGTATGGAATGAAGTGGTTGATGATTGTTATGATTGGCTTACTATTTATCGGAATGGGATTAACGGTCATTTATGATCGAGTTTTTTCAAGTGAAAAGGAGAAAGAAATGTCTGTCAGTTATTAAGTTCAAATCTCTTAAATTGACGAAATAAAACAGGAGGAAAAGATCGCAAGAAGGAAGTTATATTTTCTTGCGATTTTTTTCATTGTTAAAGAAAGTTTAAGTTCAATAAAGTGTTAAAGTATTCTCTTTACAGTTTTTTTGGTGTCTCGCTCCAAGCGCCATCAGCTCAGGCCGCTTCGGCCCTGCTGTGGCGACGGAAGCCTCCTCGCAGTTCCTCCAGCGCCCTTCGCCTAAGGACTTGCGCTTTTCTTATTTTCCCGAGGAAAGATTACTGTCATGAGTTGTCTACCTCCACGCATATTTCGATTCTTCCCACGCGGCTCTCGTCCACATCGCTTGTCCTTTTGAGCCATGAGCTAATTGGTGAGTGCATTGCACTTAGCTTCTTACATCATTTACGATGCTTGTTGGGTATGTAGAAAAAGTAAGACTTTAAAAAGAATTATAGGATTTTGAATTGAAATGTCTAATAGGGAAATATAGAAGGTTTTGAGGAGGAGACAATCATGTTAATGGAAAAGAATCTTCCAAACGCTAATAAAATTGTTGAAACAGTACTTGAAAATGCGTTTGCCTGGCTCATCATCGTCAATGAGAAAGGACAAATCGTTTATATGAATGAAGATTATTGTTCGTTTATTGGCAGACCGAAGGAAGACTGTTTAGGAAAGCATGTTACAGAGGTGATTGAAAATACACGGATGCATATCGTTGTGAAGACAGGGAAAGAGGAGATTGCGCAGCTTCAATATATAAAAGGAAACTACATGATTGCCAATCGCATTCCTATCTGGTCGAATGGAGAAGTTATTGGAGCTTTTGGAACGGTGATGTATCGGGACACGAAAGAGTGGAGTGTGATGAATTCTCAAGTAAGAGAGCATTTAGCTGCGTTAACTACTTATTTGAAAAAGCATCAAGAAGCAGGGGCTAAATATACGCTACATGATATTATTTCGGTTTCAGATAAAATGGAAGAAT
The DNA here is from genome assembly GCF_022809095.1 of Bacillus kexueae. Taxonomy (GTDB): domain Bacteria; phylum Bacillota; class Bacilli; order Bacillales; family Aeribacillaceae; genus Bacillus_BZ; species Bacillus_BZ kexueae. The sequence continues at coordinate 55,494 of NZ_JALAZE010000002.1, forward strand.
TGAAAGAACGTGTAAAAAGTGTAGCTGCAAGCGATAGTTCTGTATTAATTTGCGGCGAAAGTGGAACGGGGAAAGAATTGTTTGCCCATAGTATTCATCAATTAAGTGATCGAAATGAGGGTCCATTTATTAAAGTGAATTGTGGAGCCATTCCGGAGCATTTATTGGAGTCAGAACTGTTTGGTTATGAAGAAGGTGCTTTCACGGGAGCGCGTAAAGGAGGGAAGAAAGGGAAGTTTTTATGTGCTAATGGAGGAACGATATTCTTAGATGAAATTGCGGAAATGCCGATGCATATGCAAGTGAAATTATTACGAGTCTTGCAGGAGAGAGAAGTTGAACCAATTGGTGCAGTGAATTCAATTCCTATTAATGTACGGATAGTTGCCGCTACGAATCGTTCACTTGAAGTAATGATGAAGGAAAATAGATTTCGGAAGGATTTGTACTACCGTTTGAATGTAATCCCTATCCATATTCCACCACTTAGACAACGAAAAGAGGACATTCCGGTATTAGTTGAACATTTTCTTGGAAAACTTTCTCTACGAACTGGAAAGAGAATGCATGGAATTTGCGAAGAAGTAATAAAAGCATTTCAATATTATGATTGGAATGGTAATGTTCGTGAACTTGAACATGTCATCGAATCAGCCATTCATTTGGCTAAAAAAGAGAAGATTTATTTGGATGATATACCCGAATACATAAAACAGGAAGCAGTTGTAAATGAGGAAGATAAAGGTTTGAAAGAAATAATAGAAGAGCTTGAGATGAGAATCATTGACAGAACGTTGAAAAGATGTAACGGGGATAAGCGTAAGGCTGCTAAATTATTAAAAATTAGTAAGTCCTCAATGTATGAAAAGATATCGAAGTATGGGATGCACAACTAGTCCAAATTTCTGGAAGTATGTCCAGATTTTCGGACTGCTGATAAAGTGGAAGGGGAATAGAAGTGTACCTTTTTCTATATTAATTGTCCAGAAAATTGGAATGATTGAGAATTCTAATAATTGTCACAAGTGAATCTCTAAATTGGCATAGAATTTGCAGCATAATTAAGTGGACAAATAGACAAAGGGGGATGGAATAATGCTAAGTATGATTGGGTTAGTTGGGGGACTTATCCTTTTAATTGTTTTAACGATGCGGGGAATGAACCTGCTCGTAGCTGGGCCTTTATGTGCTTTATTTGTAGCATTATTAAGCGGTATGCCGCTGTTTCCGCAACTAGTGAATGAAGGAGAAGCGAACTTAGTTGGGAACTACATGGCAGGCTTTTCAGGATTTGTTGCATCTTGGTATTTAATGTTTTTGCTTGGGGCTATTTTTGGGAAGGTGATGGAGGATAGTGGAGCGGCAGATAGTGTATCGAAATGGGTTGTGGACAAATTAGGGATGAAGCGAGCAGTTTTAGCAATTGTGGCTGCATGCGCTTTCTTAACGTACGGTGGAGTTAGCTTATTTGTAGTAGCGTTTTCTGTTTATCCGATGGCTGTCGGATTATTTAAACAAGCGAATTTACCACGTCGCTTTATTCCTGCAACATTAGCCTTTGGGTCTGTAACGTTTACAATGACATCGGCTGGTTCGCCAGAGATTCAAAACTGGATTCCAATTGAACATTTAGGAACAAGTCCTTACGCTGGTTGGGAAGTCAGCTTAATCGTTGCGCTGTTTATGATGTTCTTCGGTTATTGGTGGTTAATGCGAATGATTAAAAAAGCGGTGGCGAGAGGCGAAACTTTCCAAGTACGAGAAGATGATCCGGAAATGGAAACAGGAGAACTGCCGAATCCGTTACTATCGATGATACCTTTAGTGGTCGTCCTTGTGTTCTCTTTTGCTTTTCACGATACATTAAAGCAATCAGCATTAATTATCGCCTTATTGGGAGGAATAATTGCTACTTACTTAGTAAATCGAAAATATTTTAAGTCGTTTTGGACAGCTGTTTCAGCTGGAACGGTAGGGGCTCTAATAGCTATTGGAAATACTGCGGCGGTCGTAGGATTTGGAGGGGTAGCAAAAGCAGTACCGGCATTCCAGTCTGCTGTTGATGTCATGACAAGTATCCCTGGAAGTCCTCTTATCGGAGGGGCTATTGCTGTTAGTGTTATTGCGGGGATGACAGGTTCAGCATCGGGTGGGCAAGCAATTGCGTTACCACTAATAGCTCCCCATTATATAGAAATGGGAGTGAATACAGAAGCCCTTCACCGTGTCGTCTCGATTTCATCGGGAGCACTTGATTCTCTACCGCATAATGGGTATGTTGTGACAACGGTGCGGGCTATTTGTGGAGAAACACATCAGGATGCTTACAATGCAGTTGGAGCTGTAACGGTTATCGTTCCATTAATCGGTGTTATCCTAGCCATCCTATTATTTTCAGTTGGGATAGGGATTTAATAAAGGGGGAAATGGAAACATGCGTAATCATGTGGCAATTGTAACAGGAGCTGCTCAAGGAATTGGACTAGAAATCGCAAAAAAACTTGCGTCAGAAGGGGTAAAAGTCGTATTAACGGATTTACAGGAGGATGTTGTTAAAGAACAAGCGAACGCATTATCGCTTGAAGGATACGATGTATATGCAAAAACGTGTAATGTAACAAATGAATCGGATATTGAATCATTAGTGGGATTTGTAAAAGAAGAATTTGGCTCCGTTCATATCGTTGTCAACAATGCGGGACTTCAACATGTTTCGAAAATTGAGGACTTCCCTACAGAAAAGTTTGAACAACTCGTAAAAGTAATGCTTGTAGGTCCTTTCATGTTGATGAAACATGTTATGCCAATTATGAAGGAGCAGAAGTACGGCAGAATTTTGAATATGGCTTCTATTAATGGTCTAGTTGGATTTGCTGGGAAGTCCGCATATAATAGTGCCAAGCATGGAGTGATTGGACTAACAAAGGTGGCAGCCTTAGAAGGTGCGGAACATGGAATTACCGTGAACGCTTTGTGTCCAGGATATGTAGATACGCCACTTGTACGAAATCAATTAGAAGATTTGGCGGCTACCCGGAATGTACCATTGGATAAAGTGTTAGAGGAAGTCATTTATCCGTTAGTTCCACAAAAGCGTCTTTTATCTGTTCAAGAAATTGCCCAATATGCACACTTTTTAGTTAGTGAACAAGCAATGGGGATTACGGGACAGGCTCATGTTATTGATGGTGGATACACAGCGCAATAGCAAAATTTCGACAGAAACTTGCACTCCTAATGAAAATTTCATAAAATAGCAGTAGAAAACTCGATACCTTAAGAACGTAGAAAAGGAATAGTAGTGAATGGAAAATGTTTAGAGAGTTGACGGTTGGTGAAAGTCAATCATTCTTCCTTCATGAACTCCCCTTTGAGTTGCAAGTGTGAAATGGTAAAGAGTAATACTTGTCGTTGATTCCACGTTACGGAATTAGAGCGGGCGCAAATTGCGCTAATTTGGGTGGTACCGCGGGAAGATCATGATCTCTCGTCCCTATTTAGGGATGGGAGTTTTTTATTTTTTTCTATAGGCTGGGCTGTTTTTGTATACATTGTTGCCTTTTGGTCAAGGAATTGATGTAATACTTGAAGCGAAAGGCGGCGACTTCAAAGGGAAATGCATGCGCAGAAACGAGACAATTTTGTCACGAGAAGTGTATGTCTTTCGTAATTGATTGCATAACCAAAAACAAAAATCTTATAGAAAAGAGCCACTCTGTTAGAAAGTTAATGCAAGATGAACAGTGCCAAAAAACGATTGACGAGAAGTAAGCTCTAACTGATTGTTTGATTAACAGAAAATCAAATGAAAAGTTGGACATATCATCCGCAAACGTTTAAAAGATCGTTTTGCGATACGGAAAATACGCACAACAGTGAGGAGGAGTACGATGAGTTTCAATCATCAACAAATTGAAAAGAAATGGCAGTCGTATTGGCTAGATAACAAAACATTTAAAACGGAGGAATCCGATAAGCCAAAATTTTATGCGCTAGATATGTTCCCTTATCCTTCAGGTGCTGGTTTACACGTTGGACATCCAGAAGGTTATACAGCAACAGATATTTTATCTCGTATGAAACGCATGCAAGGCTATAATGTCCTTCACCCAATGGGGTGGGATGCGTTCGGATTACCAGCGGAGCAATATGCGCTTGATACAGGGAATGACCCAGCTGAGTTTACGAAAAAGAACATTGATAATTTCCGCCGTCAAATTCAAGCTCTAGGATTTTCGTATGATTGGGATCGTGAAGTCAACACGACAGATCCGAGCTATTATAAATGGACACAATGGATTTTCTTAAAACTTTACGAAAAAGGTCTTGCATACATTGATGAGGTTCCTGTTAACTGGTGTCCAGCACTTGGAACAGTGTTAGCGAATGAAGAGGTCATCGATGGGAAAAGTGAGCGTGGTGGACATCCAGTAGAACGTCGCCCGATGAAACAGTGGGTATTAAAAATTACAGCTTATGCTGACCGCTTATTAGAAGATTTAGAAGAACTTGATTGGCCAGAAAGCATTAAAGAAATGCAACGAAATTGGATCGGACGTTCTGAGGGTGCTGAAGTTCATTTTGAGGTTGAGGGAATGAACGAGACGTTTACAGTCTTCACGACGCGTCCAGATACATTATTTGGTGCGACGTATGCCGTACTAGCTCCTGAACATCCGTTAGTTGAGAAAATTACATCAACTGCTCAGAAGGACGCAGTTCAAGCATACATTGATCAAGTGGTAAATAAAACAGACCTTGAAAGAACTGATTTGGCTAAAGATAAAACAGGTGTATTTACAGGTGCCTACGCAATCAATCCAACAAATGGAGAAAAAATGCCAATTTGGATTGCTGACTATGTTCTCATGAGTTACGGTACAGGTGCTATTATGGCAGTCCCTGCTCACGATGAGAGAGATTACGAATTTGCGAAAAAGTTTGACTTACCATTGAAAGAAGTTGTAGCAGGTGGAGATATCGAGAAAGAAGCGTATACGGGTGATGGCGAACATGTTAACTCGGACTTCTTAAATGGCTTGAACAAAGAAGAAGCTATTGCAGCAATGATTCAATGGTTAGAAGAAAATCAAAAAGGTGAAAAGAAAGTAACATACCGTTTACGTGATTGGTTGTTTAGCCGCCAACGCTACTGGGGCGAACCAATTCCGATTATTCATTGGGAAGACGGAACAATGACACCTGTGAAGGAAGAAGAGCTTCCATTAATGCTGCCAAAAACAAGCGAAATTAAACCTTCAGGAACCGGCGAGTCTCCATTAGCAAACATTGAAGATTGGGTTAATGTTGTAGACCCAGAAACAGGGAAAAAAGGCCGTCGCGAAACAAATACAATGCCACAGTGGGCAGGAAGTTGCTGGTATTACTTACGCTATATCGACCCACACAACGAAGAGTTTTTAGCTGATCCAGAGTTATTGAAAAAATGGCTTCCAGTAGACATTTACATCGGTGGGGCAGAACATGCCGTTCTTCATCTATTATACGCTCGCTTCTGGCATAAGGTATTATATGATTTAGGTGTTGTACCAACGAAAGAGCCGTTCCAAAAGCTTTTCAACCAAGGTATGATTCTTGGGGAAAACAATGAAAAAATGAGTAAATCGAAAGGGAATGTTGTGAACCCTGACGAAATCGTTGAAACACATGGAGCGGATACTCTACGTTTATACGAAATGTTCATGGGGCCTCTAGAAGCATCAATTGCTTGGTCAACGAACGGACTTGACGGTGCTCGTCGCTTCCTTGATCGCGTATGGAGATTATTTGTGGAAGAAAACGGAGAGTTAAACGCGAAAATTACAGACGCTTCTGCAACGGAACTTGAAAAAGTTTATCACCAAACAGTGAAGAAAGTTACGGAAGACTACGAAGGTTTACGCTTTAACACAGCTATTTCGCAATTAATGGTGTTCATAAATGAAGCGTATAAAGCGACAGTTTTACCGAAGGAGTACATGGAAGGCTTCGTGAAAATGCTTTCCCCAATTGCACCACACATTACAGAAGAGCTTTGGGAAAAGCTTGGCCATTCGGGAACCATTGCTTATGAAGCATGGCCAACATTTGATGAATCAAAGTTAGTAGATAACGAAGTTGAAATTGTTGTACAAGTAAACGGTAAAGTACGTGCTAAATTAAATGTTCCAACAGACGCAACGAGAGAGCAAATGGAACAAATTGCTTTAGAAGATTCGAAAGTAAAAGAGCAAATTGAAGGCAAGACGATTCGAAAAGTGATCGCCGTTCCAGGAAAACTTGTCAATATCGTTGCTAATTAATCATATCCCCCTCGTTCTGAGGGGGTTTTTTACGATGCTTAATTAGATGTAGATTTCAATGACTTATTTTGTTGAGCAAAAACGCTGTATTAGTACTTTAAAAACCCATTTGTTATAATAACCTTAGCATGGATAAAGGAGTGGTATTTGGATGTATGAAGTGAAGGAAATTACCCCTGAAGAGCTTCAACAAAAATTAGAAAATGGAGAAAAGTTAGCGCTGATCGATGTTCGTGAAGAAGAGGAAGTTCAAGAAGGAATGATTAAAGAAGCTGATCATATTCCAATGGGACAAATTCCGATGGTTTTAGATCAATTAGAGAAAGATAAAGAGTATATTTTTATTTGCCGCTCGGGTAGAAGAAGTGAAAACGTATGCCTATATTTACAGGATCAAGGGTATGATAAAGTAGTTAACATGGTTGGTGGCATGCTTGAGTGGAAGGGTGAAACTGTTCCAAAAAGCGAGTTACATAAATAAAGAATTGAACAAAAAAGTAGATTTCCAGACGTGAAATCTACTTTTTTATTTTTGTTACAGAAAGTTTAAGTTCAATAAAGTGTTAAAGTATTCTCTTTACCTTTTTATTTGGTGTCTAGCTCCAAGCGCCATCAGCTCGAGTCGCTTCGGCCCTGCTGTGGCGACGGAAGCCTCCTAGCAGGTCCTCCAGCGCCCTTCGCCGGTAAGCGGCGCTTTGCGCTTTTCTTAAGTCAGTTTCGATAGGATGTAGCGTTTTTGCTGCATGTTATGAGATAGAGTTTATGACAAACTTTTAAAAACATAAAATTGTAAGCGTTATCATAATTGGTGAATTGATTCAATACATTATGTTAAGGAGGGGGTTTTATGGATAAATTCCTCAAGTTAGATGTGACAGATCGATTGGAAATTAAATTAGATGAAGAAGATATTTTATTGTTCTATGGGAAAGATTGTATCGGTATGCTTGTCATAAATGAGGATGGAAAGCAATATGATTTAGTGGATGGATTTATACAAGAAGGCAAGCGCATATTCCGGTTATTCCGCCAAAATGATGCGAGTGAATCGTATACAGAAAATTGTGATTTAGGGTGGTGTTAAAGCGTGTATCAAGTGGCTCTCTTTGACGAAGAACATGAAAAAGATTTAGAATACGAAGTGAATCATTTTTTATCTTCCCTTTCGGAAGAGCAATTTATTGATATTCAATATAAGGTGGCGGCAACTTGTGACCAAAAGGGAGAGCAAATCTACTGTTTTACAGCGATGGTCATATATCGTAAACTAGCGTAAAGCTTAAAAGGAAACCCCTTTTAAGCTTTTATTTATGAGGAATCTTCTGTAAATTATATGGTAGAAGAGTAAGAATAAGTTTACATAAGGAGCAGAGATGATGCACTATCCAGTGATGTTAAATTTAAAAGGGAGAGAAGTTGTAATCATTGGAGGAGGAAAAGTAGCCTCGCGAAAGATTCGGGGCTTGCTAGATAGTAAAGCACTCATAACAGTTATTAGTCCTATTATAACGGCGGAAATTAGTGAGTTAGAGGCCGAGAAAAAGCTGAAATGGAAGAAGAAAACATTTGAAAAAGAAGATATTGCAAATGCATTTCTTGTTATTGCGGCAACCGATAATCCGTCGGTAAATGCATCTGTTTTAGCTAATGTAAAAGAAAATCAATTAATTAATTTAGTTAATCAACCAGAACAGAGTACATTTCTTGTTCCAGCAAAATTCACCCGTGGAAAACTTACGGTTTCCATCTCGACTGATGGAGCTTTTCCAGGATTATCGAAAAAAATCAAAGAAAAATTAGCGGATCAATTTGATGATGAGTATGAATCATACATACAGTTTTTGGAGAATTGTCGCCATGAAGTTCTCCAAACGATTCCCAATCCGAAAGTGAAAAAAAAGGTATTGACTAAGCTGTTACAAGTGAACTTGTTAGAAATGGATGGTCCAGGTAGGATTCAAGCGTTTGAGCAAATAATGAACGAAGTAGATGAAGCTTAAGGATTTCCACAATTAATAGATAGGGATTAGGCATAAAGCCTAATCCCTTTTTCTTAAATTGTTACAGAAAGTTTAAGTTCAATAGTTTTTTTTGGTGTCTAGCTCCAAGCGCCATCAGCTCGGGGCGCTTCGGCCCTGCTGTGGCGACGGAAGCCTCCTCGCAGGTCCTCCAGCGCCCTTCGCCGATAGGCGGCGCTTTCCGCTTTTTCTGTGAAAATAAAAATTACCTATGAGCTGAATGAGCGATCATGTTAGGTAGATGGTAGAAAGAAAAAACCCCGGGGAGAATAAATTTTCATATCCGGGGTGTGAGTGTAAAATCATGTATGTTTCTTATTTATTGAACTATAATTGTAATCTCTTAGTAGAAGGAGTTATTCGCATATTGGGCTGCGTTCTTTCCCGCAAGTCTCCCTGTCACTAAGGCTGCTGTTATATTATATCCACCTGTATAACCGTGTATATCGAGAATTTCACCACAGAAATAAAGGCCATTCATCCACTTTGAAGCCATTTCTTTTGGATGTACTTCTTTAACCGAAACGCCGCCTCCTGTAACGAATGCTTTTTCAAGCGGCAAAGTACCATGAACGGTAAAGGAAAATTGTTTCACATTTTGAACAAAAGTACGTATGCTCTCTTTTCCTATTTGACGGGATGTGGCACTAGAATCAATATTGGATTGCTCTAGTAAAAATAATAGGTACCGTTCAGGTACGAGACCTTTTAATACGTTTTTCACTGCCTTTTTTGGCTCTTCTTTTAGACGATTACATACCGTTTGGAATAGAATCTCTTCGTTTTCATGCGGGACAGCATCAATTGTCATGGTAACTGTATTCATTTTTGATTTTTTTAATTCTTTCACGACATATTGACTGCATCTAAGAACCGCAGGACCAGAAATGCCAAAATGGGTAAAAATCATATCCATTTGATGGGTTATCATATTTTTCCCTTTTTGATTTTTAACACTGAGAGCGACATTCCTTAGTGATAGTCCTTGTAACACCTTTTCTTGAATAAATGGTTCGTTTGATGTAATTGGGACTTCAGTAGGGAATAGTTCCGTAATCGTGTGACCTGCTTTTTCAGCCCACGCATAACCGTCTCCAGTTGATCCTGTATGTGGGACTGACTTTCCACCAACAGCAATTACGACAGCGTCTGCGAATAATTCTTCTCCATTTTTTAATATGATCCCTTTGACTGCACCATTTTCATAAACGACGGTTTCGACAGGTTCATTCGTACGAATTGTGACATTTAGTCGTTTAAGTTCAGCTAATAGAGCATCGACTACGTCTTGAGCTCTGTTGGAGGTGGGGAACATCCGACCGTGATCTTCTTCTTTTAATTGAATTCCAAGACGTTCAAAGAAGTTAATAATATCTTCGTTGCTAAATTCCGCAAATGCACTATATAAAAATCGTCCATTCCCTGGGATATGTTTAATAATTTCATCTACAGGAAGGCGATTTGTTACGTTACATCGACCGCCACCAGATATGGCAAGTTTTCGTCCAAGCTTGGATCCTTTGTCTACTAATAGAACGTTCGCACCGCTTTCTCCCGCGGCGATTGCTGCCATTAAGCCTGATGGACCTCCTCCGATGACAATCACATCATATTTCATCATTTCACGTTCCTTTATCCAAATATCATTTCTTGATTATATCGAAAGATGAGAAACGGGACAACATGAAAAAGTCTTCTAGAATATATCATCAATAGAAAAGATTGTGGTAAAATAGTAAAGTTCAATTTGAATCCAATATTATGGTGAGTGCGATATGTCGAATAAATTATTAAAAGGTACTTTAGTCCTAACATTAGGAACATACATATCAAGATTTTTAGGGATGATATACGTTATTCCATTCTTCGCTTTAGTTGGTGAAACGGGCGGTGCTTTATTTTCTTATGGATACGCCCAGTATACGGTTTTTTTAAGTATTGCGACGATGGGGTTTCCTTTAGCCGTTTCAAAATTTGTTTCTAAGTATAATTCGATTGGTGATTATAAAACGAGTAGACGCATGTTTAAGTCGGGATTACTAGTCATGTTTTTAACGGGTTTGATTGCTTTTCTCGTCTTATACTTGATGGCTCCATTTCTAGCTTCTCAAGCTTTAGGAAAAAATGAATTAGACAATGTCACGATTGAGGATGTTGTTATCGTCATTAGAATGGTAAGCCTTGCGTTAATTATCGTACCTGTCATGAGTTTAGTGCGTGGTTTCTTCCAAGGTCATCAATCTATGGGACCAACTGCTGTCTCGCAAGTAATCGAACAAATTGTGCGAATTATATTTTTATTAACTTCTTCGTACTTGATTTTAAAGGTTTGGAACGGAGATTTAGTAACAGCAGTAGGTTATGCTACATTTGCGGCGTTTGTCGGAGCGATCGGTGGACTAGTGGTGCTAATTGTTTATTGGTATAAAAGAAAACATACATTAGAAGCGTTACAGCCGAACACCGAACCTTCATTAAATATTCCGTTCAAGCAAATGTTTAAAGAGTTGTTTCGCTATGCGGGACCGTTCGTATTCGTTGGGCTGGCAATACCGCTTTATCAGTATATTGATACGAATACGTTCAACAAAGCAATGGTCGCAACTGGCAAGGATGATATTGCACAAGATTTATTCTCTATCGTGAACTTTTGGGTAAATAAGATTGTCATGATTCCGGTATCGCTTGCCACGGCATTTGGCTTAACGTTAGTTCCAACTATTACAAAGTCGTTTACAGAGAGAAATTACCTATTACTGAATCATCAAATTAATCAAACATTTCAATTGCTTATGTTTTTAGTGTTACCAGCAGCGGTTGGTCTTTCTGTTTTAGCTCAGCCTGCTTATATGCTGTTTTATAATCATAATGAAGTTGGGGGCAACATTTTAGCGGCTTACGCTCCGGTAGCCTTGTTGTTTTCTTTCTTTACTGTGTCCGCAGCGATTTTGCAGGGGATTAATAAACAAAAGCTAGCAGTAATCAGTTTAACTTTTGGGCTTATAATAAAAGCTTCATTAAACACACCGTTAATCATGGCTTTTGAAGCGTACGGTTCAATTATGGCAACCGCATTAGGTTTTACCGGTTCCATTCTTTATAGTTTTGCGATGATTAAACGGCATGCAAATTATCGCTTTAAGCAATTTATAAAGCGCTCGGTTTTAATGGGAATTTTCAATATTTGTATGGTAATCGTTGTATTAGCCATGTATTCGATTTTGTCACTTTTTATTGACTATCAAGCTGGAAAAGTAGAAGCCGCTCTCTTATTAACGATATGTGTCGTAGCAGGCGGGGCCACTTATTTATACTTGGCATATTACTCCGGACTATTGCGTGTATTGTTAGGCGCAAGAATGAATAAATGGAAGAAGAGAGCAAGAGGGTAAAGGAGTGGATTCTTTTTGAGAATCGATAAATTATTAGCTAATGTAGGTTTCGGAAGTCGGAAAGAAGTTAAAAAGATATTAAAAGCTGGGGTTGTAAAAGTTGATGATGAAGTAGTTTCTGATCCAAAAACGCATGTAAACCCTGAGGAACAAGAAGTGACGGTTCATGGAGAACGGATTGTGTACAAAGAATTTATTTACTTAATGATGAATAAGCCTGCCGGATATCTATCGGCAACTGAGGATTTATCACAAGAAACCGTCATCGACCTTTTAGAATACGAGGATGCAATTTATGATCCTTTTCCGGTTGGAAGGCTTGACAAAGATACGGAAGGGCTCCTCATCATTACGAATGACGGACAGTTAGCACATCAATTAACTTCACCTAAAAAACATGTACCGAAGACCTATTTTGCTCATATTCTTGGTGAAGTAACAGAAGATGATGTAAAGGCATTTAAACAGGGAGTTGTTTTAGATGATGGATATGTAACGAAGCCAGGGGAGTTGAGCATCGTCGAATCTGGGCCTCAATCCATCATCTATTTAACCATTACGGAAGGGAAGTTTCACCAAGTAAAAAGGATGTTTGAAGCGGTAGGGAAAAAAGTAACTTATTTAAAACGGGTTAAAATGGGGCCGTTGCCGTTAGATGAAGAATTGGAAATAGGGGAGTATCGAGAGTTAACGGATGAGGAAGTCGATCTATTAAAAAATGCAAAAGGTGTGAACGCTTGAGCGTCGAAAGAACAAAAAAGAGGAACCTGACAAACAGGTTCCCTATGTATATAAACGTATATTTTTCTTTTCATTTTTAGGATGACATCTTAACCTTCTTCTCTGTAGTTGTCCATTTGCCTCTAGCAGGGCTATGCACCAAATCGTTGTATGCTAACACGTTTAAATCACGTTGAACGGTCCTAGGCGTAATGCCGAACTCGTCAACGAGGTCTTGAGTCGTAACAGTTCCTTTCTCTTGAATAAACATGTAGACTGATTTAATTCGGGTTAGCATCCGGTTTGTTGAAGGTTTCAAAGAACCACTCCTTATTATTTAATGCAGCCTTTATCCTTACTACAACTCCGATGTCATTTTTAATGAGGCTCTTTACTGTATTAAGTTGTTAAACGTTACAATTCTATTCTACACGATAGGTGGGATGAGATTCTAGTCCTAAGCCTATTTTTACAAAATATTAACATGAGTATAAAAAACATGCTGCTATGTTAACTATATGAATAAAACGAAAACAATATTCAAAAAAGAGGTGCTATTGGGCACCTCTTCTTTGTGTTTAGATTAATGAGCTCCTAAGAAGAATAATTGGTAAAAGAATAATACGGCAAAAAGGTAGACGAATGGATGAACGTCTTTTGTTTTCCCTTTTACAATTTTCATTAGTGGATAGGTAATAAATCCCAATGCAATACCTGTAGCAATGCTCGATGTTAATGGCATGCTTAAAATGACTAAAAAGGCTGGAAAAGCTTCGTCAATTTCATTCCATTTAATTTCAGAAATTGCGCCCATCATTAAGCTTCCAACGATAATTAATGCGGGAGCAGTAATAGCAGCAATTCCAGAAACAGCAGCGACAGTAGGTCCGAAAAAGGCTGTGAATCCGAAAAGTACGGCAACCACTAGTGCAGTTAAACCTGTTCTTCCTCCAGCTGCAACTCCTGCGGATGATTCAATATAAGCGCTTGTTGGGGATGTTCCAAACATGGATCCTACCGTTGCGGCAATTGAGTCAGATAAAAGAGCTTTACGAGCGCGTGGCATCTCATTACCTTTCATCAGTCCCGCTTGCTTTGCAACACCAATCATCGTACCTGTTGTATCGAAAATTGTAACGAGTAAAAATGAAAATACGACGGCATACAAGCTATGAGTCCACACGTCAGAAAGTGCTTCAAAAGGATTCGAAACAATGATTCCTTCTGGTAGTGTAGGTAGAGAAGTAAAACCATTGTCAAACGAAAGTTGCCCAGTTAAGTACGCGATAAATCCAGTAGCAATCATTCCGATAAAGAGGGCACCGTGTACGTTTAAGCTCATTAAAATGAGCGTAATTGCTAATCCAGCTAGTGATAATAAAACGGAAGAAGAATGTAAATCACCAAGTGTAACTAAGTTGGTTGGGTGGTCAGTAATGATTCCTGTCATCCTCAAGCCGATAAATGCGATGAATAACCCGATTCCTGCTGTAATTCCATTCTTTAAATTCAATGGAATGGCTTCGATTAACTGCTTTCGAAAAGGAGTTAAGGATAAGATGATGAAGATTACTCCAGCGATAAAAACGGCTGAAAAAGCAACTTCATACGTAATATTTTCACTTGCACCTACGACAGAATAGGCAAAATAGGCATTTAACCCCATTCCAGGTGCAATAGCAATTGGATAATTTGCAGATAACGCCATCCATAACGTACCGACTACAGTAGCAATAATGGTAGCAGTGAAAACTTGATCAAATGGAACCCCTGCATCTGATAAAATAATTGGATTCACGATTACGATATAAACCATCGTTAAAAAAGTTGTAAAGCCCGCTAACATTTCTGTTTTAACGGATGTGCCATATTCCTTCAGATTAAACATCGGAAACCTCCTGTAAAAACGAACATTATTATCAAACCTTAATTATAATATTCGTTTTTATGGATTTTTTCAAGAGGGAAATGTATAATTTTTTCATTTCATGCTAAGATGAAGGAAGAAAACGTTCAGAGAGGTCGGATAATATGAATTGGCAAAATGAAGTGTTAAAACGGAAAGAGGAAGTCATTAATGATACACAATCATTTTTACGGATAAAGAGTGTACTAGATGAATCGACTATTACAAAGGAAGCTCCATTTGGTGAAGGAATCAATGAAGCGCTACAGTATTTACTTCAAAAAGCTGAGCAAGATGGATTTCGGACGAAAAATTTAGATGGGTATGCTGCCCATATTGAAATGGGTGAAGGAGATGAAATCGTCGGGATTTTATGTCATATTGATGTAGTTCCCGAAGGAGATGGTTGGACAAAGCCACCATTTGGAGCAGAAATTGAGGACGGTAAAATTTATGCTCGGGGGGCTATTGACGACAAAGGTCCAACAATGGCCATTTATCATGCGATGAAATTAGTGAAGGATTTAGGATTACCATTAACTAAAAAAGTTCGAATGATTATTGGTACAGATGAAGAGAGTGATTGGAGATGCGTGGATCATTATTTTAAGCATGAAGAAATGCCGACACTTGGTTTTGCACCTGACGCTGATTTCCCGATTATCAATGCGGAAAAAGGAATCATTGACGCTAAAATTAAGTTGGATTTACCATCATTATCTGACAAGGAATGTCAGTTGCTATCGTTTGAGTCGGGGAGACGCTTTAACATGGTTCCTGACTATGCAAAAGCGACAGTACAGCTCGTTGAACAAACAAATAAATTAAAAGAAGCATTTGATGATTTTCTCCAATCTGAAGCAGTTCAAGGAAAAATGGATATGGCGAATTCAAGCATTACATTTACCATTGAAGGGGTTTCCGCACACGCAATGGAACCAAATAACGGGAAAAATGCTGGTGTGTTGTTAGCGACATTCTTATCTTCACCTCCTGTTATGTTAGATGCACGTGGGTCTACATATGTTAAATGGATTAGTGAAATGTTTTATGGTGACACGCGTGGTAATCGACTGGGCATCGCGTGTAGTGATGAAATTAGTGGTGAATTAACTGTAAATGCTGCCATGTTTAGATATGAAGCAGATGGAGAAAGTGAAGTTGGGTTTAATATTCGTTATCCTGTCACTGCGGTTGGAGAAGAAATTGAACAGAAGCTTCGTTCTTTGGGAGATGGAGAAATCATTCACTTTACAAACTCAAATCCACATTATGTTGAAGAAAATCATCCGCTTATTGAAACACTATCACGTGTATATGAAGAGCAGACGGGGGAACGAACGAAGCTCATTTCCATCGGTGGAGGAACTTATGCGCGAGCGTTGAAAGCAGGGGTTGCTTTTGGGCCACTTTTTCCTGGTAGAGAAGATGTTGTCCACCAAAAAGATGAATACATGATGATTGAAGATTTGTTAAAGGCAACATCTATTTACACACAGGCAATTTACGAATTAGCAAAATAACGTAGGTTATGAAATAGAGTTATGATAAAATAATGAAGCCGCTTCCTTTAAATGGGAGCGGCTTTTGAAAAGGATTTTAGGTGTTGATAAGAAAGCAGGGGAATGTATGGAAGTTACGTTAAGGCGTGAGGAACGCTCTGCCAAGTATCACTTTTATTCGTATTATTTTTTTGTATTTTTCGGATTCGGTTCACTGTTTCCGCTTCTTTCAGTTTACTTGCAAGAAGTTGTGGGCTTGTCAGGCTCTCAAATCGGAATCGTAATGTCGATCAGTCCTGTTGTAATGATTATCGTTCAACCGATTTGGGGAATGATTAGTGATTCAACCCGGAAACCCATTCAAATCATCGTTTTTTCATTGGTCGCTGGAGGAGTATTTGGTCTTGTTTACGCATTTTTAGAAAACTATTATGCTATCATTCTCGTTGCAACGTTATTAGCCATTGTTCAAAGCGCAATTGTACCTTTATCAGATAGCGTGGCCATGAATTATGTAGAGCGAACGAATGTTGAATACGGTTCGATTCGGTTATGGGGAGCCATTGGTTTTGCTGTTTCGGCACTCTTTGTTGGATGGTTATCTGAAAGCTTTCATTTACGTGTAATCTTTTATTCTTTCTCAGCAGTGCTTTGGATAGCAATCATGTTTGCAGTGCAATTGCCTAAAGAAAGTGACCATGTGCAAATCAGTCTTAAAAAAGGTTTAACAGAGTTGCGGAAAATCCCTCATTATTTTCTGTTTTTAATTTGTACCTTCTTAATTTTAGGGCCTATTTTAGCTAATAATATTTACTTCGGGATTTTTATTCATGAGTTAGGTGCAGGACTTGCGGGAGTTGGATTAGCCTTTTTATTAGGGGCTGGTAGTGAAGCGCCTTTTATGAAAATAGTGAGTCGTTTTATTGTAAAATTAGGGATTAAACATGTACTGATTTTAGCTGCTCTCGTATCAGCTTTAAGATGGGCGTTGTATATTTTTGAACCTCCAATTTGGCTTGTGTATGCAACCATTATTTCTCAAGGGTTTTCCATTGGTCTATTTATCCCAGCTGCACTTCAATATGTCCAAAAAATGACCCCAAAAAGTGTAGGAGCAACAGCGATATCGATTTATTCAGCCATTGGTAATGGATTGGGAAACTGGTTTTGTACGTTTATTGGGGGACTAATTTTAGAGCGCTATGAAATTATGGGGGTTTACACATTTTTTACGATGATGACAATGCTTGGGCTACTCTTATTGTTTTGGCTTCCGAAAAGAAGAGAAGAATCGATTTATTCATGATAAAGGCCCCTTTCTAATGGATTGTTGTTTTCGGTTATTTGCGAATGGGGATATCCAAGTGGGAACAGCATGAGCCGAAGAACTCACAGACGAGCATGCAAGTTGAGGTGGGTACCATAGAATGAACCATTGCGTCCATGACCTGTGCAAATTCGAAAAGCGACCGCCATTCGCTTCAAGATTTTCATCAATTCATGTTCAAATAGCAACGATGTATACAAAAACAGTCATGAAAAAAGGTTTCCAACTCTTATTGATTGGAAACCTTTTTTGTTATTACAGAAAGTTTAAGTTCAATAAAGTGTCTTTACAGCTTTTTGGTGTCTAGCTCCAAGCGCCATCAGCTCTGCTGTGGCGACGGAAGCCTCCTCGCAGGTCCTCCAGCGCCCTTCGCCTAAGGACTTGCGTTTTGCGCTTTTTCTGTGGAAATAAAAATTACCTATGAGCTGAATGAGCGATCATGTTGTAGAAAGAAAAAACCCCGGGGAGAATAAATTTTCATGTCCGGGGTGTGTGTAAAATCATGTATGTTTCTTATTATGAATAATTAAAAGCGAAATAAATCACTTGATAAGTAGCGTTCACCTGTGTCAGCTGTCATACATACAACAACTTGGTCAGCTGGTAATCTTTTCGCAACTTCAATTGCAGCAAAAACTGCTGCACCAGAGGATGGGCCAACAAGGATGCCTTCCTCACTCGCTAGTTTCCGAGTTATTTCGTAAGCATCCTCATCATGTACTTGTATAATTTCGTTAAAAATGGATGTGTTTAATATAGGTGGGATAAAGCCTGGACTCGTTCCTACGAGCTTGTGTCGACCAGGTTCTCCACCGGATAATACGGGAGATCCTTTCGGTTCTACGACGTGAACGCTCAATTGTGGGAATGACTTTTTGAGCTCCTCACCTGTCCCAGTAATTGTTCCACCGGTTCCAGCTGTAGCGACAAAAGCAGATAAAGGTTTTCCAATCTCCTTCATTGCTTCAATAATTTCAACTGCTGTTGTTCCTCTGTGGGCGTCTGGGTTCGAATGGTTTTCAAACTGCATCGGAATAAAGCTGTTTGGAATTTGTTTTGCTAGTTCATGCGCCTTTTTTATAGCACCTGGCATCTTCTCATCTCCAGGTGTTAAAACGACTTCAGCACCGTAGGCTTTCAGTAAGTTTATCCGTTCTTTCGTACTGGTATCAGGCATGACGAGTATGGCTTTGTATCCTCGTGCAGCGGCATTCATTGCTAACCCAATGCCTGTATTTCCGCTCGTCGGTTCAATAATTGTGGAGCCTTTTGTTAACTTTCCTTCTTTTTCGGCTTCTATTATCATGTTATACGCTGCGCGGTCTTTCACACTGCGACTAGGATTAAAATATTCCAATTTAACATATATATCGGCACCGTCTTTAGGTGCAAGTCGGTTTATTTTTACTAAAGGTGTTTGGCCAATTAAGTCAGCAATGTTATCAACGACTCTCATCCTTTACTCATCCTTTCCGATATCAATAGCCCTATGGGTATCTACATTTCATCATACCACAATGACATAAGAATAACGATGCAAAAGAATTGCTTGTTTGTTACAATATTTTCAAGTCATTAAGAACGGAGTGTGAAAGGTGAATCCACATTATTTCATAGCTGTTGACCTTCCAGAAGAGGTAGCTTTAAAGATAGATAATTGGTGCCGAAAAAATAATAGAGAGAGTTTTAAAACTTGGGTTCATAAAGAGGATTATCATCTGACGTTGGCGTTTTTAGGTGGGATAGCAGATAAGATATTAAAGGAGCAACTTGTCCAAGAGGTGGCATCGACTGTCCGAGCCTTCTCTCCATTTTCCTTAACATTGTCTCAACTTCAAACATTCGGCTTACCCTACTCGCCTCGAGTCTTATGGTTTGGGGTTTACCCGAGTAAAGAACTAGAACAACTTCGAAAGCAAATTTATACTGTTTGCGAAAATCTCGGGTTTCAGCTTGATCAACGTCCGTTTACTCCTCATATTACTTTGGCGCGTAAATGGCATGCGAAAACTCCGTACCATCCTTTGGAACATGAAGTGATAAAGAATACAATATTTCACGTTGATGGTGTTTATTTATTTGAGACCCATCCTCTGAATAGCCCGAAATATAGAAGAGTCGTACAGTTTGAGATGTAAAGGAGAGAGGGAATGAATAAGTGGATTAGAACGATTTTGCAAATTATTCTTTTATATGGCATATATCAATTAGGTAAATATATACAAACTGTGTTTCAGTTAATGATTCCAGGGAGTATTATTGGAATGTTAATTTTATTTGGGGTGTTACACATAAGGGGGATTCACTCGGAGTGGTTGAAGGATGGAAGTGAACTTCTGCTGAAATATTTGCCGATATTATTTATTCCTGCTACGGTCGGCGTGATGAATTATTTCTCCCTTTTTTCATTGGAGGGAATTTTAACTGTTTTCATCGTAATAGTAAGCACAATTCTCGTCATATTAACTTCAGGGTGGATGAATCAGTGGATGGTAGGAAAAGAAAAGGCAGCGAAAACGGTTTATAAACGGGAGCATAGCTTATGAGAATCGTTGAGTCTTTATTTTTTATCGTATTAACGGTTGCCTTATATCAGTTGATGGTAAAGGTATACAAACGGTTTCCACAACCAATCCTTGTTCCAATCGCTACATCAACCGTTTTACTGATTATTCTTCTCGTAATGTTACGAATACCGTATGAGACGTATATGCTTGGTGGCAGATGGATTGATGAGTTATTAGGTCCAGCGGTTGTTGCATTCGCCTATCCCCTTTACCAAAATCGAAGAAAGCTAAAAGAACATGCATTATCTATTATCGTAAGTGTGTTCGTTGGTACAATAGTAGGTTTATTGTCAGGATTACTACTTTCATTCGTTTTTCAAGTAGATGATGCGCTTATACGCTCGCTGGCGCCTAAATCTGTTACATCTCCAGTGGCGATGGATATAGCTGAAATCATTGGAGGTGCTCCTTCTTTGGCCGCGGTTTATGTAATGTTTGCGGGGATAGGTGGGGCCATTATTGGACCGTTCGTGTTAAAGCATGCGCGGATTCATCACCCAATCTCAATGGGTGTTAGTTTAGGAGCAGCATCTCACGGGATTGGAACGGCGAAAGCATACGAACTTGGAATGATTGAAGGTGCGATTAGTTCAATATCTATGACATTAAGCGCAGTGTTTGCTTCACTATTATGTCCTTTTATTGTACAACTTTTAATGTAATTTAGAGGAGAGGGAAGACGTGGCTCAAATCATTAAAATAGAAGACTATATATCTCGTTATGAAATAGATGTGACAAGGTATACCAATCAGTTCATTCGATTTAAAAAACGACAATGGGAACAATTAAAAGAAGAGGAGCCATCACAAATCTCAGATAAAAAACAACCTTTTTTAGATCATATTTTTCAACATCAATTAATTTGGGCAAGCTCAACTGTTAGATCTTGCTCTTACTTGGATAAAAAATACGAACAAGATACGATGTTAAAGCATTTGGCTCAATCTTTACCTGACCAATATTTAATATTATATTATCCTGTGTTTTCGATAAAAAAAGCTCCGATTGAAGCAGACGTCGTTATCATTTGTCCTAATGAGATTC
This sequence comes from Bacillus kexueae, assembly GCF_022809095.1. GTDB lineage: Bacteria > Bacillota > Bacilli > Bacillales > Aeribacillaceae > Bacillus_BZ > Bacillus_BZ kexueae. The sequence continues at coordinate 76,273 of NZ_JALAZE010000002.1, forward strand.
TCTGTTTATCAATTATCACGGGTGAAAAAGAAGAAGTGGTGATGGCTAGTGAAGGACGCTTTTGGGTTCGAAGGGGACAAGAAGGGGAGAAGAAGATGGTCAACCCATTGCCAAGCCTTAATCGTACTGTCAATATTGTTCAGCGTATTGTAAAAGAATGCGAAGTCGAGTTGCCAATCAGACCATTCATAATTAGCCGAATGGGGTACATTCATGCACCTGAGTTGCCAAGACAGTGTCGTACCGTGGATAAGCGAAGCTATCGGGAATGGATCGAAAAGCTCCAGCAAAACCCATCACCAATTAAACACCAACAACTAAAAATGGCGAAAATGTTGCTATCCATTACGTTAACTAATTCCTACGATCGATTTGAATTTGATATGTGAACCGATAGGGAATCGTTGCTACAATGATTCCCTTTTTTATTGTTACAGGAAGTTTAAGTTCAATAAAGTGTTAAAGTATTCTCTTTACCGTTTTTTTTGGTGTCTAGCTCCAAGCGGGTCGCTTCGGTCCTGCTGTGGCGACGGAAGCCTCCTCGCAGGTCCTCCAGCGCCCTTCGCCTAAGGACTTGCGCTTTGCGCTTTTTCTGTGAAAATAAAAATTACTCATGAGCTGAATGAGCGATCATGTTAGGTAGATGGTAGAAAGGAAACCCCGGGGAGAATAAATTTTCATGTCCGGGGTGTGAGTGTAAAATCATGTATGTTTCTTATAAGCTTCTTTAAAAGTTTGTTGATAAAATACATTGTTCACGGTCATTTTTTACTATTGCCTTTACTCGCGTAGAATGCTCAATACCCAACTTCCTATAAAAACAGATGTCTAGAGGGGAATGTTAAGTATTCATTTTAATATGTAACATTCTTTTTGTAAGTGGTTGATTTGTAAAATTATGTTGTGTTCATAATCACCTCTAACTTTACAAATGAAGTGAACTTTTCCAACAAGACATCATAATTTAAATAATAGGCACGTAAAACATAAAGCAGTAATTGATTCAGAATTACTAAAAATTTTTGAGAATAATGAAAACGTTTCCTTTCTTCAATGATAAAATTAACGTGTGAATAAAGAGAAAAGTGGTTATAAAAATACTATTGGCGTTATATTCCGTTGATATTGGACCAACTCAAAGGAGGTGACGATGATTTGCTTACTGTGAAACGCGAATATGAAGCGTATTTAGATGACATGAACATCGTAACCATTTTATGGCCGGAAGAACGAATTGGAAATCAGGATAAACAGTTCTACCTTTGTACAAGTAACGAAAACATTCATCTTCAATTAAAAGAATCGTACCGAATTGATCGTTTTCATAAATATGTTGTAAAGCTTCCAAATCCTTTATCATTTGGAGAAACGCACTACATTGTTGACGAATCGGGATGCAAAACCGATCTGCAAATGGGAGCTGTTATTCGTACAAGAGAGTTCGATGAAATGTTTTACTATGAGGGAGTCGACCTTGGAATTCAATATAATCAATCGCACATATCAGGGAAAGTATGGGCACCAACTGCAACGGCGATGATTTTAAAGCTCACTCATCCAGAGACGAAGGAAGTAAAGCAAATCCAAATGAGAAGAGAAAAGAGAGGGATTTGGAGCTTTACAATTGAAGGTAATTATGAAGGATTCTATTATTCATATTTAGTATGTGTGAACTTAGTGTGGAATGAAGTGGTGGATCCTTATGCAAAAGCAGTCTCACAGAATGGAGAGTATGGTGTCATCATTGACTTAGAACAAACAATGGTAGAAAAAATTGAGGTTCCTCCAATTGAAAAAAGTACAGATGCTGTTATTTATGAACTCCACATTCGAGATTTTTCAATTCATCCACATAGTGGTATCGAACAAAAAGGGAAGTATAAGGCGTTTACTGAATGGAATACATCTACTCCGAAAGGGTTTTCTACTGGGATGCGATACTTAACCGAGTTAGGTATCACACATGTGGAAGTTTTGCCTTTTAATGATTTTGCGGGAGTTGATGAAACAGAACCAGATCAATTATATAATTGGGGATACAATCCGATTCATTTTAATGCTCCTGAAGGAAGCTATGCGACAGATTCAATTCATGCAAAAGTAAGAATTCGAGAGCTTAAGGAAATGATTCAAGCATTTCATCGACATAGCTTAAAGGTCATAATGGATGTCGTTTATAATCATGTTTTTATTCGGGAAGAATCTCATTTTGAGAAATTAGTGCCAGGCTATTTTTTTCGTCATGACCAGTATGGGGTTCCGTCAAACGGAACGGGTGTTGGAAACGATATAGCCTCGGAGCGTAAGATGGTTCGGAAATATATAATAGATTCTGTTATATACTGGATGGAAGAATATGATGTAGATGGCTTTCGTTTTGATCTAATGGGTATCTTAGATATCGAAACGATGAATAAGGTTCACGAAGAAGTAAGGAAATGGAAACACGATGCAATCATTCTTGGAGAAGGATGGGATTTACAAACCCCATTGCCGTACAATCAAAAAGCAACGATTGCGAATGCTATCAAAATGCCTGGATTATCTTTTTTTAATGACCATTTTCGAGATACGGTAAAAGGAAGTACGTTTCTTATTCATGATAAGGGGTTTGCTCTTGGTAATCCGCATAAAATTTCCGGTATGTTAGAGTCTGTGACAGGCTCTATTCCTTATAACCCACATTTAAGAGGGTTATTTCAACATCCTGTACAATCTGTCAATTACGTTGAGTCCCATGATAATCATACGTTTTGGGATAAAATGAGCTTAAGTTTGGATGATGAAACGGAAGAAATGAGACGAGATCGGCAACGATTAGCGCTAGGTATTGTGATTTTGTCCCAAGGGATTCCATTCATCCATAGTGGTCAAGAGTTTTATCGTTCGAAATATGGAGAGGAAAATAGTTACAAATCTCCAGATCATATTAATCAGCTTGACTGGAATAGGCGTGAGCGTTTTGAAGAAGATATACAATACGTTAAGCAATTAATTTCCATTCGGAAATATCATGGCATTTTTCGACTGGCATGTGCAGAAAAGGTGAAAGAGCATTGTTCTTTCTTTCATTCCCATGACGGCATCATTGCTTATCGGTACGACCATGTTAGCTCTTATGGCCCTTGGGATAAAGTGATAGTCATCCATAAAAATAACGATAAGGAATTTATGCTATTTCTGGAAAATAATCAAGGGTGGAAGGTAGCTTGTACCCCTACTTCTTGTTCAGTAGAGGAACCGGTTCAACATGTCTTCGAAAAGATAGCTCTCAAACGTATCGGAACGTATGTGTTGTATCAAAACTAACACGACTTTTGCTTGACTTAAAATATAAGATAACGATAAAATTTAGAAGGATAGCTATTGTTATGCACTCATGGTCCAATAGCTGTCTTTTTTATTTCTTACGATAATATCATTAACGGAATGAAACTATGACTAATCATCAAAAATTAAAACGAAATGTGGGCTTGAAATTGAATGTAAATTGGTTGGAGTATGTATTAGGAAGCGAGTGGGCAATATCTCCAGCAGGAGGAGCAACTGGGGACGCATATTATGCTGAGAAAGATGGAAAACGACTTTTCTTGAAGCGAAACTCTTCTCCGTTTCTAGCTGTTCTTTCTGCTGAAGGAATTGTACCTAAATTAGTATGGACAAGAAGAATGGAGAACGGTGACGTTATTACGGCTCAACATTGGTTGAACGGGAGAGAGTTAAAGCCAAAAGACATGAATGATGAACAAGTGGCTCAACTTCTATATAAAATTCATCATTCACAAGAGCTTCTCGATATGTTGAAGCGTTTAGGGAAACAACCACTTACACCAGGCGAGTTGCTGTCTGAAGTGAAAAATACGGTCGATCAAGACCTGATTCTCATTCCTGCCATTCAACAAGCGTTGGTGGTTTTAGAAGAGCAGTTACCTAATATACAACATAATGAAATGGTTGTATGTCACTGTGATATAAACCATAATAACTGGCTACTTTCCAATGAAGAACGGCTTTATTTGATTGATTGGGACGGAGCGATGATTGCAGACCCGGCGATTGATTTAGGAATGCTGTTATATTCATATATCCCAGAGAATGAATGGGAGCAATGGTTACAGAAATATGGAGTTGAACTAACGGAAAATTTAATGACACGAATGAATTGGTATGTGTTAGTTCAATTAATTATTTCTGTTGCGTGGTTAAAGACGAAGGGACAGCATGAGGAAATGCAGCTTCGCCTTCAAGATTTGCACGGAGTTCTTACGAAAACGTATTAAGATTAGTAATCCAATTCGGAATATCGTCACGATATGACTGGATATGATCGGAATAATCAGGCCCATTATTTCGCTCTTGACTATATTGGTAAACATGTTGTAAGGATTGTTTTAAAGACTGACTAATTTGTTCGTTGTTAAGCAAAGATTGAATCAGTCGATCTATTTGTTCATATTCTGACTCAGTACCACAACACTCGCTATGTTGCTCAGAAAGAATATCTTTTAATAACATTAATTGATGTTCGTGATTTAATTGCATTTTTTCAACCCCCAACGAAATATAGTTTTATCTTTTACTGGATAAAAGGAGAATATGCGTTAAGAAGGCAGTTTTAGGACTGCCTTTTTTAAATATGGGTGTTTTTGTATACATTGTTACTATTTGGTTTGGACTTGTTGTAATAGTTAAAGTGGAAGGTATTTCAGTGGAACAACAAGAAACGAAGACCCCACATATGAGATGATGATAATAGTTTAAACCTCTGCTAAAAGGCGAACACGTCCTGTGCAAGTTCGGAAAGCATCCTCTTTTCGCCCTAAAACAACAATCTTTAAAAAAAGGCTGAAATGTTTTTGAAACTAATCAAATCCATTGTTCAGGAGCATTTTTACTCGATGCAACGGAACGGATGCTTACTATTTTTTTATTGGTTCTAAAAGCGAATTCATTTTGAAGTGTTTGAATGAGTTGGTTTTATGAATAAATCCAGTTCTTTTAAATTTCAAATTAAAAAGGGAAGCAATAACACAGATGAATGATTAGAAAAAGTAAATTGAATTTTCACTTGCGATTTCTTTGAATTTCATGATATCTTTTACTTCGATTACAAAACGATATTGAGGTGCAGAACAGACAATGCGTTTACGAAATAAGCCTTGGGCAAATGAATATATTCAACAACATCCAAATTTAGTCATTCCGAATCCTGAAGAGGTAAAAGGAAAATGGAATGAAATATTTCAAAATGAAAACCCCATTCATATTGAAGTAGGTACAGGAAAAGGTCAATTTATCGTAGGGATGGCTAAACAAAATCCACATATTAATTACATCGGTATTGAATTGTATCAGAGCGTCATTGTATCAGCTTTAAGTAAATTAGAGGAAGAGCAGCTTCCAAATTTAAAGCTTTTAAATGTAAATGCGAAAAACTTAACCGACTATTTTGCGCCTGGTGAGATTGGTCGAGTATATTTAAACTTCTCAGATCCATGGCCAAAAAATCGCCACGAGAAGCGTCGTTTAACGTATAAAACATTTTTATCTACTTTTGAAACCATTATGGTTGATGAAGGTGAGATTCATTTTAAAACGGATAATCAAGGATTGTTTGAGTACTCACTAAAAAGCTTTTCAGAATATGGTTTATTGTTAAAATTTGTGAGTCTAGATTTACACAAAAGTGACTTTGAAGGAAATATAATGACAGAATATGAAGAGAAGTTTTCGAAAAAGGGACAACGAATTTATCGAGCAGAAGCAAAATATCCGTCTAAAAAGTGACGTCCCTTTATTAACTCTCATTGTTCATAAAAAATCGTCCTTTCTGTAAGATGTGGTTAGAATAAAGAAAGGACGATTTTTTATTGTTACAGAAAGTTTAAGTTCAATAAAGTGTTAAAGTATTCTCTTTACCGTTTTTTTGGTGTCTAGCTCCAAGCGCCATCAGCTCGGGTCGCTTAGGCCCTGCTGTGGCGACGGAAGCCTCCTCGCAGGTCCTCCAGCGCCCTTCGCCGATAAGCGGGCGCTTTGTGCTTTTCTTATTAGTATGTTTTTGGAACGAAAAGGTGGCTTAAAATTGTTAGCTCATGTAGCGGGAGTACCTAGAGGTTCTTTCCATTCATACTCTTTGCTAAGTGAGCTTTTCGATTTTTAAAACATCTCCGGTTTCGACATCAACAAATGCTTCGTATTGTTCAGCTTTATCTTTAAATGTTCGACTAATTCCTACTTTGTATACGTTATAAGATAAATCGTGCAACGTAATCGTTTGTGGAATCGTATAAATCCATGAACCACTAATCGGTCCTTTTTCTTTAAACATTTTTTTCACAATAGACAGTGCTTGATTAGGAGAAAGACGTTCTTTTTGAAGCAGTTGTTTAGCAGAATACCCTAGAAGTAGTCCAACCCCTGCCCCGATTAAAAAATTTTTCCACTTCATACCGTAAAACCTCCTATTCCATTCTTTTCAAATAGTATACCGTTCTTTCCACTTGATTGAAAAGGCGACAGCGTCAAACAACTAAAAGATCAATGAGTACATTTCACCAACATTACGTGAAAAAGTGGAAAGGTTTTTAAACTTTCTGTAAAATGGAAGCGTAGTATCTATTTTTTACATACTCATCGGAGCTAATCCTACATAATGGTTCCGTCTGAATACCTGAAAAGAAGGGGACTTAAAGATGAATGTTGAGACACTTGAAATGTTTCGTACGTTAACGGAATTACCAGGAGCACCTGGTAATGAACACGCCGTTCGTCGTTTTATGAAAAGTCAGCTACAAAAGTATGCGGATGAAATCATTCAAGATAAATTAGGTAGTATTTTTGGCGTGAAGCGTGGGGGTGAAAAAGACCCTGTTGTCATGGTTGCAGGCCATATGGATGAGGTTGGCTTTATGGTGACTTCCATTACGGCAAATGGTATGATCCGATTTCAAACTCTTGGAGGTTGGTGGAGTCAAGTTTTACTCGCGCAGCGGGTTCAAATTATAACTGATCATGGGCCTATTATCGGTGTTATCGGCTCAATTCCACCACATTTATTAAGTGACGAGAAAAGAAAGCGTCCTATGGACATTAAAAATATGCTGATTGATATAGGGGCTGATTCGAAGGAGGATGCCCTTCAGCTTGGGATAAAGCCAGGTCAGCAAATTGTTCCGATTTGTCCGTTCACACCGATGGCCAACCGAAAAAAAATTCTAGCAAAAGCATGGGATAATCGCTACGGTTGTGGACTAGCCATTGAATTGCTGAAAGAAGTAAAAGATAAGCAGCTCCCAAATACCCTTTACTCAGGAGCAACAGTGCAAGAAGAGGTCGGGTTAAGAGGGGCTCAGACTGCAGCTAATATGATTAAACCAGACATATTCTTTGCACTTGATGCAAGTCCGGCAAATGATATGACAGGGGATAAAAATGAATTTGGCCAATTAGGGAAAGGGGCTCTCCTTCGCATTCTGGATCGTTCCATGGTGACACATCGTGGCATGCGTGAATTTGTGCTTGATATGGCAGAAACTCACGATATCCCATATCAATACTTTGTTTCTCAAGGTGGAACGGACGCTGGTCGAGTTCATATTTCAAATGAAGGGGTACCTTCTGCAGTAGTTGGAATTTGCTCACGCTACATCCATACCCATGCATCTATGATTCATGTTGATGATTATGCAGCGGCAAAAGAATTGCTTGTTAAGCTTGTTACGGCTTGTGACCGAACAACGGTATCTACGATTAAGCAGAATGCGTAGAGTGAATACAAAGGGGAGAGAACATGAAAATTGCAATTGGGACAACGAATCGAGCAAAAGTTGATGCGGTAAAAAATGCATTCCGTCACTTTCCGAGCGTCGAGTTCATTGAATTAAACGTGCCATCAGAAGTTTCTGAGCAGCCATTTTCTGATGAGGAAACACTACAAGGCGCGATGAATCGAGCGAAAAATGCTCTAGTAAAAGAGCAAGCCCACATTGGGATTGGCCTTGAGGGGGGCGTGTTCGAATCTGATGAAATTTGCTATTTATGTAATTGGGGAGCATTAGTTGATCATAATTTCAACGTGTACGTAGCTGGAGGAGCGAGAATCCCGCTACCGAGTGAAATCTACGAAGCCTTGAAAAAAGGGAAAGAGCTTGGTGAAATAATGGACACTTATACAAATCAAGATGATGTCCGGCAAAATGAAGGTGCCATTGGAATATTCACAAATGGAATGGTGACGCGCTCGCAAATGTTCCAACATATTTTACATATGCTCATTGGACAATGGGAGTATCAAAATAAAAAGAATCAGACATTAAAAGCTCAAGAGAGAGTATAAAACTCCTCTTGAGCTTTTTTAACTTAATCAATATTACCTTCTTCAAAGATGTAAGACAAAACTTTTAATGCTTGATTCATTGTTTCAACGGTCACATTCGCTTTGTTGGATAACTCTTTTAATGGATGGTGAAGAGATTCAGGTCGAATAAGTATTAAAGGCTTGTTAAGAGATACAGCAGTTGAGGCATCCATTGCCGTATTCCATTGTTTATATTTTTCTCCAAACTTTGCAATGACAATGTCTGATTTATTCATTAGAACAGTAGTTCTTAGATTGTTAATACTTGAGGCTACTTCATCTTTATAAATGTTTGTTGGTTGTTTCCCTAAAATGTCTTCCCCTATTGAATCTGATCGATCGTGATTTTCCATCGGACCGACGAATTTAACAGGTAACTGTAAGCTTTCTGCTTTTTGTTTTAATTCATCTCGCCAATTTGTATGGATTTCTCCTGCTAAATAAACGATTAATTCCATTTGGTAGCCCTCCTAAAATTGTTTTCTCTGTTAATCATACCAAAATGTAGTTGAAGCTGGGGGTGTGATCTGTCATTTTCAAAAAATAGGGGCGAAGACTTGTATGTTACCAATTTGTAAAAATTAGATAAGTTATGTTTTATCCAAAATAAGGATTAGAATTTTCCCTTGTCAATCTTTTTTATACAAGGTTATCATAATATAGGAGTCCTAGGCATAAAGGAGGAAGCAGCAGTGAAGTTTTTTAAAATCGCTTTCACTGTGACTTTGTCTACCATTCTTTTATTTGGTTGCTCTCTATCTCCTGAAGAAGTAGAGAAAGAAGCAACTAAAATAATTCAAGAAGCCTTTCAACAACCACCAGTTGACCCTAATGAGGATGTCGAACAGTTCTCTTTTTATTTGCCAGAATCATTCGAAATTGAGTCCCATTCAGGCAATAACTTAATTTTGAAAGAAGGCAGTGAGTCCTATATTTTGTTCTTAAATCCGAATGAAAAGAGAACGAGTACATTGCTTTACGATAAAGCTATCGACATTGCTACAGAACTAATTGTAGAAGAAACGAGTAAGTCAGAGGAACAGTTTATGTACACGATTGTAAATAAGCTAGACGAAAAGACTTACGAGGTAATTGCTGGAGTTGGTGGAGTTAAAATTACGACTCATGTTGAAAGTAACAAAGTCTCAGAAAGCGCAAAAAAAATGGTAGAAATAGTGCAATCTGTACAATACTAAAGATACCCGCGGTTTTACCGGGGGTTTTTTCTAATGATAGGAATGTGATCATGTGATGAGTGAGAAAGTAGAACAAGAACTGAAGCCGTTTCTTTAAGACTCTTTCTAAAAGATTGTTGTTTTTATTACGAATAAAATACTTGGTTCAAGGTCATTTTTACTTTAACGAATGAAGAAGACTTAATTCAAAGGATGTAGCGGAAAGGTTGAGACCAGATAGGTGCATGCAATGGAGCGACTGCTCAGTGTCGTTCCCTTTGAAACGAGACAGGCTAGCTTGCAGAAAGCAAGTGTCTGGTGCGACATATTATTAATTCATGTTAAAAATGGCTGCAAAAGAAAAAATTACGAAAACAGCCTTCGTTTTAGAACCATTCACATATTCCGTTAAATTCGTGTATCCATTACAATTCTTTTGAATCAAACTTTTTCGTTTACCTGAAAGGAGCATCTATGAGATGAAGGACTTTTTAAAGAAAAAAGGGGTTTCTCTATCGCCAAAAGTATATTTTATTGATGCTTTAAGTTATATGGCGCTAGGTTTATTTGCTTCACTAATTATTGGCTTAATTATAAAAACCATCGGGCAACAAGTCGAATTTTTATCCCCTCTCATTGAGATGGGAACACTTGCGATGGGGTTAATGGGACCGGCAATTGGTGCGGCGATTGCATACGGATTACAAGCACCACCTCTCGTTCTTTTTTCAGCTATTATATGTGGAGCAGCGGGAGCAACGTTAGGAGGGCCAGCAGGAAGTTATGTTGCTGCATTGCTCGCGACGGAAGTCGGAAAACTAGTTAGTAAAGAAACAAAAGTAGATATTATCGTGACACCTTTTGTTACAATTAGTGTTGGATATATCGTTGCGAATTTTGTGGGACCATACATAGCAAGCTTTATGACTGGATTCGGTGATGTAGTCATGTGGGCGACTGAACAACGACCGTTATTAATGGGAGTATTAGTTGCCATTTTAATGGGACTAGCTTTAACAGCACCTATTTCTAGTGCGGCGATTGCACTTATGTTAGACTTACATGGGGTAGCCGCAGGAGCCGCTACAATTGGTTGTAGTGCACAAATGATTGGATTTGCCGTGAGTAGTTACCGAGAAAATGGATTTGGAGGACTCATCGCACAGGGTCTTGGGACATCTATGCTCCAAGTACCTAATATCGTTCGTAATCCTTTTGTATTAATACCACCGACAGTTGCAGGGGCATTGCTGGCTCCTTTTGGTACAATGGTATTTGATATGACGAATGTAGCAGCTGGGGCTGGAATGGGAACGAGTGGTCTCGTTGGACAAATTATGACTTTTACTAGCATGGGCTTTTCGATGAATACATTTTGGGCTGTATTAGGATTACATTTTATTGGCCCTGCTGTTATTAGTTTGGTATTATCCGAATGGATGAGGAAAAAAGGATATATCCAATTCGGTGACATGAAAATTCATACTGGAGAGTGAAGAAAAATGGAAAAACTTCAATCAATGGAACAGTTTGATCAATTAAAAAATGAGGAAAAAGTTATTTTTATGTTCTCTGCAGACTGGTGCCCAGATTGCCGTGTTATTGAGCCAATTCTGCCAGAGCTTCAAAGTGAAAACGATGCTTATACGTTTTATTATGTAGATCGAGATGAATTCATCGACTTATGTGCTTCACTTGATGTATTTGGCATCCCGAGCTTTGTCGCATTCCATAAAGGGGAAGAAATTGGACGTTTCGTAAGTAAAGATCGTAAAACAAAAGAACAAATTCAACAATTCATAGACTCGTTAAGTGCGTAATCTGTTGAAATAGTACAAAAGAAGAAAGGAGGGAAAGATGGTGAAAATGACATCACAAAAAATGGTCCAAATCATTAAAGACCGCTTTGAAAAAGAAGCCTTTTCATACGATTTTAATCGAAAAAAAGATACACTCCGTATCGTTGATGAACAACTTCAAAAAGGTGTTACCATTTCATTACCTGGGTTCATTGCAAAATATGAAGAGAAAAAAGAAGAAGCATTAGAAGAATTTTTTTACTACATAAAAGAATCCTTTACGGCGATGAAGAGCACTGACCCTCTAAAAGGGAAGGAACGAAATATCTTACCGGTTATTCGTTCTACTTCGTTTCCGACAGAATCAAATGACGGCATCCCACTTATTCACGATGACCATACCGCTGAAACTCGAATTTTCTATGCGCTTGATTTAGGCAACTCCTATCGTCTTATCGATGAGAACTTGATGGAGAAGGAAAATTGGACGAAGCAACATTTAAAAGAAATGGCTTTATTTAATTTACGAGCTTTAGACACAGTCGTAAAAAAAGATCAAGTAGCTGGAAATGATTTTTATTTTGTTCGTTCGAACGATGGATATGACGCAAGTAGGATATTAAATGATTCGTTGTTGGAAGAGTATGCAAAAAAAGTGGAGGGGGATATGGTTGTTGCTGTTCCACATCAAGATGTCTTAATTATTTGTGACATTAAGAATGAGACGGGCTATGATATTTTAGCCCAATTGACGATGAGCTTTTTCACGAGTGGACGAGTACCTATTACAGCTCTATCTTTTATTTATGAAAAAGGTGAATTAGACCCGATATTTATCATGGCAAAAAACCGAAAAAAGGAAGATTAGAAAGGATTGGAAGAAATGAATATTTTCTATAATGTTGAAGGAATTGGGGACACATTACTTATTCAATTAAAGGATATTAGTCGTGAAGTGAAAAGTTTTGAAAAAAATGGGGATGTTGTTCGTATTTTTCATTCGGAAACAAATGAAACTGCTGGATTTAACATTTTTAACGCTTCTTCCTACTACGCATTTGAAGGAAAGGGAACAGTAGAACTTACTGAAGCGTTAGTAGATGAAATAAATAAGATCTTGAAAAAGAACGGAATCGAAGAGCAAATCGAAGCGGATTTATCTCCGAAATTTGTTGTAGGCCACGTAGTAGAGAAAGAAAAACACCCTAATGCAGACAAACTAAGTATCTGTAAAGTGGACGTAGGAGAAGAAGTTCTTCAAATTGTTTGTGGAGCACCAAATGTAGAAGCGGGACAAAAAGTGGTTGTTGCAAAAGTAGGTGCGGTTATGCCAAGTGGATTAGTAATCAAAGACGCGCAATTAAGAGGTGTACAATCGAGTGGTATGATCTGTTCGGCAAAAGAATTGGATTTACCGAATGCACCGCAAGAAAAAGGAATCTTAGTATTGGAAGATGACCGTCAAGTTGGACAACCATTCTTTCAATAAGGTAGAGGCCACTAGCATTTGCTAGTGGCTTTTTTGTTGTTACAGAAAGTTTAAGTTCAATAAAGTGTTAAAGTATTCTCTTTACCGTTTTTTTGGTGTCTAGCTCCGAGCGCCATCAGCTCGGGTCGCTTCGGCCCTGCTGTGGCGACGGAAGCCCCCTCGCAGGTCCTCCAGCGTCCTTCGCCTAAGGACTTGCGCTTTGCGCTTTTCTTTATTAAGGTCTGGTCTTGATAAGGTGTAAAACTTTAAGCGAAAGGCGATGACTCCAGTGGAACTGCACGAGCCGAAGCCCCCCCTCATGCGAGCTTGCGCGTTGAGGAGGAGATGATAAAATGAATCTTTCTAAAAGTGGCCACGATTCTGTGCAAGTTCGGAAAACGTCCATCTTTTGCATTTAAAGGTATAACGAAAAACAACAATCTATTAGAAAAGAGCCTTTTTAGAAGATTGTTGTTTTTCGTACGAATAAATATATTGTTCACGGTCATTATTACTTTGTGTAATGGAGTGGACATTAGTATGAGAAAGGGACAGAGGTGGATAATAATGCTTCTTTTTCTTTAAAAATCCTTTATTATTGATACAATGGAAGAGAAGAAACACATCAAGTTGAAAGAGTGATAAGATGAGTTGGTTTACAAAGCTGTTTAAGTGGATGATTGGTGAAGAAAAAGAAGAAATTAATAGTGCAAATCATGAAAAAGAAGAATCATATGTACAACTAAAAAAAGATGAGATTCCCCCCCCATCCTTTAAACAGGATGTATCAGCAAAAGTAACGTATACATATCCGAAAGGGAACTTTCGGTTTCCAATAATACCAGATGAGGAACAAGCTCGTTCTGTAAAACGCGTGCAGCGGGAAACAAATGTTACTCATGAAGACAACTATATTCATTCTACACGGAAGGTTTCAAAGAAAAGTGCAAATACTTCTCCCTCAACTTCAACGAATCGAAGTGGGTTTCGTCCAACCGAGATCCCCTCTCCAATATATGGATTTGGACCGCGGGATGAAAAGGAAGGAATGCGAAACGATATTATCCATGAAGAGACTCATTCGTCAGCTTCTTTTTCTTTTGGACAAGAGTGGAATGAAAAACAAGAGATATCACCATTAGAAAAGATTGAAGACGATGAGTTAATTGCTATAAATGAACATGCTGTAGCTGCTGATAAGGTTTTAGAGAAAGAAGTTGAGGAAACATGGGAAGTAGACTCTAATGCTGGATTATTTCAGAGAACGAAGGCGGAGTCGATCAATAAGAATACAGACGAAATAACTTCCATTGAATTCGATGAAGATTCTGCGGAAGAATTTAGTCAATTAGAAGAAAATGTAGAAATGATTTTTGAAGAAGAGAGTGTTTCCAATGAGCCTTACGTAGAAGATGAAATAGAAGAAAAGCATATAGAGGAAGATCCAGAGTTACTTGAAGAAGAGGATTCTCGTCATGAAGAGATTGCCTCTACGACTATTAAAATCGAAGATGGAGTTCAAAAACAAGAACAGGAAAGAAACGATTCGGAAAAAGCTGCAAATAATGAACGAAAGGCTGTTCCTTACAACGTGTTAATGTTTGGTCGAGATAAGCGAAAACTGCAACAACGAGAAGGAGCGAAAGGTTATCAATATCCTTCTCTATCACTACTTGCGATGCCTCCTGCTGAATCGATTGATAATGAAGAATGGGTAAGAGAGCAAGCAGAGTTACTAGATGTAACGCTCCATAATTTTAATGTTCGAGCAAAGGTCGTAAATGTTACACAAGGTCCTGCTGTTACACGATTAGAAGTTCAGCCGGAACCAGGGGTGAAAGTAAGTAAGATTACGAACTTAACGGATGATATTAAATTGAGTTTGTCTGCTCGTGATATTCGTATCGAAGCACCGATTCCAGGGAAAAATACGATTGGAATTGAAGTGCCGAATCCGAAAAGTAAAATGGTCTTACTCCGTGAAATTTTACGTTCTCCTCAATTTGTTAACAGCACCTCACCGTTGACAGTTGCGTTAGGTCTAGATATATCTGGTGCACCGATTGTTACTGACTTAAAGAAAATGCCACACGGTTTAATCGCAGGAGCTACCGGATCTGGGAAAAGTGTGTGCATTAATACGATGCTTGTTAGCCTTTTATATAAAGCGACACCGCAAGAAGTAAAGCTCTTATTAATCGACCCGAAAATGGTAGAACTTGCACCATACAATCACATTCCTCACTTAGTAAGCCCTGTTATTACAGACGTAAAGGCTGCCACACAATCGTTAAAATGGGCTGTGGAAGAAATGGAAAGAAGATATGAGCTGTTTGCGCATGCCGGTGTTCGTGATATCTCTCGTTACAATGAACAGGTCGTGAAATATCAGCAAGGTGAAAAGCTACCTTACATCGTCGTAGTTATTGATGAATTGGCCGATTTAATGATGGTCGCACCTGGAGATGTTGAAGAAGCGATTTGTCGAATTGCTCAGAAAGCTCGAGCGTGTGGAATTCACCTGTTAATTGCGACACAACGACCTTCTGTTGATGTCATTACAGGATTAATTAAAGCAAATGTTCCAACTCGAATTGCGTTCTCCGTTTCATCTCAAGTGGACTCAAGAACAATTATTGATACGTCAGGAGCGGAACGTTTACTCGGAAAAGGAGATATGCTCTTTTTAGAAAATGGATCTTCAAAAGCTGTTCGAATACAAGGAAACTTCGTATCAGATGAAGAGATTGAGCGCGTTGTAGAACATGCACGGAATCAAGGGAAGCCACAGTACCTTTTCTCTCAACAAGAATTGCTAAAAAAAGTAGATAACTTAGCGGAAGAAGATGAATTATTTCATGAAGCATGTGAATTTGTTGTAGAGCAAGGAGGCGCTTCAACGTCGAGCTTACAAAGACGTTTTCGTATTGGTTACAACCGTGCAGCAAGATTAATGGATTTAATGGAAGAACAAGGGATTATCTCTGAATCTAAAGGAAGTAAACCGCGGGATGTGCTTGTAACAGAGGATGAATTGCACATGTTAAAAGAAAGTAGTATTGATTAGTTCGAATATGGTAAGATGAGCATAAATGCGTCTAGATCTTAAAGAAAAGGGAGCAAACATCGAATGAAAGAAATTGAATTAAAAATGCAGGGGAAAATTAAACGTTTAACGAATCAAACGTTTAAATTTGATGAGCGGATTAAAGATGGCTGGTTTTCAGCAGTTTATTTTTTAAAAACAAAAGAAATCGTGAAAGACTTTAAGCCTGATAATTGGGTGACGATGCAATTCTTCCAGAAAGATCATGCTGTACTTTGTGGTACAGACGAAGTGATTGCATTAGTTAAGACTTTTGCTGATAATCCAGATGAGTTAGAAATCTATTCGCTAAAAGATGGGGATAAAATTAGCCCTTTTGAAACGGTTCTTACTATAACAGGTCCATACCAAAGTTTCGGTTATTTAGAAGGTGTCATTGATGGAATATTAGCCCGCAGGACATCTGTAGCCACTAATGTATATAATGTGGTGAAAGCAGCAGGGTTATCAGGGAAGCAGAAGCCGGTTATCTTCATGGGAGATCGCGATGATCATTATACGCAACAAGCTGGAGATGGATATGCAGCTTACATTGGAGGTTCCACTGCTCAAGCGACTCATGCGATGAATGAGTGGTGGGGAAAACAAGGAATGGGTACGATGCCGCATGCTCTCATTCAACTATTTGATGGCGATGTTGTAGAGGCAGCGAAGGCGTATTATCAAAAATTTCCGGACGATGACCTTATTGTTTTGGTGGACTATAATAATGATTGTATTACGGATGCGCTTCGAGTGGCGCGAGAGTTTGGTGATCAATTAAAAGGCGTTCGAGTTGATACATCAAGAACTATGATTGATCAGTACTTTGTTCGAAATCCTGACGTGCTAGGTACGTTTGACCCACGAGGTGTTAATGCCCCATTAATTTTTGCTTTACGTGAAGCGTTAGATAACGAAGGATTTGAACATGTGAAGATTGTCGTGAGCGGTGGATTTAACGAACAACGTATTAAAGAATTTGAAGAGCAAAAAGTACCTGTTGACATTTACGGTGTCGGAAGTAGCTTGTTAAAGATTCATATCGGATTTACCGGTGATAGCGTGTTGTTAAATGGGAAGCCTCAAGCGAAAGCGGGCCGACGTTATCGTCCGAATCCTCGTCTTGAAAAAGTAGATTAATCTTGAAATAAGTCGAAAGCCGGATAGGAATAGTAATAAAAAACAGGTAAACTGACGACGGAATAGTTATTTGATAAGATGAAGATATAGGATTGTGGAGATATGGGAAAACTGTATGAAAATACACGGTTTTCCCATTCCTTATGTTCGAACCCTTCAGACTGAATAGTCATATCTTCCCTTTAATGCTATAATGATGTAGCATGTATGTTTGCCTGCCTATTATGGCGGGGTATTTTATAAAAGACTGTTTTTATATACATTGTTGATTTTTGGTCATGAAATGATGAATAATTTAAAGCAAAAGGCGGCGACTCCGGTGAGAATAGCCCAAGCCGAAGACCCGTAGAAGATCTTGTGGGTTGAGGAGGCTACTAGAAAAGTGGAGGCGACTGTCCAGCGGCGTACCGAATGGGAGGCTCTCCTGCACAGAGATAAAGAAGATACTTCGAGGAAAACGAGCAGATATCGACTTATCTAAAGTTCGCTAGACAATACGAGCCGAAACGAGATAGAGCGTGCCCACAGTAAGCACCTGCCTTCTGCATCTAATGCTAAAAACAACAATTATTAAGAAATCATCCTATAAAAAAGTTTGATTCGTGAAAGTAAAAGGATTCTGTTACAAAACTAGTAGTCCGTCATATACTGTCATAACAGATAGACGATTGTTGGAGGTTCTTATATGACTGTTTATCATTTTGTAGGTATAAAAGGAACAGGTATGAGCCCGCTTGCGCAAATTCTTCATGATATGAAGTTTAAAGTACAAGGTTCAGATATAGAAAAGGAATTATTTACTCAAAAAGCGTTGGAAGAACGCAATATACCGATTTACTCATTTTCCAAAGACAATATTTCCGCTGGTCTTACAGTCATTGCAGGAAATGCATTTTCGGATACACATGAGGAAATTAAGGCTGCACAAGAGCAAGGAGTACCAGTGTACCGCTATCACCACTTTTTAGGGGAGTTCGTTAGTCGCTTTACGAGCATTGCTGTAACGGGAGCTCACGGTAAGACGTCTACAACGGGGTTACTTGCCCATGTAATCCAAGGAGCTGAGCCGACATCTTATTTAATTGGAGATGGATCTGGTAAAGGGGTAGAGAATAGTAAGTATTTCGTTTTTGAAGCGTGTGAGTATCGCCGTCACTTCCTTTCTTACCACCCAGACTATGCCATTATGACAAATATTGATTTTGATCATCCTGATTATTATCGGGATATTGATGATGTATTTGAAGCTTTTCAACAAATGGCTTTACAAGTTAAAAAAGGAATTATCGCATGTGGTGACGATGAGTATTTGCAGCAAATCCAAGCAAAAGTTCCGGTAGTTTATTACGGATTAAGCGATCATAACGATTTCCAAGCACGGAATATTGAAAAACACACAACTGGAACGAAATTTGACGTCTTTGTTCGAAATACGTTTTACGGTACATTTGAAATTCCGGCATTTGGGACACATAGCTTACTCAATTCATTAGCTGTTATTGCGATGTGTCACTATGAAAATGTGGATATTTCAATTATTCAAGACAGATTGAAAACGTTTAAGGGCGTAAAACGCCGCTTTAATGAAAAAGTGATGAATGGGCAAGTTTTAATTGATGATTACGCTCATCATCCAACGGAGATTAAAGCAACAATTGAAGCTGCTCGTCAAAAATATCCAAACCGTGAAATTGTTGCCGTATTTCAACCTCATACGTTTACAAGAACTCAATCATTCTTAGATGAGTTCGCTGATAGTTTAAAATTGGCTGATCGTGTTTATTTATGTGATATTTTTGGTTCCGCTAGAGAAAAAGCAGGGAATTTATCCATCAATGATTTAAAAGAACGAATTGAACAATCAGCATTAATTGAAGAAGAAAATACGTCGGTATTAAAGCAGCATAAAGCAGGTGTACTGGTTTTCATGGGAGCTGGTGATATTCAAAAATATCAGCGCGCCTATGAACAGTTACTCTTAGAAAGTGAATCGGCATCTTAATGTGAGAAAGGGGTACCCATTAATAGGAGGTACCCCTTTTCATTCATGTGGAAAATTGTAAGCTATTTTAAGTTTTCAGGATTCAAAGGTTCGAGTTCTGGAATCACAAATCGGCCGTCTTTTCGAATTAGCACATCGTCAAAGTAAATTTCTCCACCTCCATATTCTGGGCGTTGAATCATGACCATATCCCAATGAATATTGGAGTGGTTTTCATTATAGGCGTCATCGTAGCATTGTCCTGGAGTAAAGTGGAAGCTGCCGTCGATCTTCTCATCAAACAAGATATCTTGCATCGGATGCTGAATGTATGGATTCACACCAATCGCAAATTCACCGATGTACCGAGCCCCTTCATCTGTATCAAAGATTTTAGTAATCCGTTCTGTATCATTCGCCGTTGCGTTAACAATTTTTCCGTTTTCAAATGTTAACTGTACGTTCTCAAACGTAAATCCTTGATATGGAGAAGGTGTATTATAAGAAATGGTTCCGTTAACCGATGTTTTTACCGGAGCCGTATATACTTCACCATCTGGAATATTCATTTGACCGGAACATTTAATCGCTGGAATGTCTTTAATGGAGAAAGTTAAATCTGTTCCAGGTCCCGTAATCCGAACTTTATCTGTTTTATTCATTAATTCTACAAGAGCATCCATTGCTTTATCCATTTTTCCGTAATCTAATGTACAAACATCAAAATAGAAATCTTCAAAAGCTTCTGTACTCATTTTTGCTAACTGAGCCATTGAAGCATTTGGATAACGTAAAACGACCCAGCGTGTTTTAGGAACACGGATATCACGGTGAACTTTCTGACCGATTGTTTTTCCGTGAATTTTCATTTTGTCATCTGGAATATCAGCAAATTCATTAATATTATCACCAGATCGAAGACCAATGTATGCGTCCATTTCATTCATAATACTCGATTCAAATTGAGCCATCATTTCAAATTGTTCTTCTTGTGCTCCTAATAAAAGTGCGCGATCTACTTGATGGTCCTTTAATGAAACGAATGGATATCCCCCTGCTTTGTAAGCTTCTTTTACAAGTGCGGTGACAAGCTCACGTTGTAAGCCGAAGTTTTCAATTAAAACCTTTTCTCCTTTTTTTAAGCGGATGGAATAATTAATTAGCACGTCTGCAAGTTTTTCAATTCTTGGATCCTTCAAAATAAATCCTCCTATGCTATGTATTTATACAAGCCTATTGTACCGCTTTCTTTTGAAAATTAAAACAAATCTATCCCCTCTGCTAAAAACGCTTACATCTTTAGTGGATCATTAACATTTTTTTATTTTTGCAAAGGATAATGGTTTGAACTCGTCGAATTAAAAAGTATAATGATAATGTTTTACAATGAATCAATAAGGGAATAGGGTAAGTAATCAGTCTTCAGGAGGTGTTACAGTTGGAAATCTTGTTATATATAAGCGCACTTATTGCTTCGGTCGCTTTTATGGTATTAGTGATTTTTTTAGCGAAGACGCTCATTTCCCTTTCCAGAACATTGAACAATGTAGCAAGCACACTTGAAAGCTTGGAGAAACAAGTAGAAGGGATTACGAGAGAAACGACAGAGCTTCTACATAAAACAAATGGACTTGCAGATGACGTTCAAAAGAAGTCTGAAAAATTAAATACCGTCGTCGATGCGGTACAAGGAATCGGACATTCTTTACAACAATTCAATCAGTCAGTACAAAAGGTTTCTGCAACGGTTTCAACTCAAGTTGAAAATAACGATCAGAAATTTTCTCAAGTTATCCAATTAGGACATACGTTTATTGACATTTGGGAAAGATTAAAGCAGCGCAAAAAAGAGCGAGAAACCTCTAAAGTGTCAGATTGAAATGATAGCATTCAAAATGATATCAACTAAACCATCAGATTGACCCACCTTATGTTTTAGCACATGACCAGATGGTTTTATTTATAACTTTTTAAGGAGGGGTTTTTAATGTCGAAAGATGGAATTAATAGCAAGGATTTTCTTATTGGTACCCTTATTGGAGGAATTATTGGAGCGACAACAGCATTATTTTTAGCTCCAAAATCTGGGCGAGAACTTCGTGAAGATATTAATCAACAAGCGCATGTTGTAAAGGATAAAACGTCCAAATTAACGAATGATGCTTACGAAAAAGGAACACAATTTATTAGTATTGCAAAAGAAAAAACCACAAATGCATCTCAAGTAATTACAGATCAATCTTCGCAGCTACTAAATAAGGTAAAAGAACTTCGACCAAATGTAGCCGAAGAAGAACAGGATTTTGTGGAAGAAGCTACAGAAGAACCGGCATCGGAAAACGAAGAAGAAGTTACGACAAGCGAAGTAGAAGAGCCGATTAAAACATACAACTAGTGAAAAGAGCCTACCAGCATAAATTTTGCTGGTAGGTTTCTTTTGTATTAAAATGGGTACATAATGAATTGAAATGAGGTGGAGGTCATGCAAAAGGTTCAATTGCATACCATTGAAGATTTTCAGCAAATTTTACAGAAAGAGCAAACGTTCCTTTTCTTTAAAAACAGTACGACATGCCCGATTAGTTCAAAAGCTTTTTCGGAATATGATTCATTTCTTCAGAAAAATTCGAGCATCCCGGCGTATTATTTACATGTCCAACATTCAAGAGAGCTATCAAATTATATTGCAGAAGTGTTTCAAATTAAACATGAGTCACCTCAGGTGTTCCTAATAAGTAATCAAGAAGTAGTGTGGCATACTTCTCATTGGCATATTACGGAAAAGGCTCTTGCCGAAAACGTAGTCAAATAACGCACTTCTCCATGTTTTTTGCATAAAATACTTTATTACTTAAAAGCGTTTAAATATTAAAGAATTTTTTCGTGACAATCTATGGAATATCGTTTATAATAAACCCTAATTAAAAATAATTAATATTTCGATAATATTGTAGAGGATTGGAAGGGTGAGACATATGAGTAATGCTGAGCTAGAGAAATTAAGAGTGAGAGTAGATGAGATTAACTTACAAATTTTGAAGTTAATTAATGAGAGAGGAAAGCTTGTTCAAGAAATTGGGAAAGCGAAAGAAACACAAGGTGTCCATCGTTATGATCCTGTTCGTGAGCGAAACATGCTAGACCTAATTAAAGAACATAATGATGGTCCTTTTGAGGATTCGACTTTGCAGCACATCTTTAAAGAAATTTTTAAAGCAGCTCTTGAACTACAAGAAGACGATCATCGTAAAGCTTTATTAGTTTCAAGAAAGAAAAAGCCTGAAGATACAATAGTATCCATTAAAGGTGAAAAAGTTGGGGACGGAAGTCAGTCCTTCATTGTTGGACCGTGTGCGGTTGAAAGCTATGAACAAGTAGCTGCGGTAGCAGAAGCAGCTAAAAAACAAGGAATTCGCTTGCTTCGAGGTGGGGCATTTAAGCCTAGAACATCCCCGTACGATTTCCAAGGACTAGGTCTTGAAGGCTTAAAAATTTTGAAACAAGTAGCAGATGAATACGATATGGCGGTTATTAGTGAAATCGTCAACCCAGCAGATATAGAAACGGCACTAGACTACATTGATGTTATTCAAATCGGTGCACGAAATATGCAAAACTTTGAACTTCTGAAAGCTGCGGGTTCTGTTCGTAAGCCGGTATTATTAAAACGTGGATTAGCTGCGACATTATCTGAATTCATGAATGCTGCTGAATACATTATCTCTCGTGGGAATGATCAAATTATTCTTTGTGAACGTGGAATTAGAACTTACGAGAAAGCAACGAGAAACACATTAGATATTTCTGCTGTTCCAATTTTAAAACAAGAAACTCACCTTCCTGTATTTGTGGATGTTACACATTCAACAGGCCGTCGAGATTTATTATTACCTACAGCTAAAGCAGCTTTAGCGATTGGTGCAGACGGTGTCATGGCTGAGGTGCATCCAGATCCTGCGGTCGCATTATCAGATTCTGCACAGCAAATGGATATCGATCAATTCAACCACTTTATTGAAGAATTAAAACCTTTAGCAAAGGTCAAATCATAACCGAAAAAAGAGCCGATACGGCTCTTTTTTATTGTTACAGAAAGTTTAAGTTCAATAAAGTGTTAACGTATTCTCTTTACAGTTTTTTTGTGTCTAGCTCCAAGCGCCATCAGCTCGGGTCGCTTCGGCCCTGCTGTGGCGACGGAAGCCTCCTCGCAGGTCCTCCAGCGCCCTTCGCCTTAGGACTTGCGCTTTGCGCTTTTTTATTAGGATTCTATTAAGGTTTATAGCAAATGGCGCTACTTGGGTTTCTTATTTAAGCACTTTTCTAGAAGATGATTGATTTTACTATCAATAAAATCCATCGTTTAGGTCCATTTTTACTCTATAGAATGAGGTAACTTTTCGAGACCAAAGAAGCCTAGGTCGAGGAGGGGGTACTTCCTTCCCTTGGAAAGCAAGAGTCAGAAGTCGTCATGTTTAAAGTAGTAGGTAAAGTAACAATGAATACGAAAGTAGTCGTTATTAAAAAAATTTTTATAGACTATGAAAGCGTTTGAATCTCAAGAAACAGTAGATAAAAGATTCGATTCATCTTATAATTGAAATTTGAAATGTTTTACGCAACTATTTCTCGTTTTATGAACAATTCCGAACAATTTAGGGAATGATATGTTAAAACATTGTTAAGTAGATTGAAGTTATGAAGGTTGTATCGTATGATATTGTTGATATAGTGAAATACATCACAAACAAATGAAAAGCAATTGATATTGATATAGAGAGAAAATAAAGGAGATGTTGATGGTGAACGTGACGATTTATGATGTAGCACGTGAAGCGAACGTTTCAATGGCAACCGTATCACGTGTTGTAAATGGCAATCCGAATGTAAAACCAACTACTCGAAAGAAAGTATTAGAGGCAATTGAACGTTTAGGGTATCGTCCAAATGCTGTTGCGAGAGGACTAGCAAGTAAAAAAACGACTACTGTTGGCGTAGTAATCCCTGATGTATCAAGCACGTTTTATTCTGAACTTGCTCGTGGAATTGAAGACATTGCAACGATGTATAAATACAATATTATTTTAAGCAACTCTGATCAAAATAAAGACAAGGAACTTCATTTATTAAACACAATGCTTGGCAAACAAGTTGATGGAATTGTATTCATGAGCGGACATATTACGGAGGAACATGCGGAAGAATTTAAGCGTTCTCCAGTTCCAATTGTATTAGCTGCTTCTTTTGACCAAGAAAATGAAATCCCTTCAGTTAACATCAATTATGAACAAGCTGCATATGATGCAGTCAAACTTCTAGTTGAGAAAGGGCATAAGCATATTGCTTATGTTTCAGGTCCAATGGAAGAACCAGTGAATGGCGTGCGTAAGATTGCTGGATATCGTCGAGCTCTTGAAGAGCATGGTCTTTCGTTTGATGAGAATCTCGTAATTGAAGGCGACTATTCCTATGACTCAGGAATTGAGGCATTTGAAAAGCTTATGGAAATGAGCGAGCGTCCGACAGCTATTTTCGTTGGAACAGACGAAATGGCGCTTGGAGTTATTCATAGTGCTCAAGACAATGGTTTTTCGATTCCGGAAGATTTTGAAGTAATCGGATTTGACAATACACGTTTAGCAACAATGGTACGACCTCGTCTAACGACAGTTGTTCAACCGACTTATGATATTGGGGCAGTTGCTATGCGTTTACTTACAAAGCTGATGGATAAAGAAACAGTTGAACAGCACACGGTTGAGTTACCACACCGAATTGAAATTCGTCAATCTACGAAGTAAGTAGAATGCGTAGAATCCATACATTTATAGTGAAAGAACAAGACTCCAGTGAGACTCGTAAACTTGGCAAGACCTTACAGTCCGCCGGATGACTGGCAAGAAAACTTGAAGAAATGTGGAGGCGACTGTCTAGTGTCGTTCGAACGGAAATCTGCCGCACAGAGAATAAGAAGAATCGACAGTTCGCTAAAGTCTAGGAGCCGAAATTAGACAGGTTTGCCCGCGCAAAGCGTATTCCTGGAGATGTTCAACATTTAAAATACGCTTATTGACAGTCTAAAAGGAACGCAATGAATGCGTTCCTTTGTTTTGTTTTGGATATAATACTTACGAACTTTCCGTCGCTTGATTATGATTATTGAAAGGTCGATTTTCCCGTATGATGTGGAGAGCTTTCTGTAACGTCATGTCATTTTTTTCTTCAATTTCCTTTTTGCGAGGTATAGGTTCATATAAAGGGATAGGATCTTCCCAATTAGGAATTAGTTTGACAGGAGACTTAGGTTGCCATTTCTCAAGCCACTGTTGAGGAAGCGAGCCTTTTGGTATATGTTGTTTCATCGTAAGCCAAATATGGGCCCATGCTCGGGGGACGACACGCCAAATATCATAACCTCCTCCACCAACAGCAATCCATCTGCCCTCACAATATGTATGGGCAATTTCATGTGCAATCTTTGGAATTTCCTCGTAAATTTTTATTGTTGAACAAAGATGAGTAAGCGGATCTAAGAAGTGAGCGTCTGCGCCATTTTGTGTAATAATGACGTCTGGTTGGAAAAATTCAGCAATTTCTTGGAGAGATTTTCGATAAATGTTAAGGAAGGATTCATCTTCAGTAAATGCATCAATTGGGATATTGAAGGAATATCCATAACCTTTGCCATGTCCTCGCTCCGTCACGTTACCTGTTCCAGGAAATAGGTATCGTCCTGTTTCATGGATGGATAAGGTACATACAGTAGGGTCATCGTAAAAAGCCCATTGAACACCATCTCCGTGGTGAGCGTCGGTATCAACGTATAATACGCGAGCATCGTATTTTTTTTGAATATACTTGATAGCTACAGCACTATCGTTATAAATACAAAATCCAGAGGCTTTTCCTTTAAAACCGTGATGGAGTCCACCTCCTAAATTTAAGGCATGAAGGGCCTTATTGGACATAACATAATCAACAGCAGTTAAAGTTCCTCCAACTAGAAGGGAGCTTGCCTCATGCATGTTCGGAAAAATGGGTGTATCTTCAGTCCCAAGGCCGAAATTATAAGCCTCCTCTTCGGACAATTTTCCTTCACTTGCTCGCTTCACAGCATCAATATATTTTCGATCGTGAATAAGAGCAAGTTCATCGTCAGTAGCTAACCGAGGAAAGACAATTTCCTCATCACTTAGGATATTCATTGATTTTAATAAATCATATGTCAATTCAACACGTAATTGATTAAACGGGTGCTCTTGATGGAATTTATAAGATTGAAAAGAAGGAGAATAAATAAAAACCTGTTCCTTCATTTACGATTCTCCAATTGATGAGGCCACAATATTTCATAACCTCTATTTTTAATCGTTTCGACCACGTTCATAGGATTCATCGTTTGCACCCGAAAAACGAGAATTTTATAGTGGTCATCTAAATCTGGGTAAACAAATACACTTGAAATATTGACATGCTTTTCATGAAATAGGGCAGAAACTTCAGAAAGCATTCCTGAACGATTCGGCACTCTCACTTCTATTCGAGAGCTAGGTTGATCTGCTCCTGTAAGTTGAACATATGTGTAAAGTACGTCAGCTTCTGTTACTATTCCAACAAGTTTTTGCCCTCTCATGACTGGCAAGCAGCTAATGCGATGTTCAAAAAAGATTGAAGCAGCATCTTCTACAAAATCTAGGGGGTGAACGGTAATGACGTCAGTCGTCATAATATCTTTGATCGGCTTTTTGAAAAGGGAGTGTTCTTTTTGTTCCAGAACGAGAGTTGAAGGACTCGCTTCTCGCAAATCTCGATCGGAAACAATCCCTATTAATTCATTATTGTTAGATATGATGGGTATATGACGGATGCCATGATGTCTCATCGTTTTAATGGCCGTAGCAATTGTGTCCTTATGAGTTAAAGTAACAACTTCTTTTTTCATGATTTTTTCAATGATCATGAGAATCCCCTCTTTTTATAAGTATGTCCTTATGAAATAACTGAAAAATTTCTCCCATTTTTTCTAATATACTTTTTCTATAATTTAAAAACAGTACTTTCTCGTTCTGACTTTCACTTTCATACCTAGTACATAAAACGATTCATAAAGCGCAGTTGATCAAAGCGTTGAATCGAATCTTGGTCTACACGAGTCCCGATTCGGGCCATTAAACAATTTGCTGGATGAGAGCTTATTTCTGGGTCATCCGTTGCATACCATTTAAGTCCCCCTGCATTCATCATTTTTTCCATTACTTTTCGGTATTCCCAAACATTTAGTCCAGTTCCCTTCAAGTCCCAATGCCAATAATATTCTGTCGTAATAATAATATAATCTTCCATCGCATCATCCATCATGGATACTTTTAAAAGGTTTTTGCCAATTTGACTGCCTCTAAACTGTGGAATGACTTCAATGGCTCCTAATTCAATTAAATTTTCCATCTTACCTTCTGACCATCTTTCGAGTGGATCAGGGTACAAATAAGTAACATATCCAATGATTGTATGTTGGTGCCGAGCAATAATTATCCTTCCTTCTTCAAGTCTAGCAATCTCCACTAGCGCTTTATGTTGGTCTTTAGCAGGACGAAAGGAGGTTAATTGCTCATGGAATTCAAAACCTGACAGTTTGTCGGGCGAGATAGGACCTTCTATAATGACAGCTCCTAAAGGTGTTTTTATTTCTTTCGCGTTGTAAGTTTTAATGTGTTTCATTCTATCACCGCCTAAATGCTATTCACTCTCTTCTATTATACTAGAATTACAAAATAGTAAAGCGTTTACAATTAAATTTATTTATATTTTTGAAAAATTGAGAAAAGAATAAAAATATACTATAATAAAACTGGAAAGATTAAACTTTTGTACATAAGGGGGAGTTATGGGATGAAAGTGGAAGCGCTGTCAGCTGTTAAAGGGAACTTTAATCTCGCAAACTATGAAGAGACGTATCATCAATTCAATTGGAAAGATGCTGAAGAGCATTTTTCATGGTACGAAACGGGTAAGGTAAATGCTGCGTATGAAGCAATTGATCGGCATGCAGAAGGCCCAAGAAAAAACAAAGTTGCTTTATATTATCGTGATCAAAACCGTGAAGAAAAATACACTTTTAGAGAAATGAAAGAGCTCTCCAACAAAGCAGGAAATGTTTTAAGACAATTTGCAGATGTTCAAAAGGGAGATCGCGTCTTCGTGTTTATGCCGAGAACCCCAGAGTTGTATTTTGTTGCGCTCGGAGCAATTAAATTAGGGGCTATTGTAGGTCCTTTATTTGAAGCGTTTATGGAAGGGGCAGTTAAAGATCGTTTAGAAGATAGCGAAGCAAAAGTCATTGTCACAACTCCTGAGCTATTGAACCGCGTTCCAGTTGAAGAACTACCTCAGTTAAAGTATGTCGTCCTCATCGGTGAAAACATTCCAGAAGGTCCTTACATCAACTTCCTTGAGAAAGTAAAAGATGCGAATAAAGAATTGGAAATTGAATGGGTTAATCGAAATGATGGGTTATTGCTCCATTATACATCGGGATCCACTGGGAAACCGAAAGGCGTCTTGCATGTTCATAACGCAATGATACAACATTATAAAACGGGAGAATGGGTGCTCGATTTAAAGGAAGATGACGTATACTGGTGTACGGCAGATCCTGGATGGGTAACCGGAACTGTTTACGGAATTCTTTCCCCTTGGCTTCATGGAGCGTCCAATGTCATTGTTGGTGGGAGATTCAGTCCTGAATATTGGTATGAAACGATAGAGAAATATGGTGTAACCGTTTGGTATAGTGCCCCTACTGCTTTTCGTATGCTGATGGGAGCTGGAGACGAACTTGTAAAGCAATTCGATTTAACATCTTTACGTCATATTTTAAGTGTAGGAGAGCCACTCAACCCAGAAGTTGTTCGCTGGGGAGTAAAAGTATTTGATAATCGAATTCACGACACATGGTGGATGACGGAAACAGGAGGTCAGCTCATTTGTAACTATCCGAGCATGGAAATTAAACCAGGTTCAATGGGAAAACCAATTCCAGGCGTAGTGGCGGCGATTGTTGATAATCAAGGAAATGAGCTTCCGCCATATCGAATGGGGAATTTAGCAATTAAAAAAGGTTGGCCAAGTATGATGCATGCGATATGGAACAATCAAGAGAAATACGAATCATACTTTATGAGTGGAGATTGGTATGTATCAGGTGATTCTGCCTATATGGATGAGGACGGTTATTTTTGGTTCCAAGGCCGTGTAGACGATGTGATTATGACATCTGGTGAACGTGTAGGACCATTTGAAGTGGAAAGCAAATTAGTCGAACACCCTGCGATTGCAGAAGCTGGTGTTATTGGGAAGCCTGACCCAGTCCGTGGAGAGATTATTAAAGCATTCGTGGCATTACGAGACGGTTATGAAGCATCTGAAGAGTTAAAAGAGGAAATTCGTTTATTTGTGAAAAAAGGCTTGGCTGCTCACGCGGCTCCACGTGAAATTGAGTTCCGTGAAAAGCTACCGAAAACAAGAAGTGGAAAAATCATGCGTCGTGTGTTAAAAGCATGGGAGTTAAACTTACCAACTGGTGATTTATCGACGATGGAAGATTAATGATCTGAGAATCACTGCACTAAAAAAACCCGTAGTTTATAAACTACGGGTTTTCATTTTCTTCAGTTGAAGTATTTTGATTTTGGTTGTTGGAAGAAGAGTTTTCATTTTCGTTTGAAGAATTGTCTCCACCTGGTTCTTTAGGTGACTCTTCTTTCGGCTTATCTTCTTTTGGTTCTTCCTTTTCTTCTTTCGGTTTTTCTTCCAAATAGTTACCAACTTTGATGATGTTAGATGGTGCTGACTCTTTACCAGCGACATCTACTGCAACGACATAATAAGCGGCAGGAGAATTTCCAATTGCAAGGGATAATGATTGATTTGCAGGAACACTTCCTGCTTTTTTGAAATCTTTTGAGTAATTTGCCGCCTTATAAATACGGTAGCCAATGACATCACTGTCTTTATTAGCAGACCATGTTAACTTGCCGCCATTAACTTTGACCCCTGATACGGTTGTAGGGTTAGCACCATTATCGGATAATTGGTTATCCGTTGCTAAAACTAAATTTTTCAGCTTTTCATTATCACCAATTAAAGATTTGAGTTGTGAGATGGTGATTCCTAATGATTTTAACGCATCGGGCTTCAACATTGGCCCCTCTTGTACAAACTCACTTGGTGCAGATGAAGGAACTTGATACGCTTCATCGTTAACATAGACGAACTTGCCATAAGTTAAATTATCGTCTGTTTTCCTTGGCACGTATTTGACATTGAAGATATCGGTCGCAACTAAGCCAGCTTCTTGACAAAGTTTAGATGGTAAGTCACCTGATATTGTACAGTAAGAGCGAGTAACGATTCCCCCTGGTGACGTGAATGATTTACTTGGATCTACGAGATCTGGCCGAACTTCATAAGCAGCGTTCATAAGCTTTGCCCATAATAAAATATTACGGTTACCATAGCTTAAGCCTTTATAATGAGTTTGTAAAGGTTTAGGAGTATCGTAACCTATCCACGTTCCAAAAGATACATTTGGATTCGTCGCCACAAACCATGCATCTTTATAGTCTTGACCTGTTCCTGTTTTACCTGCCCAGTCAGAACGGAAGGTTAAGTAACTATTTAATGCAGCAGCTGTTCCGCTTCGAATGACATCTCGCATCATGTCAAGCGTTAAATAGGCTGTTTGTGGAGAGAATACTTGTCGTTTTTCTGGTTTATGCTCATAGACCGTTTCGCCATCTTTAGTTTCAATTTTTTCAATTAAATAAGCATCGACAAACTCACCGTAATTAGCAAATGTTGCATACGCATTAACATTTTCTTCAACCGTGACCCCATAGGTCATTCCGCCGAGTGCAAGAGATAATGCGCCATAATCATTCTCATGGATAGACGTGAATCCCATTTGCTTTAAGTAGGAAATAGGGTCTCGAGACATGATTGATGAGTATGTTTTAACAGCTGGGATGTTGTAAGAATATTTTAATGCTTCTCTTACTGTCGTCAGACCGTGATAGCTTCCTCCGTAGTTTTTCGGCTGATAACTTCCGTAACTTACTGGAACGTCAGCGATGACGGTTCCAGGTTGGACAACACCAAGCTCCATTGCTGGTGCATAGGCCAAAAGTGGCTTCATTGTCGATCCGTTTGGTCTTGGCGCTTTTGTCGCATGGTTTGTTTGCTCTCGACTATGGTCCCGTCCACCGACGAAACTAATAATTTTTCCAGTGCTGTTTTCGATCAAAACGGCACCGACTTCAACCGGCTCCATAACCGTTTCGACTTGACCGGTTTCTGGATTTAGTTTTTTTTCAGGCTTATCAGAACCGTAATATTGGTATTCCTTTGCGATTTTTTGGAACCGGTCATAAATTTCTTTATCTATGGTTGTATGCACAACAAACCCATCATAACGCAGGCTGTTATCCGCTTTATAATAGTAGGTTGAGTAGAGCTGATCATCTTTTGCTAAATCCTCTTTTGTATACCCATCTTTTTCGGCGAGTATTTCCATTAAAATATTACGTGATCGTTCTTCTACCTCAAAAATTAAGTACGGATAGCTTTCGATAATCGATGGTTTGCTTTCCGTTAAATTCGCCCGTAAGTCGAAAGCTAATGCTTCTTGATATTCCTGTTCGGTAATAAACCCTTTTTCATGCATTCGACTTAAAACCGTATACATACGATTTAACCCAGGTTCAAGGCTTTCTTTTACCTCACCCTTATTTGTAAAAGGTGTATAACCGAACGGGCTTTGTGGCAATCCGGCAATAAATGCTGCTTGTGGAATGGTTAAGTCTTTGGCATCCACACCGAAAATGCCTTTTGCAGCTGCTTGTACCCCAGCGATATTACGTCCTGAACTATTTCGACCAAAAGTCGCTACATTTAAATACGCTTCCAAAATTTCTTCTTTTGAGAAGAATTTTTCTAAACGCATTGCTAATAAAATTTCTTTCGCTTTCCGATCGAATGATACTTCATTTGTTAAGATTTGATTTTTAATTAATTGCTGCGTAAGGGTACTTCCACCTGTTCGAATTGGTGAGTTAGTGAATTCTTGGAAAATAGCGCGCATTATTGCTTTTGGTACGACTCCGTCATGTTCATAAAAGAATTCGTCTTCCGTAGCAATAAGGGCATTGATGACATGTTCGGAAACATTTTCAAGCTCAATTTCTTCACGTTCAATATCGGCTCTTAGCTTCCCTAGGTATACATTATTTGCGAAGTATACTTCTGTCGTTTCCGAGTAGTCATAAATTTGCTTTTCCATTTGATCATATGAGCGAATCGGTTCGTCTTTAACGAGTGAAGCGAAATATCCTGCGCCTACTCCTCCAGCAAACGCTAGTCCTATAAGACCGAGTATAAGAAATAGTAAAAATAAATTCCAAGTAACTCCGTATGCAATTCGGACCTTTTGGATATGTTTATCATAAAAACGAACGACGCTGTTTTTCCAATCATTTCGTTTACTCATAGCATCATCCCCCTAAATCCCATATATTATAGCATATTTCAACAATTTTTTTATACCCCCTCATTCCAAAGGGGAATTTCTGTAAAATATAAGAATAGGGTATGTGTAAACAGTCGGTCATTAAATTCAAGTTGACATTTGTATGAAATTCATGTTTAATAAGCATTATTAAAGTAGAATATTAAGCGATGAGTGGAATGAGTAGTGTCCCTTCCCTGGTTAAGAGAGCTGATGGTTGGTGCGAGTCAGTGCATAAGGTGTACATGAATTACGTCCATGAGCATTCTTTGTGAATCGATTGATCGTATTAGCAAAGAACGGTTTTTGCCGTTATCGAATTAAGGTGAGAAACCTATTATATGGTTTCTAAGTAGGGTGGTACCGCGTTTATCCACGTCCCTTCAGTTTAGAAGGGGCGTTTTTTATTTGTATTGCGTAGAATGCGTTAAATATTAGAAAGGAGATTGTTCAATGAATATGTTATTGGAAGATTTAAAGTTCCGTGGACTAATTAATCAAATGACAGATGAAGAAGGGCTAGAAAAATTATTATCAGAGGAAAAGATTAAACTGTATTGTGGATACGATCCAACTGCTGATAGTCTTCATATCGGTCACTTATTACCGATTTTAATGTTAAAACGATTCCAAGAAGCTGGTCACCATCCGATTGCACTTGTTGGTGGAGGTACCGGGTTAATTGGAGACCCAAGTGGTAAAAAAGCAGAGCGATCTCTTAATGAAAAAGAGGTAGTTCAAGAATGGTCAAACCGTATCAAAGACCAGTTGTCTCGATTTTTAGATTTTGATCGAAAAGAGAATCCTGCTGTCATTGCGAATAACTACGAGTGGATTGGCTCTTTAGATGTCATTTCGTTTTTACGAGACATCGGTAAAAGCTTCGGTATTAACTACATGTTAGCGAAAGAAACTGTTTCGTCACGTATTGAGACAGGAATCTCTTTCACTGAATTTAGCTACATGATTTTACAATCATTTGACTTCTTAAAGCTCTACCAAACGCAAAACTGTAAGCTTCAAATTGGTGGAAGCGATCAGTGGGGAAATATTACAGCAGGATTAGAGTTAATCCGTAAAACAGAAGAAAATGCTAAAGCTTTCGGCCTAACGGTTCCTCTTGTTACAAAAGCGGACGGAACGAAATTTGGTAAAACAGAAGGTGGAGCAATTTGGTTAGATAAAGAAAAAACATCTCCGTATGAATTCTACCAATTCTGGATTAATACAGACGACCGTGATGTTGTAAAATATTTAAAATACTTTACTTTCCTTTCGAAGGAAGAAATTGAAGAGCTTGCAAACCAAGTTGAAACAGCACCAGAAAAACGTGCTGCACAAAAACGACTAGCAGAAGAAGTGACAAAGCTTGTGCACGGTGAAGAAGCTTTACAACAAGCCATTAACATTTCTGAAGCGCTATTTAGTGGAAGTATTGAGAAACTAACAGTAGAAGAAATTAAACAAGGTTTTAAAGATGTTCCTTCATTTGAAGTAACGGAAGAAGAAATCGGTTTAATTGACCTATTAGTTCAAGCGAAAATTTCGCCGTCTAAACGCCAAGCGCGTGAGGATATCTCAAATGGTGCCATCTATATTAATGGAGAGCGAAAGCAAGAGCTGGATTACACATTAACAGCAGAAGATAAGATTGAAGGACAGTTTACTGTCATTCGCCGTGGAAAGAAAAAATATTTCTTAATTAAGCATGTTTAAATAATAAGGTCGGGGCTGTCCAAAGAGTACAGCCCCCCTTTACTTCAATCAACAGATCTTTTCTTTGGTTCGTTCAAAAAAGAGTACAAAAAAATCGTCCCATCTAGTAAATAAGGTTAGTTGACTAAACCGAAATTACAGGATGGACGATTTTTTTATTTTCGACTTGGGCTACTCTTCCTACATTGTACATTTACTGATATTATAGTTTTGGAAATAAATAGTATTATTTGTGGGGGAAATTAAAGATATGCAAGGAAGTAGTGTTAGAACCAAAACTTCTCCTTTTTTAAAAATGTCTTTAGCTATGATAATTTTCGGTTCAATTGGCTTTTTTTCAGTGCAAACAAATTTGCCATCATTTGAGCTTGTGTTTGTTAGATGTGTGTTTGCCACTTTATTTTTAAGCTTATGTTGGTTCGTAACCGGAGAATATAAGAAGGATAGGTGGGAGAGAAAAGAAATCTATCAAGTGTTGATTTGTGGCTTTTTTCTCGTGTTTAATTGGGTATTTCTTTTTAAAGCATTTGAGAATATGTCAGTTACGATTGAGATATCACTTTATCATTTGGCACCCATCTTTGTATTGCTCATCGGTAGCTTTATTTTTAAAGAAAAATTAACGGTAGTTTCCGTAGTTGCGACTATCGTCTGTTTTTTTGGAGCGGTATTTATAGCGGGGACTAATGATTTTCTTCTGTTTAGTCAACTAATGTCATCAGGTATGATATGGGGGTTTTTAGCTGCTCTATTTTATGCGTTTACAACTATAACAGGTAAAGGTATACAGAAAATGAATGCGTACTCGATGACATTTTTGCAGACGTTTTTAGGAATATTTTTTTTGATTCCGTTTATCGATTTCAGCTCTTTTCAAGGGTTAAGCGCTAAGAACTGGGGGTACATTATTGCCACCGGATTTATACATACAGGTATTGTTTATTATTTATTCTTTGATAGTCTGCGAAACCTTTCAACGAGGCTCATATCCATTCTTGTATTTTTAGATCCGACAGTAGCGATATTGTTAGATATAGCTTTTACTGGCTTTCGCCCATCGTTCACGCAAATCATTGGGATATTTCTTATATTCACTGGAATGACTTTAAGCTTTGTGAAACAGAGGAATTATAATCTTGAAGGACAAACAGAGATAAAGGGAATATAAGTTCATTGTTGGATATAAAAAACCCACACGTAACGTGTGGGTTTTTGTCAGAAGCTAGATTAACGAGAGTAGAACTCAACGATTAATGCTTCGTTAATTTCAACAGAAAGCTCAGAACGCTCTGGTAAACGGTTGAATGTACCTTCAAGCTTCTCTGCGTCAAAAGTTAAGTACTCAGGTACGAAGTTGTTTACTTCAATTGCTTCTTTGATGATTGTAAGGTTGCGAGATTTTTCGCGAACAGCAATTGTTTGACCTGGTTGTACTTGGTAAGATGGAATGTCTACGCGGCTTCCATCAACTAAGATGTGTCCGTGGTTTACTAATTGGCGAGCTTGACGACGAGTGCGAGCTAACCCAAGACGGTATACAAGGTTGTCTAAACGAGATTCTAAAAGAATCATGAAGTTTTCACCGTGTTTACCAGTCATTTTACCAGCTCTTACGAACGTGTTACGGAATTGACGCTCGTTTACTCCGTACATATGACGAAGTTTTTGCTTTTCTTGTAATTGTAAACCGTACTCAGAAAGTTTTTTACGCTGACCTGGGCCATGCTGACCTGGAGCGTAAGGACGCTTTTCTAATTCTTTACCTGTACCGCTTAAAGAAATTCCTAAACGGCGAGAAATTTTCCAAGATGGACCTGTATAACGAGCCATGATGACTCCTCCTTTTGTATTTTAATAATGTAAAATACAAACAGTTCGACTCTCACAATCATGCACATTTTGTTTTCATGTATCCTCGCTCTAGCAGCAGAGAGTTACACGATACACCTCTATAGTAAGAGGAACAAAATGAAATCACCATTGCTGAATCGCTAAGCTGCATATTTTACACAAACTCCATTATATGATTTTGAAAAAGTGAAGTCAAGGAGATTATTTGTTTTTTTGAGTGGTATAGGAATAAAGACTTATTTAAGGCATATGTAGAAAATGTTCAACGTAATTTATGGAAGGAGAATTTCACTTCACTATTGAATAAAAAACTATGCTATAATTTCATAAGGTGATAATTAGGTAAATTTTACTGTTTGCAGGTGATTGCATGTCAGAATTATCCATATTAATGCGACTAAAAGGCTTATTGTTTGATTATTTTGCTTCAAACCAAAAGGTGAATGATTTTTATAAATTTGTGGATTTGTTCTTAAAAATTGTACAAAAGGAATTCGACTTAAATCAAATTCATGTGTGGAAACGAGTGTCCGGTGACTTATACATACTACAAAATACAACCGGCCCTCAAATTAACCGTTCGAGTACAATCATACGTTTCGAACGAAAATCACTAGTTATGATGCCGGCTGAAAATAAAGCATATTTGTTTAATGAAAGAGATTCAGAATGCCCTGCTGTTATTGAACTTCAAGGAATCGATCGATTACTTGGACATTCCGATAGATGGTACGAACAGCTCTCACAAATTTGTTTTACTGTTATGGATTATGGTTGGAATCAATACATCCAATATTCTCAAAAACATCGGTTTAAAAATTTATTTTCCGTAACTGAAAAGCTTCACTCCTCAATGGATAAAGAAGAAGTGCTATATAATTTACATGAAATTTTTTCAAGCACGTTTCCAGATTTGTCTTATAACTTCTTATTATCTCATGATTACAATTTACACAAAAGCATTCCTGTGAAAGATTTAGAACAAGAGTTGAATACAAATGAAGAAGCGATGATAGCGTTTTTGTCCGGAAAAGTGCAACGGAAGTATGCTAACGAAAAGAATTATGCGTATTTCCCGATTAGTGGTATGCAAGGAGTATACGGTATTATTCAAATGGTGTCGGAAGACCACTTCCTATTAAATGATAGCGACTATATGTTCATCGAACTAGCTTCTAAAGCTGGCGGAAAAGCGTTAGAAAATGCGAAATTGTATGAACAATCAAAACGGTTGATAAACGACTTGCAATTAATTAATGATACGAGTCAGAAAATTAATAAAGATTTACGAATTTCGGATACGATGGAATACATGATTAGTCAAATGATTCAATCATTTTCAGCTGATGAGGCTGCTTTTATTTATTTAAATGATGAAGGAGATGTATCTTTACTTCCAGGTAGTACGCCATTTTTCGAAGACCGTGCTTCCAAAATGTATATACAGTTTGTGTTGAAGCGGATTGTGAATGAACGAGAAGGATTGTTTATCGGAAACCTCATGAATTATGTGAAAAAATGCAAGTTTCAGTCTCTGATGGCAGTTCCAATGATTGAGAGTGAGAATGTTAAAGGCTTTGCTATTGTTCTTCGGAAGGAAAGCTATGCCTTTACATTCGATATGTATAAGCTGATGCAATCGTTGATTTATCATTCGACTTTAGCCTTTATAAATTCAATGCTGCGAGAAGAGCTGGAAAATCTAGTCATTACAGATCAACTAACTAAGTTATATTCAAGAAAATATTTAGATGAATCCATTCAAACGTCAATGAAAAGAGATTCTAGAGGTGTATTCATTTTAGTAGATATTGATAATTTCAAACGCATAAATGATTCATATGGTCATCAAGTCGGAGATGAGGTCATTTGTCAAGTGGCCAGAATTATTAAAACGAATATACGAGAAGGAGATATTGGAGCAAGGTGGGGAGGAGAAGAGCTTGCAGTTTATCTTCCGAAAGCAGACTTTGATGCTGGGTTACTTGTTGCCAATCGACTCGTTTCTTCCGTAAAAAAACAGACAAATCCGAATGCTACAATTTCGTGTGGTGTTTCATATTGGGACGTTCAAAAAGAAGATACCGCTAAGCAGCTATTTAAACGAGCGGATGCGGCCTTGTACTTAGCGAAAAATAATGGGAAAAACCGCGTGTATACAGAAGCGGATTTATCTCAGTCATCATAATTTAGAATGAATTTTGAGTTAAAACAGCTTAAAAGGTTGTTTCAGACCATTTTCTATCTGGAACAACTCCAAAAGCTGTTTTTTTATATTTTTAGAATAGAAAACGCTTTCAAAATCTTCTATCTTTTCATAAAATAAAATCGAAAGGAGAGGGGATTTTTGTGGGAAAACATCGAAAAAAAGATACTGAAATGATACACGGAATGAAAAAAGAGGAAGATGCTTATCGGAGTTTAACGCCACCAATCTATCAAACGTCAACGTTTGTTTTTGATTCGGCCGAACAAGGTCAAAATCGTTTCAGCGGTGACGAGGGTGGTTACATTTACTCTCGACTTTCGAACCCAACCGTTCGAGAACTAGAGGAAAGAATAGCTTTAATTGAAGAAGGAGAAGAAGCGCTTGCGTTCAGCTCTGGCATGGGAGCAGTATCAGCTATTTTAACGACTTTAACCAAAACCGGAGATCACATTGTATGTTCAAAAGGTGTATATGGTTGTACGTATGGGTTTTTGAAGATGATGAAAGAAAAGTATAGGGTCGATTTTTCATTTCATAATTTGTCCAATCAAGAGATGATAGAGGAGGCAATTCAGCCTAATACATCTTGTATATATGTAGAAACCCCTATAAACCCAACAATGGAAATCATTGATTTAGAATTGGTTGTAAAAGTGGCAAAATCGCATGGTATTCCTGTCGTTGTCGATAATACATTTAGCTCACCATATCTTCAAAATCCACTTTCTGTCGGATGTGATGTCGTTATTCATAGTGCGACTAAATATATCGGTGGTCATGGTGATGTTATTGCAGGAATCGCCGTTGGAAATAAAAAATTGATGAATCTCGTTGCGATGACAGCAAGAAAGGACATCGGTGCTAGTCTTTCCCCTTTTGATGCTTGGTTACTATTACGGGGAATTAAAACATTGGCGATACGAATGGATCGGCACTCTGAGCATGCATTAAAAATTGCAGAAATGCTCGAACGCCACCCAGCTGTTGAGGAGGTCTATTATCCATTTTTGCCGTCGCATCCCCAATATGAATTAGCGAAAAAGCAAATGAGAAAAGGTGGAGGTCTCATCACTTTTAAGTTAAAAGGTGCTGATAAGGAAGAAACACAGAAATTTATGAATCGGTTAAAACTAATTCAAATTGCTGTCAGCCTTGGAGATGCTGAATCGCTAATACAACATCCAGCAACAATGACACATGCTGTTGTCGATGAAGAAGAAAGAATAAAGATGGGAATTACAGATAACATGGTTCGCTTGTCAGTCGGTCTTGAAGCATGGGAAGATATTTGGAATGATTTAGATCAGGCTTTACAATAAAGAAAAGTGGAGCTGAAGCTGGACAGATTTTCATTTCGATTGAGTCTTCAACCGAAATAAAATTAAGAATGAGGCTGTACCTTTTAGGCAGCCTCGGTTCCTCATTTTATTGTTACAGAAAGTTTAAGTTCAATAAAGTGTTAAAGTATTCTCTTTACCGTTTTTTGGGTGTCTAGCTCCAATCGCAATCAGCTCGGGTCGCTTCGGCCCTGCTGTGGCGACGAAAGCCTCCTCGCAGGTCCTCCAGCGCCCTTCGCCTAAGGACTTGCGCTTTGTGCTTTTTCTGTGAAAATAAAAATTACCTATGAGCTGAATGAGCAATCATGATAGGTAGATGGTAGAAAGAAAAAACCCCGGGGAGAATAAATTT
The DNA here is from genome assembly GCF_022809095.1 of Bacillus kexueae. GTDB lineage: Bacteria > Bacillota > Bacilli > Bacillales > Aeribacillaceae > Bacillus_BZ > Bacillus_BZ kexueae. Next base: position 116,303 of record NZ_JALAZE010000002.1, read on the forward strand.
TCATGTCCGGGGTGTGAGTGTAAAATCATGTATGTTTCTTATAAAAATTCTATTAGAGCTTGAACGAATTGCTCTAAATATTCCTGGTCTGTTTCATCAAATCGATTGAGAATTGGGCTGTCGATATCTAAAACGCCGATTAATTGGTTGTTTTTAATAATCGGAACGACGATTTCAGATTGAGAGGCTGCATCACAAGCGATATGTCCTGGGAATTCATGAACATTTGCTACGCGTTCTGTTTTCATTTTTTCTGCTGCTGTTCCACAAACGCCCTTTCCAAGTGGAATGCGCACGCATGCAGGTAGCCCTTGGAATGGACCGAGGACTAATTCTTCTTTCTCCACATCATTTAGATAAAACCCAACCCAATTAATGTTTTCAAGAAATTGATTTAAAAGGGCTGAAGCGTTTGCTAAATTAGCTGTCTGATTAGTTTCTCCATGCAGTAATGCCTTTAATTGTTTAATGACGAGATTGTAATTTTCTTCCTTCGTACCAGTGTAACTTTCTACATGAAACATCGTATCTCCTCACATTTCTACAAAATTTTCTAATTGTATAACGGATAATGTCGACAAATTTATAAAGGTGTTTTATGAAGGAATATGGAAGTAAAACATATACCTTCATGCGAAAGGAGTGAAAAAGTTGTCTAGTAACTCCAGTCTAACGAAAGAGAAAATTATCGACGCCGCTATTGCCTTGTTTAATACAAAAGGTTATTCAGGTACTTCTGTCCGTGAAATCTCCCAAAAAGCCAATGTGAATGTTGCTCATATTTCATACTACTTTAACAGCAAAGGTGGCTTATTAGAATTTTTAGTTTCGCAATTTTATGAAGGTTATTTAGCCAGAATTGATTTAGATAATTGGCAACAAACTCCATCAAGTGCAAAAGAAATATTAAATCAAATGATTTGGGATATTCTACTATATCAACATAAAAATCGTCAACTAACCCGATTTGTTTACAGAGAAATAACGCTTGATACCGTTCTGATCCGAGAAGTGATGACGACATATTTAGCAAAAGAAAAGTATTTATTCCGGAATATATTAGAACGAGGGAAAACGGAAGGAGAGTTCCTTCCTGTCGCATTTCCTCATATGTTTGTACAGTTAAAAGGCATGCTTATGATGCCGTTTTTGCAAGGGCAATATTTGTCAGAGGTTCTTCACCTACAAGTTCATGATGAATACTTTCTGAAACAGTACTATCACGATATCAAAAATTGGTTAGATCATTTTCTGTATAAACAAACAGTGGAAAAAGTTGCGTTATAAAAGTGACGACACGTGATGATAATCGATTCCAACATCCTTCCCGGTATGGGCATCTGATCCATATACGAGAGGGATGTTTTCCTTTTTTGCCATTTCAATAATAGAAATAGGCGGGTATGTCTCCTTGCAATTCTCTTTACGCAAACCAGCAACATTAACATCCAACTCGATATGATTTCGTTTTATCGCTTGAAAAATCGTATTGTAAGGTACTTCGTAGGATGCAGGCTGAGGGAATAATCTTTGGAATTTATTTATTAGTGTTAAATGACCGAGCCTCTTCGGTTTATATTTGCCGAGGTTTGTCGTAATGGCTTTTAAAATCGTTTCATAATATAAGTGGTACACTGCATCAAGGCTTCCTACGTGAACAATTAAATCTTCAAACATCTTAGGTGAAAAATCTAAACAAAAATATTTGTCCTCCGATTTTAAAAAATGGACAGATAAAATACTGTCGTCTAAATTAGGACCGTATGTGTCTAGAAATTTTTTCGTTTCATTCTCATACCCTTCAATATAATCGACTTCAAGCCCTATTTGGATTTTGATTTTATGAGCATACATTTTCTTTAGCTCACTAAGTTCCTTGAAGTAGGTTTCGAGCATACTTATTGGCATTGCGCTATCCTTCAACGGTGTTGGATCTATAAAATTATGTGGTAATGGAGCATGTTCTGTAAAAGTGATAGAAGTGAAACCTTTGCTGATGGCTTGTTCGATATAATCCACTAACGAATCGTTAGAACCATGTGGACAAAAAGGGCTGTGTATGTGTCCGTCACGTTTTTCCATTTGCCTAGTCCTCCTTTTGTAAGGTCTTGTTATCGCTAAAAAATGATTGTGATTTTATTTGAAAAAATTAAAAATTTTGGTCAAAAATTGTCGTTTACATGGTATCATAAAAGCATTGATAATATCATCATTTTCCCCTATCTTCTTTAAAAAGTGCTAAAATGAAAAGGGGATTTTTATATAAGTTTAAACTCTCATTCCAGCGGGTTAAAAACAATTTCTAATCGGTCTGGAGTGAATTTAATGACAAGTTTTTTCGACTTTTGTCGATGTTTATTATATGTGATTGGTCCAATCAATGAGAGACCATTTTTAATTCCCTAGAATGGTGAACAGAGCAAGGGGGCTCATTATGGAAGTTGTAATCGGCTTAATTTTACTTTTATTTCTTACTTTTGGAACAGGGTATTATTTCAGAAGGAATATATATCGAGAAGTGGATCGATTAGAAAGATGGAAAATTGATATTATGAACAAGTCCATAATGGATGAATTTTCAAAAGTGAAAGAACTAAAAATGACAGGCCAGACGGAAGAATTCTTTGAGAAATGGAGAAAAGAGTGGGATGATATTATAACTTCCCAGCTTCCGGAAGTCGAAGAACTTCTCTTTGATGCAGAAGAATTCGCGGATAAATACCGTTTTAAGAAGTCCAAAAACACTCTTTTACATATCGAGTCGATTTTGAAGGAGACGGAGTCTCAAATTGACCGGATTATTAAAGAAATTAACGATTTAGTTACTTCAGAGGAAAAGAACAGCGAAGAAAGTGAAGAAGTAAAGAAGCTATTCAAAAGCTTAAAAAAGGTATTAATTACGCAAAGCCATACGTTTGGAGCTGCTCAGCAAAAGTTGGAGTCGATTTTGTATGAATGCTCAGAGGGATTAAAACGCTTTGAGCTAGAAACAGAAGCAGGGAATCATTTGTTGGCAAGAGACATTATCATCGAACAAAAAGAAGCGTTGGCTGAACTAAAAGAGAAGATGGAATTTATACCGAAATACTTAACGGATTGCCAGTCGATTTTACCACAACAAATCCAGGAACTACGCAATGGCTATGAAGAGATGCTAGAGCAGGGTTACGTCTTGTCTCATATCGATATGGAAAAAGAAATTTCTTCTATGAATCAGTCGCTAGATAACTTAAAATCGCAGCTGATTGATGGGGAATTAGATGGTGTTCATCAAGGGTTAGAAGAAATCAATGAAATGGTAGAGGCTCTGTATGATTTACTAGAAAAAGAAGTGTATGCCTCACATTTCGTCAAATCCGAGATTGGTTCTTATGGTGAGAAACTAAACCAACTCATGGATGAAAAGAACGAAACACATGAAGAAACAGCAGTTGTTAAACAAAGCTATACTCTATCGGATGCTGAGATTGAAAACATGAGAAAAATCGAAAAGAAAATCCAGCAGTTACAAAAGCAATATGATCAAATGTGTATTCAATTAGAAGAGTCACATGTCGCTCATAGTGTTATTAAAGACGAATTAGAGGAATTTAATCGTCAGTTAGAAGAAACGCGAAAGCAGCATGAAGAATTTCGACAAATGCTATATACTCTTCGGAAGGATGAGCTCGAAGCGAGAGATAAAATTGTCGAGTTAAAACGTGCTATGATGGACATTAGACGTTCTATTCAGAAGAGCAATGTCCCTGGACTTCCGATTCGTATACTCGATAAAATGGAGGTCGCTCAACAATCTCTAGTCAATGTAAATCATAAAATTAGCGACGTACCACTTAATATGTCGGCAGTACATGAACAGTTAAATGATGCGGTGTCCGTAATTGAATCGTTAAAGTCGGAAACAGAGGAAATGATCGAACAAGTATACTTAGTAGAAAAAGTTATTCAGTATGGAAATCGATACCGACGACAATATCAAACACTTGCCCAACAATTACAAGAGGCGGAAGAATTGTTCCGAAACTATGAATACGGAAGATCACTTGAACAGGCAGCATCAGCGATTGAAAAGGTAGAGCCAGGAGCAATTGAACGAATTCAAGCAATCATAGAAGAAGAGATGAAATTAAAAAGCTAAAAGGATGCGAAAGAGCATTCTTTTAGCTTTTTTTAATGTTACAGAAAGTTTAAGTTCATTAAAGTGTTAAAGTATTCTCTTTACCATTTTTTTTGGTGTCTAGCTCCAAGCGCCATCAGCTCGGGTTGCTTCAGCCCTGTTGTGGCGACGGAAGCCTCCTCCAGGTCCTCCAGCGCCCTTCGCCTAAGGACTTGCGCTTTGCGCTTTTCTTAATCCCAATACTAAAGGTTAATTCAGTATTTTATCGGTTGTGAAAATAAAAAAACCTTGCCTATGGTTAATTCAGGCAAGGTCAATCAAAAAGTTAGTTATTGTTTGCCTCTTCAAGTTGTGAAGAAGGATGAGGCGTTTTAATGCTTGAGATAATGAAGCCGACAACTGCACCGATAATAGCTGGTACGAGCCAACCTACTCCTAAATCGAATAAAGGCAAGAAGCCAAATAGGTTGTTTAAAGTATCTACAAATAAGTTAGCTGTTTTTAAGCCATCAACAATGCTTACAACTCCTGTGAAAATTAAACTATATCCATACACTTCAGCACGACCTTTAAAGAGGTTGTGAAGGAAAGAAAGAGCAATTAATACAATCGCAAGTGGATAAATAGCTACTAAAACTGGAATTGAGAAACGAATGAGTTCAGTTAATCCAACGTTAGCGATAATGGCACTAAAGATTGTAATGATTAAAACAGATGTCTTATAAGAAATCGGTAAAACTTTTTCGAAAAATTGAGAACAAGATGAAACGAGCCCGACGCTTGTAGTCAAACAAGCAAAAGTAATGGCTAACCCTAATACGACATTTCCAAAATAACCGTATAAATAATTAGCAGAGCCAGATAAAATCGCCCCACCGTTCTCAGCCATTCCAATTGCATCAATGCTCGTAGCACCTAAATAACCTAATGATACGTAAACGAGTGCTAGTCCTAATGCAGCAATTACACCTGCTTGAATTGAAACTTTCGCAATTTCTGAGCGATCGGTAACACCTTTGTCTTTAATGGCATTAATGACAACGATACCAAATACGAGGGCAGCGATTGTATCCATCGTTAAGTATCCTTCTAAAAATCCTTTAAAGAAGGCACCTTCTACATAATCTCCTTGTGGGGCGTGGGCAACACCCATTGGGTCAATGAAAGCCTTAATTAAAAGCATAGCCAAAATAATAATGAGCATTGGTGTCAATAATTTACCGATTCGGTCTACAAGCTTGCTTGGATTTAAAGATAGCCAATACGTTACACCGAAGAACACAATGGTATAGATGAATAAAGCGACACCATATTTACCAACAGATTCCGGTAAGAATGGTAGGACACCAATTTCGTAAGCAACTGTTCCTGTTCTTGGGATTCCAAAGAACGGACCAAGTGCTAAATACATGACAAATGTAAAAATGATGCTAAATACAGGATTGACGCGATTCGCTAAACCTTGCAAATCATTACCTGACTTTCCAATTGCGACAACCCCTAAAAGTGGTAATCCAACACCAGTAATTAAAAATCCTAAAATGGCTGGCCATAAATGCTCACCAGCTTGTTGACCTAATGCAGGTGGGAAGATTAAGTTCCCAGCTCCTAAAAAGAGAGCAAAAAGCATCAAGCCAATGACTAGAACCTCTTTTATCGAAAGTGTTTTACTATTCATGATTATCCTCCTAAAGAATTAAAAATATGGAATAGTCTGAAAAGAGCCTCATTGAATCCGCTTACATCCTACCATAGTTAACAAGAAATTTGTCGAAAAAAATAAAAGTTCTAATTTTAACTATTTTCAGAATCAACAAAGTTTTCCTCTTAGTCGTGATATCTTTCTCATTCTTCTATCTTATGTTAATATAATTGATTGCATAGTATACAAACTACTTGAAGGAGCCTGCCACATGCTTTATTTGGATAATAGTGCAACGACAAAGCCATATGAAGAAGTGATTGAAACATATAATCAAGTAGCACTTAAATTTTTTGGAAATCCATCATCCATTCATACTTTAGGTGTCCAAGCGGAGCAATTGTTAACGAAAGCGAGAAAACAAGTGGCTTCATTATTGGGAGCCCAAGAAGGAGAAATTATTTTCACTTCAGGAGCTACTGAGGGAAATAATATGGCCATTAAGGGAGCTGCTTTCGCGTTAAAACATAAAGGAAATCACATCATTACATCGGCAATAGAGCATCCATCTGTAAGTGAAACTGTAAAACAGTTGGAGGAACATTTTGGGTTTGACGTGACGATTATTTCTGTTGACGAAAACGGATTTATCAACCCGGATGATGTTGAAAAAGCAATTCGTCAAGATACGATACTTGTTTCGTGTATGCATGTGAACAATGAAACTGGAGCTATTCAACCTATCGAAGAGATTGGAAAAAGGATGAAAAAATATCGCCATATATACTTTCACGTTGATCACGTTCAAGGTGTTTGTAAAGTACCGTTAGATTTGAAAAAGGCAAATGTTGATTTGTGTACAATTTCTGGTCATAAGTTTCACGCCTTAAATGGTACAGGTGTATTATTTGTTCGTGAAAATCGCTCAATCCTTCCATTATTTTCTGGTGGAAGCCAAGAAAAGACTTTCCGACCAGGTACGGAGCACTTAGCAGGTGCTGTATCATTAGCTAAAGGATTGCGATTAGCCATGCAACATTATGTGCAAAATAAGGAACAAATGGAAAATACAAAAAGGTATTTGATTGAGCAACTCAAGTCAATTGAGGGTGTGACAATTAACAGTCCTGATCAAAATGTAGCACCTCATATTGTGAACTTTTCTGTTCCAGGAATTAAAGCAGAAGTACTCGTGCACATGCTAGAAGAAGAAGAAATTTATGTTTCCACTACATCTGCATGCTCATCACGTGTGAGCTCTGTTAGTAAAACGTTGTTGGCAATGGGGAAATCTCAGGCGGTTGCCGAAAGCTCTATTCGTGTGAGTTTAACAGATGAGCACAATGAAACACATATGGATGAATTTGTAGTCAAACTTAAAGCTAATATTAAAAAATTAAAAAACGTTATGGGGTTATAAAAGATGCAATATGATCACATTCTAATTAGGTATGGAGAAATATCGTTAAAAGGAAAAAATCGTAAACAATTCGTGGATCGTTTGAAACGAAATGTAAAAAGTGTTTTGAAGAAGAACTTTCCTAATCTGGAATATCAGGCGAATCGCGACCGCTTTTTTATTAAATTAAATGGAGAAGATGGTCTAAAAGTAGCGGATCAATTACAATTAGTATTCGGAATCCAATCATTTAGCTTAGCTTTGAAAACTGATACGGACTTAGAGGCGATTAAAGAAACGGCTCTTAACGCTGTAAAGCAATTATATAAAGCGGGGGATACATTTAAAGTATCTACGAAAAGAGCAGATAAAACGTTTCCGCTTACGTCAGATGAATTAAATTATGAGTTAGGACGTCACATCTTAATTAATACAGAAGATTTAACAGTTGATGTACACAAACCGACTATTCATGTAAGAGTGGAAGTACGACATGATTCCACTTACATTATGTGTAGAGATTATAAGGGGGCTGGTGGCCTTCCGGTTGGATCGAGCGGCAAAGCGATGCTGATGATTTCCGGTGGTATTGATAGTCCTGTAGCTGGTTATTTATCGATGAAGCGTGGATTGAAAATTGAAGCTGTTCACTTTTTCAGCCCACCCTATACTAGTGAACGTGCGAAGCAAAAAGTAATTGACTTAGTGGAGAAGTTAACGGAGTTTGGCGGAGACATCACTCTTCATATCGTACCGTTTACGAAGATTCAAGAAACAATCCAAAAAAATATTATGAAAAATTATTCGATGACTACAACGCGTCGGATGATGCTTCAGATTACAGATCAATTACGTCAAAAACGCGATGCGCTCGCAATTGTTACGGGTGAAAGCTTAGGGCAAGTAGCAAGTCAAACGTTAGAAAGTATGTTCACGATTAATGAAGTTACATCAACGCCAGTTCTTCGCCCGCTTATTGCAATGGATAAAACGGAAATAATCGAAATTGCTGATAAAATCGACACATTGGAAATCTCAAATCGACCATTTGAGGACTGTTGTACGATATTTACACCAGCGATGCCGAAAACAAAACCGAGAGTTGAAAAAGTCCATAAGTACGAAAGTTACACAGATTTTGACTCATTGGTACAAGAAGCTGTAGAAAATACGATTACGATAAAGTTACCAGATAAACATGAAGTAAAAATTGAAACAGAAATGGATGAATTGTTATAATATCCCTTATATCATAATAATTACCACTGAATCTTTTGAATGAAGCCGTGTGTTTTATCACACTCTATAGTCAACAAGGAGGTGAAAACACATGGCACAATACAATCGTTCAAACAGTTCAAACCAATTAGTTGTTCCTGGTGCACAACAAGCAATCGACCAAATGAAGTATGAAATTGCTTCTGAGTTTGGTGTAAACTTAGGACCAGAAACGACTGCTCGCGCTAACGGTTCAGTTGGTGGTGAGATTACAAAACGTTTAGTAGCTTTAGCTCAACAACAAATGGGCGGAGCGTACCAACAACAATAACATATAATGGCTATCGGGTGGGGGCTTAGAGCCCCCGCCTTTTTTGTTGTTACAGAAAGTTTAAGTTCAATAAAGTGTTAAAGTATTCGCTTTACCGTTTTTTTGGTGTCTAGCTCCAAGCGCCATCAGCTCGGGTCGCTTCGGCCCTGCTGGGGCGACGGAGGCCTCCTGGCAGGTCCTCCAGCGCCCTTCGCCTAAGGAATTGCGCTTTACGCTTTCTTATTTTCAGACTCATGTCGAAAAGGAGAAAAAATTGTTGAAAACTCTATGTCATTAGATTTAGATTAATTATTCAAAAATTTTAAAATATTATATATAATTAAAAATGTATCATAAAAAGGGGAGGAGAAATCATGGTAGAAGGGTTAATGGCACCTGAACGATACAATTTAGTTCAGGAAGTAGAACATGTTGCAAAAATGAATCCAGAAAAAGTTGCATTAGTTTGGGAGAATGAAGAAGGGGTCAACAAAGAAATTACATACGGTGAACTTTTAACAAAAGCAAATAAAATTGGAAGCGCTTTATTATCAAAGGGGTTAACGGTTGGAGATAAAGTTTTAGTCATGATTCCTCGTTTAATCGAGGCATATGCTGTTTATTTAGGGGCTTTAAAAGCGGGACTGGTTGTTATTCCGTGCTCGGAATTATTGCGAACAAAAGATTTGCAATACCGAGTGACTCATGGGGATGTAAAAGCAATCGTGAGTTATGATGACTACACAGAACAATTTGAACCACTCAATGAATTTAATGAACTTGTGAAGTTTTCTGTAGGACTTGCCAAAAACGATTGGTATGCACTTGAGGAAGAAATCCACCTAGTTTCTGAAGATTTACCGATTGCTGAAACGTTAAGAGACAGTCAAGCGTTCTTATCTTATACATCAGGAACGACAGGAAACCCTAAAGGAGTGGTCCATACTCACGGATGGGCATATGCTCATTTACGAACAGCAGCAAAAAATTGGTTATCTATTAGCGATTCGGATAAAGTGTGGGCGACAGCAGGTCCTGGATGGCAAAAGTGGATCTGGAGTCCGTTTTTATCGGTTCTAGGTTCTGGAGCGACAGGTTTCGTTTATCATGGTCGCTTTGAGCCGAATAAATACCTTGAGCTGTTAGAAAAGCATGAAATAAATGTTCTTTGCTGTACGCCGACGGAATACCGATTAATGGCAAAGGTAGATGGGTTATCAAAATATAATTTAGCGAAGTTACACAGCGCAGTATCAGCTGGTGAACCTTTAAATCGTGAGGTCATAGATACCTTCCAAAAATATTTCAATGTCGAAGTCCGAGATGGATATGGACAAACGGAAAATACCTTGCTAGTCGGAGTATTGAAAGGCATGGAAATTAAACCTGGATCAATGGGTAAGCCGACACCTGGTAATCGTGTTGAAATCATTAATGAGGAAGGATATCCGTGTGAAGTGGGAGAAGTTGGTGATATTGCTGTTCACGTAACAACTCCTGCATTATTTAAAGAGTATTATAAAGACCCTGAAAGAACAGCCATGCAATTTAGAGGAGAATATTACATTACTGGAGACCGTGCAAGAAAAGATGAAGATGGTTACTTCTGGTTTGAAGGTCGTGGGGACGATATAATTATTAGCTCTGGTTATACGATTGGTCCTTTTGAAGTGGAGGACGCGCTTGTTAAACATCCAGCAGTAAAAGAATGTGCAGTGGTTGCAAGTCCTGATGAAGTAAGAGGACATGTTGTGAAAGCCTTCATTGTCTTGCAGGATGGAGTAGACGCAAATGACCCTGATCTTATTCCGATGCTTCAAGAACATGTAAAAGCTTTAACTGCACCGTACAAATACCCACGAAAAGTGGAATTTGTAAATGAGTTGCCAAAAACGACATCAGGGAAGATTCGTCGCGTTGAACTCCGTAAATTAGAATTAGAAAAGGCAAGAGTGTAAGCGAAAGGGTGTAAGAGATTATCCGTACAGCGGATTTATCTCTCACACCCTTTTTAATGAATGTTTAAAGGAATGTTCGTTTTACTTTTTCCCAGAATGAATTATCCTTCAGTTTAACGGTTTTAATTTTCTTTGATCCGAGTGACACCTCAATCTTTTCTACGTGTCTGATACTTAATGCTTCATTGTCCATACCTATAACTGGGTGGTCATTTCCATCTTGTACGATTTTTAACGTCAGTTTACGGTCTCCGCTTAGAATGAATGAAGAACCGAGGGTTCGATATTCATTATTGTTTAAGGAAGCTAATTCACTCACTTGTAGACTTTCTAGCTTTGGATCTACAACTGAACCGTTCACCGATTTATTATAGGCAGTACTACCTGTTGGGGTCGCTATTATCATGCCGTCTCCGCGAAACGTTTCAAAATGCAAATCATCAATAAATACGTCCAACACAAAGGTTTTAATAACTCCGGATTTTACCGTACATTCGTTTAAGCAATGAAAAACGGTTTTATCATCAACTCGTACATCAATGATTGGATAACGGCGAACCTCCACCCTTTCTTGCAGCATTGCTTCTACCATCTTTTCTTTTTCATCAATATGAAAGTCACAATACAGACTTACATTACTTTCGGTCGCAACCCCCACGTATAGACAATCGTCTCGAAATTGCGTTTTGCGCACAGATTGCAAAAATGTTCCATCTCCACCGATACTCACAATAATATTTGCTTCGTCTGGATGGTCTACGACGATAAATTGATTCTTTTCTGCTAGTTTAAATAATTCAGATATTTTCGGCTGTAATGACTCTTCTTCTTTGTAAAAGAAATAAACGTTGCGTCGATTATCCATGTTCGTCACCTCAATCATTGGAAAGATTCTCCACACCATATTTGAAAAGTGGTACAATACAAATGTTGTTTCCATTTTACCATGAAAAAGGTAAATTGTTTAGAATGGAGGGATTATTTGTGAATGCAAAGCGGTGGGCGGCATTTGGGATAGCCGCAGGATTATTTATCGTATCAACGATAATGAGTTTTATGTCTCTCGCTTTTAATCAAGCGACGTTTGCTGAACAGTGGTTAGAAGAGTCTGCCTTTTCAGAGGACGTCATTGAAGATGGAAATCCGTTCGAGAAGATTGCTGTTTTAGAAGTGAATGGAGTTATTCAAGATACGGGGGAAGATGTCGCCTCGTTCTTCCAAACGACTGGTTATCAGCATCGTACGTTTTTAGAAATGATTGAAGAAGCAGGAGAAGATGAAGCTGTAAAAGGAATTCTCATCCGGGTGAATTCACCTGGTGGCGGTGTAGTAGAAAGCGCTGAAATTCATAAAAAGTTAATCGAAATGAAAGAAGAATATGATAAACCTATCTATGTGTCAATGGGAACAATCGCTGCATCTGGAGGATATTATATTTCCACAGCGGCAGATAAAGTGTATGCTGCTCCAGATACAATGACTGGCTCTTTAGGTGTAATCATGCAAGGGATTAACTATGCAGAATTAGCGGAAAATTACGGTGTGAAATTCGAAACCATTAAAAGCGGTGCCTACAAAGATATTATGTCGCCGACGCGGGAAATGACAGAGGAAGAGAGAAAGATTATGCAACAGATGGTTGACAATGCGTATGACGGGTTCGTTGATGTCATTGTAAAAGGCCGTAATCTATCAGAAGAGGAAGTTCGCAATATTGCAGATGGTAGAATTTATGATGGAAGACAAGCGAAAGAGCTGAATCTAGTCGACGATTTGGCGTATTTTGATGACGTCATTGACATTATGAAGGATGAATTAAAGCTAGACAATCCGTATGTATTCCAATACGGAGCTTCCATGGGGTTCGAGTCCCTTTTTTCAATGAGTGCTCAAAAAATCTTTGCAGAAGATATCGAGTCAGCAATTTTGTATAAAGTGTTAAGTCAGCCGAATTCCCCACGCCTCATGTATTTATACGCTGAATAAGGAGGGTGAAACATGGACGCAACGTTTGATGAATTAAGTGGTCAAGAAGAAACCTTAATCAAGGAAGAATCGTATGAACAGCCGTTTGCAGGATTTTGGATGCGGTTTTGGGCTTACATTGCCGATTTAATTATTGTTGGAAGTATTATGAGGCTATTTGTGAACCCAATTTTTAATCTATTAAATATTGAAAAAGGAACGTCGATGTTTTCACTTTATTCAGTGGTGGATGCGATCATCTTTTTCCTTTATTTTATTTTGATGACCAAGTTTTCACAGCAAACTTTGGGAAAAATGATTTTTGGGCTGAGAGTCGTATCGCTTAAATCCAGCAAATTAACATGGTCAGATGTCATATTCCGAGAACTTTTCGGGAGATATATATCCAAAACATTGTGGATAAGCTATGTAGTTGTAGCGTTCACAAAGAAAAAGCAAGGTTTGCATGACCTTTTTGCTGAAACATCGGTCATTTTAGACCGTAATCGATAAAAACCTGTCATAACTATGACAGGTTTATTTTTTTTGGAAGGGGTGATAATGGCATAATAAAAAGGGTGTGAGAGGGATGAATGGATTCCTATGGTCACTCGTCATAGTAGTTGGAATTATAATTCTTCTCTTCACTTCAAAACTGAAAATTACTTTTGACTTTCTACATGATGGAGATAATGACCATATAAAGATAAAGTTTCGAACTTTGATAGGGCTCGTTCGCTATACTATCGATATTCCTTTAATTAAGGTTGATAAGGAAAATCAAAGCATCGTCTTGAAAGAAAAAAAGGGGGCAGGGTCAGAAGGAAAACAACAGTCTAAAGATCGGACAAAGATTTCTCCTCAAGATATATTGGATAGCTTGCATGATGTAAATGAACTTGCTAGGCATGTCATCGGTTTGCACGCGATTGTCCGACAGTTTATGCGAAAGGTTCAAATCAAACGGTTTGAATGGCATACCCACTTCGGTGTAGGAGATGCTGCTCATACCGGCATGTTAATTGGTGTAGCTTGGTCTTTAAAAGGGCTCGTCCTTCAATGCCTGACACGGTATATGAAACTGACGGATTCCCCTAGAATTACTGTAACTCCAGACTTTTATCGAATGGTATCAAATACAAGTTTACAGTGTATGATTTCCTTTCGATTAGGACATGCTATATTAGCGGGATTACGTTTTATCAAACATTGGGTAGGGGGAAAACCGACTTTACGAAAGCGCTCAATCCCTCTATTAACGAAAAATGAGGACAATGATCAATCTGCATAAGGGAGGATCTTTTATGAGCGAACATCCAATTCAAGGGCTAATGAAAACGGCAATGGAGAATCTTCAGGAAATGATTGATGTGAACACCATTATTGGTGATCCTGTGGAAACGCCTGATGGGAGTGTTATTTTAACAGTTTCGAAGGTGGGATTTGGGTTTGCAGCCGGTGGTTCTGAGTTCAGTACTTCATCAGATAAAAAGCAATCAAGTCAATATGGTGGTAGTCCATCTGAGCATAAGCACCCTTTCGGAGGCGGAAGCGGCGGTGGTGTTTCCATTACGCCGATAGCTTTTCTTGTAGTAGGAACTAATGGAATAAAAATGCTTCATTTAGATGAAAGTACACATTTGTATGAAAAAATTATGGACTTAGCACCACAAACGATTGAAAAAATACAAGGACTATTTAACAAACATGATCGGAACAGTGATGTAGATGATGAAGAGTTTGACTTTTAAAGAGAGTGCTTGCATCATCTGAAGGCAATTCTGTTTAAGAAGATAATTGAGAAAAAAATAATATTTCATAATGGTAATGTTTTGCATTCATCGGTTGTTCCCGTTATAGTAAAAATAGGATTAAAACATTTGAAACTAAAGGAGGAAAACCGATGGCAAGTGTAACATTTAAAGGAAATCCAGTAACACTTGTAGGACAAGAAGTAAAAGTAGGAGATAAAGCACCTGAGTTTCGCGTGCTTGCAAACGACCTATCAGAGGTGACTTTAGCCGACTCAAAAGGTCAGGTTCGCCTTATTTCAGTTGTACCTTCTATTGATACAGGTGTATGTGATGCACAAACGAGACGCTTTAATGAAGAAGCCTCAAAATTAGGAAATGTCAAAGTATTAACGGTTAGTGTTGATTTACCATTTGCGCAAAAACGTTGGTGTGGTGCGAATGGTATTGAAAATGTAGAAGTGTTATCAGACCATCGGGATGTTTCTTTCGGAGAAGCGTATGGTGTGTTAATTAGTGAATTACGCTTATTAACACGTGCTGTTTTCGTTGTGAACAGTAATGACGAAGTTACATATGTGGAATATGTAAGCGAAGCAACGAACCATCCGAACTATGAAGCTGCGATTGAAGCAGTAAAGGAAGCGAAATAACTGACACTAAAAGGCTCCAGTCGTATACAATTACACTGGTAGCCTTTTTTATCATATCAGAAAATAGGAATGAATTTATACATATTGTCATGTGATGTCTATAGCTCCAAGCGCCACAGTCTTGGTTCACTTCGATCCTTCTGTATCCCCATTATCAATAGGCGCTCGCTTTGTGCTTTCTTTTGATTTTATATATGAAACTTACCAAGATCCTTTATCTTGATACTTACTCTATTAATGAATAAAATGAGAGGATGGGATCACAGTGAAGGAGGATCTTTATTCAATGAATGATGTATCGAAAGTAGAAAACTTATTTTCTTTTATTAATGAAACAGCACAAATGATTCAAAAAGAAATAGATTGTCCATATATTGAGGCAGTTGCAGAAGCTGGTGACTCTTTGTTCCATGGGGAAATTTTACAGGAGGGGCTGAGTGAAACAGCAAAGAACAAAATCTCCGATCAGCTACGACAACACTCGCTTGAATCGTATGCTGCAGAGGAAATTCGAAAGGCTTACCAACTAGCAGTTTTAAAAGGACTTAAAGAAGCTTCTCATCCGAATCACCAAATGACACCTGACACGGTTGGATTGTTTCTAAGTTATTTGGTAGGGAAATTTGTGAGTCAAAAAACAGTTCGCATAATGGATCCAGCAGTTGGAACGGGCAACTTATTGACAACTATATTAAATCAAGTAAGGGATAAAGAACTCCATGCTATTGGTGTGGATGTGGATGAGTTATTGTTAAATCTTGCATGTGTGAGTGCGAATCTCCAAAAGCACCCGATCGAATTTTATCATCAAGATAGTTTACAGCCGCTTTTTGTAGACCCTGTTGATGTCACAATATGTGATCTCCCTATCGGTTATTATCCGAATGACATTGGAGCGGTATCCTATCAATTGAGAGCAGAAAAAGGCCATTCTTATGCCCACCATCTTTTCATGGAGCAAAGTATGAAGTATACAAAGCCAGGTGGTTATCTATTCTTCATCATTCCAAATAATTTGTTTGAAACAGAAGAAGCACCAAAGCTGAATGCGTTTATTAAAGAACAAGCCATTATTCAAGGACTTATTCAATTACCCCTCTCTTTATTTAAAAAAGGAGACTTTGCGAAAAGTATTTTTATTTTACAAAAGAAAGCGGAAGGAATTAAACCACCGAAACAAGCATTGTTAGCAGATTTACCGAAATTTTCAAATCGTGAAGCAATGGCTTCGATTATGAAACAAATGGAAGATTGGTTTCAAGTAAATAAATAAAATTATAGTTGGTGTTAACGTTTTAGAGAATGTGACATCCTAGTCTTTCGCTAGACAAAAGGAGTCAACGCGAGACAGCCTTCCTTGAGAAAAAATGTTGTTGCTTAGGTGCTCGACATTCAAAAAACTTTAGTCAGAAGCATAAAAGAGGGGGGGACCCTCTTTTTTTAATTGTTACAGAAAGTTTAAGTGCAATAAAGTGTTAAAGTATTTTCTTTACCGTTTTTTTGGTGTCTAGCTCCAAGCGCCATCAGCTCTGGTTGCTTCGGCCCTGCTGTGGCGACGGAAGCCTCCTCGCAGGTCCTCCAGCGCCCTTCGCCTAAGGACTTGCGCTTTGCGCTTTTTCTGTGAAAATAAAAATTACCTATGAGCTGAATGCAGATCATGATAGGTAGATGGTAGAAAGAAAATAAACCGGGGAGAATAAATTTTCATGTCCGGGGTGTGAGTGTAAAATTATGTATGTTTCTTAATTGCTTAAAACGTGTTATGCCACATTTCTTGAGTAGGTAATAAATCCATCAATGCAAGGGAGAAAAATATCGAAATTCGAAAATAAATTACGTTATATTCAGAAAAAATAAATTTTTGATTGATAGCGTTTCCAAAATGTACTTCCCCTTGAAATGTATTAGGTAGGGTGTTTAAATGAAAAAAGTGAAATATTATTCAACCAATCATCCGAAACTATGGATATGATTTGACGGATATAGAAGGAGCGTTTACACTATGTCAAAAATTTTAGCGGTTAATGCAGGTAGTTCATCATTCAAGTTCCAACTTTTTGATATGCCAAGCGAAGAAGTTGTTACGAAGGGTTTAGTAGAGCGTATCGGACTAGACAATTCAGTATTCAATATTACAGTTAACGGAGAGAAAAAGAAAGAAGTATTAGATATCCCAGATCACAGTGTTGCTGTTCAAATGCTTGTGGAGAAATTAACAGGTTATGGAATTATCGACTCGTTAGAAGAAATTGAAGGTATTGGTCATCGTGTCGTGCACGGCGGTGAAGTGTTTAGTGACTCTGCTTTAATTACAGAAGAATCGTTACGTCAAATCGAAGAGTTATCAGATTTAGCACCTCTACACAATCCGGCTAACGTAGTTGGTATTAAAGCGTTCAAAGAGGTATTACCAAATGTACCAGCAGTAGCGGTATTCGATACAGCGTTCCACCAAACGATGCCGGAAGAATCTTATCTTTATAGCTTACCATACGACTACTATGAGCAATATGGTATTCGTAAGTACGGATTCCATGGTACATCTCATAAATATGTAACAGAGCGTGCAGCTGAATTACTTGGCCGACCAATTGAAGAGTTACGTCTTATTTCTTGTCACTTAGGAAACGGTGCTAGTATCGCAGCTGTAGAAGGCGGTAAGTCTATTGATACATCCATGGGATTCACACCACTTGAAGGGGTAGCAATGGGAACTCGTTCAGGAAGCATTGACCCTGCTTTAATTCCTTACATCATGAATAAAACAGGACAAAGTGTTCAAGAAGTACTCGATGTATTAAATAAAAAGAGTGGTCTTTTAGGTTTAACAGGATTCTCTAGTGATTTACGTGATATTGAAGCAGCTGCGGAAGAAGGACAACATCGTGCGAAGTTAGCTTTAGAAGTATTCGCAGATCGTATTCATAAATACATTGGTTCTTATGCTGCTCGTATGTGTGGAGTAGATGCAATTATCTTCACAGCTGGAATCGGTGAAAACAGTGATGTTGTTCGCGAGCGTGTATTACGTGGACTTGAATTTATGGGTGTGTATTGGGACCCAGCATTAAATAAAGTGCGCGGAAAAGAAGCTTTCATTAACTATCCACACTCTCCAGTGAAAGTAATTGTAATCCCGACGAATGAAGAGGTTATGATTGCTCGTGATGTAATGCGTATTGCGAACGTTTAATACAATAAAAAAAAGCAACTTTCGACGATAGAAAGTTGCTTTTTTGTTTGAAAAAGAGTATTTGTAGTTCCTTTCCTCAAGCTAGCGTGAATGAACAGTTGAAACGCTTTTTCGCATCTCGTCAAACCCATGTTATAATGTAATAAATGGGTTTATAGAGAGCGTTTGGAAGGAGCGTGCGTTCAATTTGTTAAAAGATCGGGAACGACTATTTTTTGAGGAAATAAGAAAATGGGAAAAAGAGCTTGCTTATGACCAGCGTTCAGACTTTCATCGAACATATGATTACTGGGTCGAAAAGGGATTTGAAAGAATTCCATCAAATATACGTAAAAAACTATTTCATCAATTGGATCACTTTCTTTTTTATGGTCATTCCTTTATACAAAATTCCAATTGGCAAAGCGAATCAAGAAATCGACTCATTTCATCCGCGCGCATATTAAAACCTTCCATCGATACCATCCAAGACCTACAAGAGTTGCCAATTGAACAACTTCGCTACTTAGCTGATATGCAAATGTCCAAACATCGATTAGCTTCTTTAACACAAGGGGCAATAACCGGAACAGGCGGAATGCTTTTAATTGGAATGGACATACCATTACAATTGGTTATAAACTTGCGAGCGATACAAATGATTGCGATGAGTTACGGTAATGAAGTAAATACGCCATTTGAAATGATGTTATCCTTGAAAGTTTTCCACGCATCCCTATTGCCATCTTATTTAACACACAGAGAATGGAACAAGCTAAAAGAAGAAATATCCGAACATTCTGATAACCCTTATTTTTATAATGGAGATGAACGACTATCTTCTGAACAGACACTGAAAACCATAACAAACCAAATTGCTAAACTATTATTGATACAGGCCGTAAAACGAAAAACACTACAAAGTATCCCGTTCTTAGGGATTGGTGTTGGAGCTAGAATGAATTATCAACTAACGAAGCGTAGTACAACTTTTGCTCAGCGCTTTTATGAATACCGTGCACTACAAAATAAATATAGGGAGGATGAAAATGTCGGTTGAAGAACACAAAAGACAAGCAAAAGAGAGGCTAAACATACAGGTTGTAACGATAAGTGATACGAGAGATGTAGACACTGACAAAAGTGGAAAGTTAATCGTCTCCCTACTTGAGCAGGAAGGGTACAATGTTTCGGATTATTCAATCGTGAAGGATGAGCCCACTCTTATAAGAAGTGCTGTTTTAAGAGGGTGTGAATCCGACGAAATTGATGTCGTCATTACAAACGGTGGTACAGGCATTTCGAAGCGAGATCAAACAATTGAAGCGATTCAAACTATAGTAGAAAAAGAGATGACAGGATTTGGAGAGCTTTTTCGTTACATAAGCTATGCTGAGGATATAGGACCCGCTGCTATGCTAAGTCGAGCATTTGCAGGGATTTCAATGAATACCGTTATATTTTCCCTACCAGGATCAACAGGTGCAGTAAAATTGGCAATGGAGAAGTTAATTCTTCCAGAGGTTAGGCATATTGTTCATGAAGTGAATAAATAGATTGTCTGCGAGCTGATTGAAGGAAAAATCATATTGCACTAATGCAGCTCGCCCAAAATAAGTTATCAAATATCGTTGTGTAATCAAAGAGTTAAAAAAGTATGTAGAGAAGGACGAGCCGATGCTCGTTCTTTTTTTATTGTTACAGAAAGTTAAAGTTCAATAAAGTGGTCTTTACAGTTTTTTTGTCTAGCTCCAAGCGCCATCAGCTCGGGTCGCTTCGGCCCTGCTGTGGCGACGGAAGCCTCCTCGCAGGTCCTCCAGCCCCTTCGCCTAAGGACTTGCGCTTTGCGCTTTTCTTACGCATATCATCCTCAAGGCATACGGTACCAAATCCATAAATCGTTAATGATGGAGGCAAGTTCGGCGATTTCTTCGTTTAACTGACATGAAGTTTGAAAGTTCTCTTCTTCGTATAATAGTTGCTGTTTTAGCTGAATTTTCGATTCTAGTTCTTTGATCTTATCTGGGATATTTCCGCGTATAGATTCCCAATGGAGGAGAATTTCATCTTGTTCCTTTTGAGTATATTCTTCAAACGGTTTTTGTAAATGAGGGACATGTATACGTAAACGTTTATCGTAAATAAATAGGTTCATCGTTAATCCTCCAGTTTGTAAGCTTCTTATACTGCCATTCTACATAAGCTGAGAGGAATTATCTAGAAATCTAAAAAAATGGGTTGAAAAAAAAAGATAAAGCTGTTAAATTGATAATAACTTAAATGTATTTTTATAAATTAATATTAATAAATATACAACCTATTGGTATTGAGAGGAGAATAAACATGTCGAAACCAAAAGTCGTTTTAGCTTATTCCGGAGGTTTAGATACGTCCGTTGCTATTAAATGGTTACAAGAGAAAGGATATGATGTTGTTGCAGTTTGTTTAGATGTTGGGGAAGGAAAGGATTTAGAGTTTATTAAAGAGAAGGCACTACAAGTAGGAGCGGTTCAATCATATGTCATCGATGCAAAAAAGGAATATGCAGAAGAGTATGCTTTAATTGCACTTCAAGCTCATGCATTATATGAAGGAAAGTATCCGCTCGTATCCGCTCTTTCACGCCCGCTTATTGCGAAAAAATTAGTTGAAATTGCTGAAACGACTGGAGCGGTAGCAGTAGCGCATGGATGTACAGGGAAAGGAAATGATCAAGTTCGTTTTGAAGTTTCCATTCAGGCACTGAATCCACAGCTAAAAGTATTGGCACCGGTGAGAGAATGGAAATGGTCACGTGAAGAAGAAATCGAATACGCGAAAAAGCATGATATTCCGATTCCGATTAATTTAGACAGTCCTTATTCCATCGACCAAAATTTATGGGGACGTAGTAATGAGTGTGGTATTTTAGAAGACCCGTGGGCTGCTCCACCTGAAGATGCTTACGAGTTAACAGCACCGATTGAATTAACTCCAGATGAAGCAGATGTTATTGAAATTGAATTTACAAAAGGGGTTCCTGTTGCGATTAATGGAGAATATCTACCTTTAGATGAACTAATCCTTCATTTAAATCAATTAGCGGGTAAACATGGGGTTGGTCGAATCGATCACGTTGAAAATCGTCTTGTCGGAATAAAATCACGTGAGGTATATGAATGTCCAGCAGCAATGACACTATTGAAAGCTCATAAAGAACTTGAAGATTTAACATTAGTAAAAGAAGTAGCACACTTTAAGCCAATTATTGAACAAAAAATAACGGAATTAATTTATAACGGGCTATGGTTTTCACCGTTGAAGCAAGCGTTAGAAGCATTCCTAAAAGAAACACAAAAGCACGTGACTGGAACGGTTCGTGTCAAATTATTTAAAGGGCATGCGATTGTAGAAGGAAGAAAATCAGCCTATTCGCTTTATGATGAGAAGCTTGCGACGTATACATCTGATGATTCATTTGATCATGATGCAGCAGTCGGTTTCATTTCTCTTTGGGGGCTTCCGACAAAGGTTAATAGTATTGTCAAAACGAAGAAGGTGGAAGTATGACCAAATTGTGGGGCGGGCGTTTTCAAAAAACGCCCGCACAATGGGTGGATGAATTCAACGCTTCAATATCATTTGACCAAAAGTTAGTAGAGGAAGATATTGAGGGAAGTCTCGCTCATGTAGCAATGTTGAAGGAGACAAAAATTTTAACAGAAGAAGAAGCGGGGCAAATTAAAAAGGGGTTAGAAACCTTAAAGCAAAAAGCACTAAATGGCCAATTATCTTTCTCGGTTCAATATGAAGATATTCACTTGAACATTGAAAAGCTCCTTATAGACGAAATTGGACCGGTAGGGGGAAAACTTCATACGGGGAGAAGTCGTAACGATCAAGTGGCTACCGATATGCATTTATATTTACGAAAGCAACTACAAGTTATTATCGAACAAATCCAATCGTTGCAGCATGCTCTAATAACAAGAGCAGACGAAAATGTAGAAACGATTATCCCAGGCTATACACACTTACAACGTGCTCAACCAATATCATTTGCTCACCATTTACTGGCTTATTTTTGGATGCTTGAACGTGATAAGGAGCGCTTTCAAGAATCATTGAAGCGAGTCAATATTAGCCCGTTAGGAAGCGCGGCTTTAGCTGGGACAACTTTTCCGATTGATCGATTTTACACAGCTGAAAAACTAGGATTCGATAGTATCTATCCTAACAGTTTAGATGCGGTAAGTGATCGGGATTTCATCGTTGAATTTTTAAGTAATAGTTCTTTGCTCATGGTCCATCTTTCGAGATTTTGTGAAGAACTCATACTTTGGTGTTCTCAAGAATTTCAATTTATCGAGATGGATGATGCGTATTCAACCGGAAGCAGTATCATGCCTCAAAAGAAAAACCCTGATATGGCAGAGTTAATCAGAGGAAAGTCAGGTAGAGTATTTGGGAATCTTGTTTCATTGTTGACGGTATTAAAAGGGTTACCACTTGCTTACAATAAAGATTTGCAAGAGGACAAAGAGGGCATGTTTGATACGGTTGAAACTATTCAAGGATGTTTGGAAATTATGACCGGAATGGTTAAAACGTTTGTCGTCAAAAAAGAAAACATGGAAAAAAGTGTACAGCAAGATTTTTCGAATGCAACTGAGCTCGCAGATTATTTGGCGAAAAAGGGTTTGCCGTTTCGAAAAGCGCATGAGGTTGTTGGGAAACTTGTCTATCAATGTATTGAACGTGGAATTTATTTAAACGATTTATCGTTTGAAGATTATAAGCTTGCTCACCATTTGTTTGATAAAGATGTATATGAAGTCATTAATCCTTATACAGCTGTCAATAAGCGAAACAGCGAAGGGGGTACCGGATTTTCTGCTGTGCAAAAGCAACTTCAACTTGCCAAATCCAAGGTGACAAATTAGTTTCATGTATATCCACACGTTTTTTTCGAAAAATAATGGTGTTTCAATCAAACGTAAAGGAGTGAATCACCTTGGAGAAAAAGCGTGAACCGAAAAAACAAGAAAACCTGTTTTATGAAGATGCAGGGACGATGGAAACAATTCAGCAAATTACGAATGCGTATGAGAGTGGAGCGGTCGGAGAAGTGGGAAACCAATCGTTTGAAGCAAATGAAGAAAAATACGATTGAGTTTTAATAGGGCTGCCTGATAAATCGTTAAATGTATTAGGGAGCGAAAGATAGCTCCTAATTCTCCAATTGTTTTTAACGAAGGTGACGCTATCGTTTCGGGACAGCAGGAGCCGAAGACCAGCAGGCGAGCTTGCGAGTCGAGGGGGCTGAGGCGACTGTCCAGCGGGGAAGACTCTCCCACGCTGAGATAAAGGAGATACTGCGAGAAAATACGAGCACATATCGACTTATCGCCACTAGGAGCCGAAACTAGAAAGGTTTTGCCTGAGGAAAGCGTCTACCACCGTGTGAGATTACGATAATTTACGAAAAAAAGGCTGTACTTTTGTGACAGCCTTTTTATTGTTACAGAAAATTTAAGTTCAATAAAGTGTTAAAGTATTCTCTTTACAGTTTTTTTGGTGTCTAGCCCGAAGCGCCATCAGCTCGGGTCGCTTCGGCCCTGCTGTGGCGACGGAAGCCTCCTCGCAAGTCCTCCAGCGCCCTTCGCCTAAGGACTTGCGCTTTTTCTGTGAAAATAAAAATTACCTATGAGCTGAATGATCGATCATGATAGGTAGATGGTAGAAAGGAAACCCCGAGGAGAATAAATTTTCATGTCCGGGGTGTGAGTGTAAAATCATGTATGTTTCTTATTAGGACGTTTAGTTAAATGAACATAGACCGTGCGTTACCATTGCAGCTCATCCAATTGAAGGAAAACCCTATATCGTACTGTGAATGATGAACAAATCATTATAGATTTATCCATATTAGTTGTTTGACAACTATTTTATAGTAAAATAAAGATAAAAAAGGAAGTCCAATCTGTTCAATAGCAGGGAGGAGTCATATTGTGCGTCATGCAATCATAACTGCAGGTACAAAAGGGTTAGGGAGAAAGGTAACGGAGCGCTTTCTCGATTTAGGGTATCATGTAACAGTTTTATACCGAAGTGATTATGCAAAGGTTGAAGAGTTACTCCATACATATCATAGCCAGCAAGATCGCATGTTGTTTGTACAGGGAGATGTAACGAAAAAAGACGACTTAACGCGCCTTGTTAACGAAAGTATGAAACGATTTGGTCGAATTGATTGTTTAGTTAATAATGCAGGACCATACATTTTTGAGCGGAAAAAATTGATCGATTATACAGAAGATGAGTGGTACGAGATGGTCGAAGGAAATTTAAGTGCGGTCTTTCATCTGCTCAAATTGGTTATACCAGTCATGCGAAAACAGCAATATGGGCGCATTATAACTTATGGATTCCAAGGAGCGAATGATGCACCTGGGTGGCTTCATCGTTCAGCTTTTGGAGCAGCGAAAGTCGGATTAGTTTCACTGACGAAAACCATTGCCATTGAAGAAGCGGAATATGGTATTACAGCGAATATGGTTTGTCCAGGGAATATTGTTGGCGATATGAAAGAGGCGACAATAGCACATGCCAAAAAACTAATGAAGAATGAAACACCTATTGGTCGATCTGGAACAGGAGAAGACATTGCGCGAATCATTTCCTTTTTATGCGAAGAAGATTCCGATTTTATTACAGGTGCAGTGATAGAGGCAACTGGGGGAGAAAATGTAATTAATCGTTTTCAAGCATAATGAATTGGTTCTAAAGACATTTTACTTAATGATGTTTTTGCATACTTTTTCGCTTTTCGTCATGAAATGATGTAAATGGTCGCGAATCCAAAATGGGAACCGCCAAAGCGGTAGGAGTTGAATCTAGACTGGCCTTGCCTGAGGAAAGCGTCCGCCTTTCGCAATATACTGTATAACCAAATTAACAAATTTTTAGAAAAGCACCTTCTTTTAAAACGGAGGTGCTTTTTTTGTGGGGAAATTTGGTTTGATTTAGTGTAAGCTTGAAGTTTTCAACACTTTTTAAAGAAGCTCGTCATATGCTTTAGTAACAAAATGATGTAGCGGTATTTCTCGAAAGGAATGAAAACCATTGCTTGTGGAAAGATAGGAATAGTAACGAAGTGGAGGGGTTCATTTGAATATTGGTGTACCGAAAGAAATCAAAAATAATGAAAATCGGGTAGCAATGACACCTGCAGGGGTTATTCATTTAACGAGTGCAGGACATCGTGTGTTTATTGAAAAAGGTGCTGGAAATGGATCAGGTTTCTCGGATGATCAATATCGAGAAGCTGGAGCAGAAATTGTTGAAAGTGCGAAAGAGGCATGGTCAAAGGAAATGGTCATGAAAGTAAAGGAGCCGCTAGAAGAAGAATATCAATACTTTCGAGAAGGACTTATTTTATTCACGTATTTGCACTTAGCAGCAGAACCGGAGCTAACGAAAGCGTTAATTGATCATAAAGTAGTCGGGATAGCATATGAGACTGTGCAGCTATCAAACGGTTCCTTACCTCTATTAACACCAATGAGTGAAGTAGCTGGTAGAATGTCAACCCAAATTGGAGCTCAATTTTTAGAAAAGACAAAAGGTGGAAAAGGTATTTTACTTGGAGGAGTTCCTGGCGTGAAGCGAGGAAAGGTTACAATTATTGGTGGAGGCGTTGCTGGAACAAATGCCGCCAAAATAGCCATTGGTTTCGGGGCAGATGTTACGATTCTAGACGTCAATCCAGAACGACTTCGTCAGTTAGATGATATATTTAAACAAGATGTGCATACGTTAATGTCCAATCGTTATAATATAGCAGAATCAGTGAAGGAATCTGATCTTGTTATCGGAGCTGTTTTAATTCCTGGAGCAAGGGCTCCGAAATTAGTTACAAAAGATATGATTGAACAAATGGGAGAAGGCTCGGTCGTTGTGGATATTGCCATCGATCAAGGAGGTATATTTGAAACGACAGACAGAATTACGACTCATGATAACCCGACTTATGAAAAGCATGGAGTTCTCCATTATGCAGTCGCTAATATGCCTGGTGCTGTACCAAGAACTTCGACAATTGCTTTAACGAATGTAACAGTACCTTATGCAGTTCAAATTGCCAATAACGGATATGTGGAAGCTGTTAAGAAAAATGAGTCATTACGGAAAGGGTTGAATACGTTAAATGGTTATGTTACGTATCGCGCTGTTGCCGAAGCACATAATTTAACGTATAAATCAGTAGATGACCTTTTGCCGTAAACAATGAGGGGGAGTAAGGAGAGAAACGATTCATCTCTTTACTTCTTTTTTCGTTCTTTTCTAAAAGATTGCTGTTTTTAGTACGAATCAAAACTTCATAGTCATTTTTGAGCTATGGAATGGAGAGTAATGTTAAGAATAACGACGTATACGTAAACTGACAATCGAGTAGAAGTAGTAGAATTTTCGACTGAATTCGATTGGTTTCTTCCGTTTTGTAAGTCAAAAATCATAAATCTTCTTAAAAATGAAAAGAAAAATAGTGAAAAAAATCCTATAATATGTAAAATGAAAGGGAAGAGGAAATGTAAGATACTCAGGAGTGATACTGTGGAAGTTTTCGTTGCACGACAACCGATCTTTAATCAATTAGAAGAGACTGTTGCTTATGAATTGTTATATAGACATAACGAAGAAAATAAGTTTAGCCCGATGGTCGATGGCGATGAGGCAACAATTGATGTGATTGTTAACAGTTTTATCAACATTGGTATTGAAACACTATCGTATTCGAAGCCGTGTTTTATCAATTTCACTGAAAACTTACTTAAAAACGATGTTCCTTCTTATTTTCTTCCACAGAACATAGTTGTAGAAGTTTTAGAGTCTGTATCGTTAACAGAGGAGATAATCAAATACATACAGACGTTAAATGAGAGAGGATTTAAGGTTGCGTTAGATGATTTTGTACTCGACAGTAAAGATTATAAATCCATTTTACCTTTTGTAGATATTTTGAAAGTAGACTTTTTACATACATCAAAGGAAATGAGAACAGCTATTGAACGAACGGCGAAGAAATATAATATTTCCTTACTAGCTGAAAAGGTTGAAACGAGAGAAGACTATGAAGAAGCAAAACGACTCGGATACACATATTTTCAAGGCTATTTCTTTTGTAAGCCAACAGTCATTAGCTCACATGAAGTTCCAAGCTATTTACATTCATACATTAAGATAATAGAGTTGCTTAGTGTAGAAGAACCTAATATTGATGTGTTGACAGAGTATATTAAACAAGATATATCTCTTTCTCATAAACTATTAAAAATTGCCAATACAAGAACACTGCGCCCTCGACAAAAAATTAAATCGATTCGTCAAGCGATCATGTTCATTGGATTTAAGGAACTGATGAAATGGGTTTATATTTTAGCCATTCGGGAAAATAAGCCTTGGGGTGCCAAACAAAATGAAGAACTCATCAAGTTATGTTTAGTGCGTGGGCAAATGTGTGAGCTGATAACGCAAAAATATGAAAAGCACCACTTGCGACTAAGTTCATTTATGACGGGAATGTTATCATTAATGGATACTTTATTAGGGCTTCCGATGGAAAGAATATTATTAGATTTGCCATTAGATGATGAGATATGTGCTGCGTTAAAAGGAAAAGAGAACGAATTGTCGCTATTGCTATCTATAACGATTGCGATGGAGAGAGCTGACTGGTCAACCGTTTCACGTTTAGCGAACGTACTACAAATTAATGAAGATTGCTTACCTATTTTATTTAGACAAGCATATGCGTGGGCTGAGGAAGTTTTTATGACCACGAAGCCTTATGCCTCCTCAATGTAATGTAGGAGGATGTAGGGTAAAGTAATTGGGGAAGTGCTTCTCCTACAAAAGGTCACGATTTAGAGGCTATAACGAATAGCTATTAAATGGTCAAGGGGGATATGAAAGTGAAAATTTCTTATCATGGACATTCCGTTGTAATGATTGAAACAAATGGGAGAAAAATCATCGTTGATCCATTTATTAATGGAAATTCACAAACTGATTTATCGGTAGAAGAACTTTCGGTCGATGTTATACTCTTAACGCATGGTCACAATGATCACGTAGGAGATACTGTCGAGCTTGCGAAAAAAAATGATGCGCTAGTTGTGGCACCTTTTGAACTAGCCTCGTATATAGGGACTAAAGGGGTCAATACACATGCTATGCATATTGGGGGAGCTTATTCCTTTGATTTTGGTCATGTGAAGCTCACACAAGCATTTCATGGATCGAGTTATACAGAAGAGAACGGACAAGTTATATATACCGGAATGCCTTCTGGTATTTTGTTTACAGCCGAAGGAAAAACTGTCTATCATGCAGGAGATACGGCATTATTTTCGGACATGAAAATGATTGGAGAGCGTCACTCTATTGATGTAGCATTTTTGCCAATTGGAGATAATTTCACGATGGGTCCTGAGGATGCTATAACTGCTGCGTTATGGCTAAAAGCGAGAAAAGTAGTCCCAATTCATTACAATACGTTTCCGGTCATTGAGCAAGATCCTCACAACTTCGTTTCTCAATTACCAGAAGAGGTAGGACTTGTGTTGTCTGCGGGACAATCCATAACTTTATAGATGAAATTTGTCAAAGCGGGTCGATTGCTATCGCCCGCATTTTTTTATTAGGCTTTTTTCTAAAGGATTGTTGCTTTAGTACATTGTTCAGAATCGTATTTACACGATGTAATGGAGCGGAAAAAGGCTTTTTTCGTATAGATTGTTGCTTTTTCAGACATTTTTAAAATGAATTCTGTACATTGCGCTTCAGACACTTTCGGGGATCGGGTCGCTTCGGCCCTGCTGTGGCGACGGAAGCCTCCTCGCAGGTCCTCCAGCGCCCTTCGCCTAAGGACTTGCGCTTTGCGCTTTTCTTGTAAGTCCATATGTTTCATTGTCATGGAGAAAGGGAACTTCGCATAGACAAGTAGTAGGAGACTTTTGGATGAAAGAGGGATGATGATGAAACATTTAATTTATTTTTTAGTAGGAATCTGTCTGTTGTTTTATAGCTTACCTTATTTAACTGTAACTGGCACTACTGCTCAAACAATATTTACTGTAGCATGGTTGTTTTTTGCTTTATGCTCAATAGGTGGAAATTTGCATGCTTTTCTCCATCTACCCTCTAAGGGTACAAGACCTAGGAAGCAGATGGTAAAACGCTATCAAAAAGCTCGTTCACATTGATATCCAGCTATTTCACCTATATAATAAAAGTGTTTGAAGATTTTGCACATTGTAGATAGATGTCATTTCTTAAGCCCTTGATGGAATAAAGAGGGCTTTCTTTGGCAAACCTTAATTTTTACACTACAAGTCTTAAAAAGGGTGAAAAACTTGACGACGAAGCACGAGCAAATTTTGCAATATATTGATTCACTACCAGTAGGAGAAAAAATTTCAGTTCGACAAATAGCAAAAGTGTTGAATGTAAGTGAAGGAACGGCATACCGAGCGATAAAGGATGCCGAAAATAAAGGGTATGTTTCAACAATAGAACGTGTTGGGACAATTCGAATTGAACAAAAAAAGAAGGAAAACATTGAAAAACTAACGTACGCCGAAGTTGTAAACATTGTGGATGGACAAGTGCTCGGTGGTAAAGCGGGGTTACATAAAACATTAAATAAGTTTGTCATCGGTGCGATGAAGCTGGATGCCATGATGCGGTATACAGGTGCTGGGAACTTATTAATTGTCGGTAACCGAAATAACGCTCAACAATCAGCACTCCAAGCTGGTGCAGCAGTTTTGATTACAGGTGGATTTGATACAGTTGAAGAAAACAAGCGTATCGCAGATGAACTAGAGTTACCTATTATTTCTACAAGCTATGATACGTTCACGGTTGCAACGATGATTAACCGTGCCATATATGATCAATTAATTAAAAAGGAAATTGTTCTTGTTGAAGATATTTTAACGCCTATTCAAAACACCGTCTCATTAAAGCCAGATGACCTGGTTGATACGTGGTATCAATATAATCGTGACACTGGGCATGGGCGGTTTCCGGTTGTTGATGTAAATTTTAAAGTCGTTGGGATGGTAACATCAAAGGATATTATGGGACAAGAGCGACACATGATAATTGAAAAAGTCATGACGAAAAATCCCATTACAGTGTCAGCGAAAACATCTGTTGCTTCAGTCGCTCAAATGATGGTCTGGGAAGGAATTGAAGTGTTACCGGTTGTCGATGAACAAGGGAGAATTGAGGGAATTATAAGCCGTCAAGATGTGTTAAAGGCACTGCAATCGATTCAACGACAACCCCATACAGGTGAAAAAATTGATGATTTAATCACGCGGCATATTGTGAATCCATCCGGAGAAGCGAAGGAAACAAACGTGTATCGATGTGAAGTAACACCCCAAATGACGAATCAATTTGGGACGATATCTTACGGTGCCTTCACAACGCTTGTAACAGAAGTTGCAAATTATCATCTCCGTGCTCAAAAGAAAGGTGAGCTCGTTGTTGAAAATATGACGCTTTACTTTTTAAAACCGGTGCAAATGGAAAGTGTCGTAGAGGTTCGGCCAACGATTTTGGATGTAGGGCGTAAGTTCGGAAAAATTGACGTAGAAGTATTTCAAGATGGTAATATCGTTGGAAAGGCCATGTTAATGGTTCAGCTTATCGACCGTTAGCATATCGGGAATATAATTGGAATTTGAAAAGTGTACCTTCCATATTATTTTGGAACGGTACGCTTTTCTTTTATAAGATTGAGGTTTTGGGTACACACTTAATCGCTTAAGGGTTGGTGCGTTCCAGATTCTTTGTATTTTCTCCGCTTCTAGCATTCGACATAAATGCAATCAAGTTTACGAGTAAATCTTTTTTAATAACATGATTCTTTTATCTCGACTCCGTGAATGAAAATTAATGAAGGAAAAAGAAAACGCTTGGAAATATCCAAGCGAGAATATTTAACGGTTTAGTTCTTTAGCTTCTTCAATTGCTAAAGGAAGATAATATTTGTAAGCTCGGTATCCTGCCCATAAACTTAGTCCGCCAACGAGAATGAAGATGACACCTACGATGGTTGACACGTTGGAACGAAATAAAAAGAGCTGATTGAGCCCAAAGAAGAAAACGAACGAGCCCAGTGCCATGCTCGATTTTGAGGAAATCCACTGCTTTTCCATCGGGCGCTTTGTTCGGAAGAATTTCGTTTTATAGAACACATAAAAAGATAGTGAGACTACAATCAATACGACGAATATTGGCATGTATACCCCTCCAAAATAATATTCCATTCCTATTGTAATGGTTCTGGAATGAAAATGCCATTCTCACTTCAATTCGTTGCCTTTTTTATGGTTTAATAAAGATAAAGGAATCGTAAAGGAGAAGATTATGAAAAAAGAAATATTAGCGAAAATTAAAGAGTACGATACCATTATCGTTCATCGTCACGTTCGTCCCGACCCTGATGCATTTGGCTCACAATGCGGTTTGGCAGAGCTGTTGAAAGCATCTTTCCCTAATAAGCGTATCTTCGTTGCTGGGGAAGATGAGCCGTCGCTTGATTTTATGTACAAAATGGATGATATTCAAGATGATATGTATGAAGGGGCGCTTGTCATTGTCTGTGATACGGCAAATGTAGACCGAATTTGTGACCAACGCTATAAGACAGGTGACTTTATTATTAAGATTGACCACCATCCAAATGAGGATCCATATGGAGACATGCTATGGGTAGATACAAATGCAAGTTCTGTTAGTGAAATGATTTATGAGTTTTATTTAGCAGGGAAGGAAGATGGGCTGCAAATGACAGATGAAGCAGCTCGACTTATTTACGCAGGCATTGTAGGTGACACGGGAAGATTCTTATTTCCAAGTACGACGAAGAAAACGTTCAAGTATGCTAGCGAATTAATTGAATACCATTTCTCTCCAACAGATATTTACAATGAAATGTATAAAATGAAGCGATCAGTTGCGACATTAAATGGTTATGTACTTCAAAATTTCTTAATGAAAGAGTCTGGTGCAGCTTATATTTCACTGACAAAAGAGCTTCTACAACAGTTTTCTGTAACCGCATCAGAAGCTTCTCAATTAGTTGGATCACTGGGGAATATTGAAGGTGTAAAGGCATGGGTATTCTTCGTAGAGGAAGACAATCAAATTCGTGTAAGGCTAAGGTCAAAAGGACCTGTAATCAATGAACTGGCTAAAAAGTACAACGGTGGTGGACATCCTATGGCTTCTGGGGCTACCATCTATCAATGGGAAGATGCTGAAAAAGTAGTAGAAGATTTAGATTTTCTATGTATAAACTATTAACATCATTTGAAACAAGAGGGCACAGTTGCCCTCTTGTTCTATTTCCTTATCCAGTTGTGCTTGAAATTATAGAGTTATCTGTTTGTTAAAACAAGTGGGTCTAACGAGGTGGGATTTGAGCGATGATAAAAGATTTGAGAGATTTTTAATCTTCCAATTCGGGTTGGACAGGGATGAACCAAGAACCGAATTCCGTTACATCTTCATGAACGCGCAAATTTTGGACTTCAATCTCTTTTTTGATTAATTGTACAAGATCTGCAGATTCAGCGAAGGCTGAAACTCCGTTGCGAATTCGCTCCACTTTATCTTTTGCCATTTGGCGATGGTCGATAACGAACATGTTCATAACCTCCTTTTTATTAGTGTTAAAGGAATTTAATACGTTTTATCATGATTGAAGGAGCGTCTAGCTTGATGAGGTCTTTTGTTGACGCTTACATTTTTGTTATCTTTATTGTATCCAAATTAGGCGAAAAACGCGATAAAATTAAAAAATATTCAAAAAACTTTCACCTTTTAAAAATGCTCGTTTCTAAAAGATTGTTGTATTATTAAGACATAAAAGTAGCGATGTATCAAAAAAGATATCGGACAGTTTTAGATTT
Organism: Bacillus kexueae; assembly: GCF_022809095.1. GTDB lineage: Bacteria > Bacillota > Bacilli > Bacillales > Aeribacillaceae > Bacillus_BZ > Bacillus_BZ kexueae. Next base: position 149,460 of record NZ_JALAZE010000002.1, read on the forward strand.
GAAACGTGAAAACTGTCCGACACTATTGGGATTTGAAAATTTCTACCTCAACGATTACAGTGGTTGAAATGACAAGTTGGGTAACTTTGAATTTAAAAATGTAATCTTCAATTTCATCGAATCGTTCATTTTCAATCGTTTTCATAATTAGGTGTCGGGTATTAATAACACTTTCAATATCTTTTGCTTTTAAATTTGATAAGTCTTCTTCTATGTGCTTTTGAATTTTATATTCCATCATTTTGTCCAATTTATACTTATCGCTATTTTGGATGTTGACTTTAATCGTTTGAACGGTCAACAACTGTTCATTTTGGTTATTTAATTTTTCTACATCTTCTTTCCAAATATCAATCTCTTTGTTTAATTCCTTTATTGTTTCCTTTTGTTTCATAATGATCGCGACGTGCTGCTCTTGCAAATGTCCATATGTGTACAAAAAAAACCCCCAGCTGATGAGTGCACCTACGACAACTCCAGAAAAGAAGCGTTGCCACGAAGGTTTTCTGTAGTAAGGAGGAATTCTCATGATACATGCTCCTGAGTCAACCAAGAAATAAGAAGCCACCCCGTCTGTGCGCCTCCCATCGCAGAGACAATTAGCAGAAACTGCTTGACGACATCTTTCGTTTGACCTTCGAACAACCCACGTTCAAAGCTGAAAAACGTATCAAATGTACCTCCAATGGCAGCTACGAGTGCCCAAATCTTCAATTTATTGGCCAGACGAAAAATTGAAGTGAGCGGTGCATCTCCAGCCAAATATGCGCCCAACCCTCCAATGATTGCACCCCCGAATAAAACGCCAAATGCGATAAAGTAAACTTTAATAAAGGTCATTAAAAAGGCTTCAGCACTCATTACACATCATCCTCTCTCTTCTATACATATGGACAATCTGTTTTATATAGCACCTATACTTTAAACGCATCTTGATTGAGATATGATTCCAGCAAGTAATGGAGCGTACTACTAAGTATTCAATTTAAAAATGGTTGTAGAAGTAGCGGTGCTTACAAAAATATCCAAAAGAAACAACAAACACTTAAAAAATTAATGGTTCAAACAACATTTGTCTTGAAAGATTGATTGAGACTATAATGGAATATAACAAAATTCGTAAAGGTGGGAGTTTGATTGTCATTCGTTCACCTTCAAGTCAAAAGCGCTTACAGCCTCCTTTTAAGTGCTGCGAGTGTAGAAAGGCTTGTCGAACGCAGTAAACAATTAAAATATGAGGCAATTGCCTTAACAGATCATCACGTATTATACGGAGCGATTGCTTTTTATAAGCTTTGTTTAAAGCATCAAATTAAACCGATTTTTGGACTAACCGCATCTGTTGAAATTAAAGGAGAGTCCTACCCTTTTATATTGTTGGCAAAAAATGAGATAGGGTATCGTCATCTATTAAAGATTAGTAGTTTATTGCAAACAAAGTATAAAAAAGGGATTCCGATTTCAGTCCTTAAAACAAATTTAAGCGAACTAATTGTCCTTTCCGGTGGAAAGGAAAGCCTTATAGAAAAACTTATCCTAGAGGGGAAAGAAGAGGACGCGAAAAAGGCAGCCCAATTTTTTCAGCAAGTAACAGATGGGGCTTTTTATTTGTCTATACAACGATTAAAAGAGACGAATGAATCAGAGCTGAATCATACATTAATTAACATTTCACGTTCCATGTCCATTCCGTTAGTGGCAACGAATGACGTTTCTTATGTCGAAAAAGATGATGCCTTTGCTTATGAATGTATGGTAGCAATTGGGAAGGGAACACAAGTTACGCAGGAAACGGTAGGGTCCGATCAACGCTATTTGAAAGCCCAACATGAAATGATAGAGCTGTTTCGAGATATTCCAGAGGCAGTTGAGAATACAAAAAAAATTGCGGATCAATGCCAGGTAAAGTTTAACTTAGGTCAGTTAAAGTTACCGAAATACCCCGTTCCAAATGGTATGGATTCCGAGCAATACTTCGAACGTTTATGTATTGAAGGGCTAAAAAAGAGAGTGAATAATCCAAGTGATGTATACTACGATCGCCTCATTTACGAAATTGAAATTATAAAGCGGATGAACTTCTGTGATTATTTCTTAATTGTTTCCGATTTTATGCTTTACGCAAGAGAGCAAGGTATATTAACAGGACCAGGTCGTGGGTCTGCTGCAGGATCGCTTGTTGCCTATGCTTTACATATTACCGATGTTGACCCGATTAAATACCATCTTTTATTCGAACGTTTTTTAAATCCAGAACGTATTACCATGCCCGATATTGATATAGACTTTCCCGATTCGAGACGAGACGAAATGATTCAGTATGTCATGAAAAAATACGGAAAACATCACGTAGCTCAAATCATTACATTTGGGACCCTTGCTGCAAAAGCAGCAGTGCGAGATATCGGAAGGGTACTAGGTGCATCTTTAAAAGAAGTGGATAGCATAGCGAAGCAAATCCCTTCGAAACCAGGGATTACGTTACGAGAAGCAATAAAAGAGTCACCTGCTTTGAAAGCGAAAATGGAAGAATCGACGGTTGCTAAGCATATTATTGAAACGGCAATGAAGGTAGAAGGGCTTCCTAGACATGCTTCAACTCATGCAGCAGGCGTTGTTTTGAGTGATCAGCCATTAGTTGACATCATCCCTCTACAGGAAGGACATCAAGGTGTTTTTCTTACTCAGTATGCAATGGATCACTTAGAGGATGTTGGATTGTTAAAAATGGATTTCCTTGGTCTACGAAACTTAACATTAATTGAGAACGTGACATCTCTTATAGAAAAGTATGAAGGAACTAAAATTTCGTTTGAAGAAATTCAGTATAAAGATCACAAAACGTTTTCTCTCTTAGCGAAAGGAGATACGACAGGGGTTTTCCAGCTAGAGTCTGAAGGTATGCGAAATGTCTTAAGGCGACTTGCCCCTCATTCATTAGAAGATATCGTTGCCGTGAACGCGCTCTACCGTCCAGGTCCGATGGAGAATATCCCATTATTTATTGACCGAAAGCACGGGAAGAAAGCGATTGAATATCCTCACGATGATTTGCAGGAGATATTGTCACGAACATATGGAGTTATCGTCTATCAAGAACAAATCATGGAAATCGCCTCTAAAATGGCAGGTTTTTCGCTCGGGGAAGCGGATTTGCTTCGACGTGCAGTCGGGAAAAAAATTAAATCAGTTTTGGAAGAAGAAAGGGAGCATTTCGTAGAAGGGTGTAAAAAGAAAGGGTATTCGATTGAAACGGCGAATCAAGTATATGACCTTATCGTAAAATTTGCGAATTATGGATTTAATCGAAGTCACGCTGTCGCTTATAGTATGATTTCCTTTCAACTTGCTTATTTAAAGGCTCATTACCCACATTATTTTATGGCAGCTTTGCTTTCGAGTGTAAGTAGTAGCGATTCTAAATTAGCTCAATACATTCAAGAAGGAAAAAGTAGTGGAATGGAATTTTTACCTCCTTCCATTAATCGAAGCGGCTATTCGTTTTTTGTGGAAAAAGGTGCTATCCGCTTTAGTTTGGCAGCTATTAAAAACGTAGGTATCTCCGCATTAAAAGAAATTTTTCAGGAGAGGAAAAAAAGACCATTTGAAGATTTGTTTGATTTTTGTGTGAGAGTTTCTGGTAAATCGGTCAATCGGCGGACGATTGAATCCCTCATTTTCTCGGGAGCATTTGACGAATTTGGAGTGGATCGAGCTGTTTTGCTTGCATCACTCGATGTAGCATTGAACCATGCGGAGTTATTAAAAGGGGACGATGAGAATCAATTCGATTTATTCCTTCAAGAGGAATTGAATATTAAACCGAAATATGTGGAAGTTGAACCACTCCCTCCGTTTGAGAAGCTCCAATATGAAAAAGAAGCTCTTGGGTTTTATTTTTCTAGTCATCCGGTCGATCCTTATGAAGAAGCGTTGAAACAAACGGGAGCGATTCAAATTTCAGAGGCACAAAAAAGGATTAATAGACAGGTAAGTATGGGGGTATTCTTAGCAAATTGCAAACCGATTCGAACAAAAAAAGGTGAAGCGATGGCCTTTTTATCAGTCAGTGATTCAAGTGGTGAATTAGAGGCTGTAATCTTTCCGAAGGATTATGCAAAATACAACACTTTGTTACAAACCGGGTCTGTGTTGGTCGTCCAAGGAAAGATGGAAGTCAGAAACGAAAAGCTACAGTTGATTGTTCAAAGTGTGAGTGAAATAAAAACGCTCGTACAATCCATATCTTCTAAAAAAGTGTTTATTAAATTGCAAGATGCATCAATGAATGATCAAATCGATAAGTTGAAGAACGTACTCCGAACTTATCAAGGTTCTTCACCAGTTTATGTTTATTATGAGCATACAAAAAAAACGGTTCAGCTCCAGCGAGAATATTGGATCAATCCAACGGAATCTTGTATTCAATTATTAAAAAATATTGTTGGGGAAAAACATGTGGTGGTGAAATAGTGTTATTAAATATAAACTTGGTGACGTAGAGATTTGTTTTAGATAGTGAATTCGGTGAGGGATTCTTTTTAGTGCTGAAGTGATTTTCAACACGGTGTTCATCCTTGAATATAAAGGTGTTGAACCCCCTCACTCTTTACATTCATTAAATATGTGATATATTGTAATGGTGGTCTGACCACCTAGGAGCAGAAGATCCCTCACCATTCAAAAGGTGTAATGAGGTCTAACTGTCTAGATTGGTCGGATTATTAGAAAGAATATAAAGCTTGGAAAAGCTACCGAATGAAGTTTCACTTATATAAATTTTTTTAGCCCTTTAAGGAGTGAACAAACAATGTCTTTAAGAGAAGAAGCCTTACATATGCACCGTATCCATAAAGGAAAATTAGAGTCAAAATCGAAAGTTCCGGTGCGGAATGCAGATGATTTAAGTTTAGCCTATTCTCCAGGGGTGGCTGAACCTTGTAAAGCGATTTATGATGATAAAAATAAAGTTTACGAGTATACAATGAAAGGAAATATGGTTGCCGTTGTATCAGATGGTACGGCTGTTCTAGGTCTTGGCAATATTGGACCTGAAGCGGCACTTCCTGTTATGGAAGGAAAAGCTGTACTTTTTAAGAGTTTTGCAGGAGTAGACGCATTCCCTATTTGTTTAGATACGACCGATGTGGATAAAATCGTAGAGACAGTAAAATTACTAGAGCCAACTTTCGGTGGCGTAAACTTAGAGGATATTGCAGCTCCAAACTGCTTTGAGATTGAAGAACGATTAAAAAAGGAAACAAATATTCCAATCTTCCACGATGATCAACACGGTACGGCTATTGTGACAGCAGCTGGTTTAATTAATGCACTAAAGCTCGTCGGTAAAAAGATGTCAAATATCAAAGTGGTAGCAAATGGAGCAGGTGCAGCTGGTATTGCGATTATTAAATTACTATATCGTTACGGTGTGCGTGATATCATCATGTGTGACTCAAAAGGGGCTATTTTCGAAGGCCGTACATACGGAATGAATTCAGTAAAAGAAGAAGTTGCTAAATTTACGAACCGTGAACGAATGGAAGGGTCATTAGGTGACGTGATTAAAGATGCCGATGTATTTATTGGCGTATCGGTTGAAGGGGCTTTAACAAAAGAAATGATTCAAACGATGGCTGCTGACCCAATCATTTTTGCGATGGCAAATCCAGTCCCTGAAATTATGCCTCAAGATGCGAAGGATGCAGGAGCTAAAGTCATTGGTACAGGAAGATCTGACTTTCCGAACCAAGTAAATAACGTTTTAGCGTTCCCGGGAATTTTCAGAGGGGCATTAGATGTAAGAGCAACACATATAAATGAACAAATGAAGATGGCTGCAGCAAGTGCCATTGCTAATTTGGTAGAAGAAGAAGAATTGCGACCAGACTATGTTATCCCGGCTCCGTTCGATCCACGAGTTGCTCCAGCCGTTGCGGCAGCTGTTGCAAAGGCAGCGATGGAAACGGGCGTTGCACGCTTAAAAGTAGATCCGAAAGAGATAGAAGAAAAAACGAAGAAGCTTGCCATTATCGAAGAAAAGTGAGTGATTGAATGGTGACACCTTCAAAACAGAAGGTTTTCTTGAATACATTAGAAAAAATCAAAAAAATTATTCAAGATGATCAATTACTGCCTGGTGACAAATTACCATCTGAACGAGAGTTGTCTGATCGTCTCGCTGTTGGAAGATCCTCTGTCCGGGAGGCTCTTCGCGCATTAGAACTATTAGGTATCATTGAAACGCGAAGAGGAGAGGGTACTTATATTCAAGATGCTAGAGATAATCATTTAATTCCGCTACTTGGAACATTTATCTTACAAGACTCAATTTCAAAAAAAGACTTGCTTGAGATGAATGAAATGTTAGAAATTCAGGCATTGATGTTAATACTAGGTAATAAACCGATTGAAAAACTGAAAGATTTACAGAGTCAATTAATTCAAAAAGATGAAGTAGAGATTATGACAGACTTGATGAAATTGGCTGATAACTTCTTGCTATATCGAATTTGGTCAGTGCTTCATCAATTCGTACGAGCCGTTTTACCACCGGCTGTTGGTCGTTCAAGGGAGGACTTTGAACATCTCCTTCATCATTTAATTCATCATGACCAAGAAAAAGTCGTACAAGTTTATCAATCACTTTCTTATAAAACAGTTGGGGAATTAGAAGGTACGGAAATAGGTAACGATTCTTCTAAGGGAGGTTTTCCTACGTGATAAAAAATATTTTTGCGAAAAAAAAGAAATATGCAACCATCCCTTCGGAACAAGCGAAGCAAGAAATTCCAGAAGGGATTATGACGAAATGTCCGAGTTGTAAAAAAATCATGTATTCGAAGGAACTAAACAAAAACCTTCGTGTATGTACAAATTGCGGTTACCATCACCAAATGGGATCAAGAGATCGTATAAAGAGTCTATTTGATGAAGGAACGTTCGAAGAATTGGACAGAACGTTATCTTCCAAAAATCCATTAAACTTTCCAAGTTATCTTGAAAAGTTAGAAAAGGATCGTCAAAAGACGAACTTAAACGAAGCGGTTGTCACTGGAGAAGGTGAGATTAACGGCTTTCCAGTTGTCGTTGCAGTAATGGATTCGAGCTTTAGAATGGGAAGTATGGGCTCAGTAGTAGGTGAAAAAATTACGAGAGCGATTGAAAGAGCTCATGAAAAATCAGTTCCTTTTATTATTTTTACCGCTTCAGGTGGGGCACGCATGCAAGAAGGTGTTTTAAGCTTAATGCAAATGGCGAAAACAAGCTCTGCACTTAAACACTTCAGTGATGAAGGCGGCCTTATTATCTCCATTATGACCCACCCGACGACAGGTGGAGTTTCTGCGAGCTTTGCTTCACTTGGAGACTATAACTTTGCAGAACCCGGTGCACTAATTGGCTTTGCAGGTAGAAGAATTATCGAACAGACGATTAGAGAAGAATTGCCTGAAGACTTCCAAACAGCGGAGTTTCTGTTAAAACATGGACAACTTGATGCAGTGATTCATCGCCACGACTTAAAGGAAACTCTCACAAATCTTCTCGATATACATTGTGGAAAGGGTGATGTAACGTGGCTGGAGAATTAGAATTTGAAAAACCCGTCGTTGAATTGCGAGAAAAAATACGCGAACTAAAAGAGTTTACAAAGAATGCGGATGTTGATTTAACAGCTGAAATTCAAAAGCTTGAAAATCGATTGCAAAACTTAGAGCAGGAAATTTATCACAATTTAACCCCTTGGAATCGCGTTCAGATTGCCAGACATCCAAATCGCCCAACTACACTCGATTATATTGAAAGGCTTTTTGATCATTTCTTTGAAGTGCATGGAGACCGATTCTTTGGAGATGATGAGGCAATCGTTGGAGGAGTAGCAAAATTCCAAGGAGTACCAGTTACAGTTATCGGACACCAACGTGGAAAAGATACGAAAGAAAACCTTCGTCGAAATTTCGGGATGCCACATCCAGAAGGATATCGAAAAGCGTTGCGTTTAATGAAGCAAGCAGATAAATTTAATCGCCCAATTATTTGTTTTATTGATACGAAGGGTGCTTACCCTGGAAAAGCAGCCGAAGAAAGAGGACAGAGTGAGGCGATTGCCAAAAACTTATTTGAGATGGCTGGCCTACGTGTTCCAGTTATTTGTATCGTCATCGGAGAAGGTGGAAGTGGAGGAGCACTAGCTTTAGGTGTAGGTAACCACATTCACATGCTCGAAAACTCTACTTATTCAGTTATATCGCCTGAAGGGGCAGCCGCTTTATTATGGAAAGATGCAGGCTTAGCACAAAAAGCGGCAGAAACAATGAAGATTACTGCCCCTGACTTAAAGGAACTCGGAATCATTGATCAAATTATTCCAGAAGTTAAAGGTGGTGCTCATCGAAATATTGATGAGCAAGCTGATTACATTCGAGGGGTATTAACCGATTCATTAAAAGAATTAATGAACATGAATGTTGAGGAGCTTATTCAGCACCGTTATAACAAATTTAAACAAATTGGTGAATATACGAATGATGACTCGTATGTAACCACTTAAAAACAAAAATAAAAATGGAAAATCGCTTCAAGTATATCGGGGCGATTTTCTTCTTTTATTATGCTAGAGCTTAATTAATCAGTTATCGGAATATCATCGGCTACTATTTTTCATAAATTAAGTGATTTTTCTATTCGAAGATGGATTTTAGATGAAAATTCATGTAAGATGTAAAAGCGTGGCTCTTATGGACAAGGGACACGTTTTCATTTTCTTTGACGTAATTTTGAGTACACATCGGTTTTAGCAACAAGAATATGAAAACGTTCAGTTCTTTACGATGCGTAATATGGCGAAAATCTTCTCTTACACTAAGAGCTAGATTGTGTATAATAGTAGAGGGCTAAAGTTATAAAGAGATAAAGTCATAAAAAGGGGTCATAGCCTAATTGTTGTCGTGTTATGCTTTGGTTAAAACGGTTTGGTGAGGTGAAATGACTTGAAAAGAATCGGTGTTTTAACGAGTGGTGGAGATTCTCCAGGAATGAACGCGGCGATCCGTGCAGTTGTGCGAAAAGCAATATTTCACGGTTTGGAAGTTTATGGGGTATATAATGGATATGCGGGCTTGATTTCTGGAAAAATTGAGAAGCTAGAGTTAGGCTCTGTTGGTGACATCATTCATCGGGGAGGAACGAAGCTTTATACTGCTCGTTGTGAAGAGTTTAAAACGCTAGAAGGTCAAAAAAAGGGAATTGAGCAGCTGAAAAAGCATGGCATTGAAGGTCTCGTTGTAATTGGTGGAGACGGGTCCTACATGGGTGCGAAAAAATTAACAGAACATGGTTTCCCTTGCGTTGGTGTCCCTGGAACGATTGATAACGATATCCCAGGAACGGACTTTACCATTGGTTTTGACACAGCTTTAAATACAGTAATTGATGCGATTGATAAAATTCGTGATACAGCGACATCCCATGAGCGTACATATGTTATTGAGGTAATGGGGCGTCATGCAGGAGATATCGCTTTATGGTCAGGTCTTGCAGGTGGAGCAGAATCGATTTTAATTCCTGAAGCAGGCTTTGAAATGGATGATATTATTGGCCGATTAAAACGTGGTCATGAACGCGGGAAAAAGCATAGTATTATCATTGTTGCTGAAGGCGTAGGTAGTGGTGTTGAAATAGGAAAGAGAATAGAAGAATTAACGCAATTTGAAACACGTGTGTCTGTATTAGGACATATTCAACGTGGTGGATCTCCAACAGCGTTTGACCGAGTGCTAGCGAGCCGTCTAGGCGCATATGCTGTTGAATTACTACTGGAAGGTCAAGGAGGACGCTGCGTCGGAATTCAAAACAATGAATTGGTTTCGCACGATATTTTAGAAATTCTTGATCAAAAGCATACAGTTGATCAAAACATGTATAAATTATCACAAGAGCTATCAATTTAATGATACAATAAACTCGGCGGATGGGATCGTTTCCATATTTTTTTCAGGAGGTTACTTTTTGATGCGTAAAACAAAGATTGTTTGTACGATTGGTCCTGCTAGTGAAAGTGTTGAGATGTTAGAAAAATTAATGGATGCTGGCATGAACGTTGCCCGTTTAAATTTCTCTCATGGTGACTATGAAGAGCATGGTGCGCGTATTAAAAGCATTCGCGAAGCTTCTAAGAAGCTAGGAAAAAACGTAGCGATCTTACTTGATACAAAAGGTCCGGAAATTCGTACACATACGATGGAAAACGGAGCAATTGAGCTTGTTGCTGGTTCAGAATTAATTGTGTCCATGAAAGAAGTCGTTGGAACAGAAAAGAAAATTTCCATCACATATGAAGGACTTATTAACGATGTTGCCGTAGGTTCTACAATCTTACTTGACGATGGTTTAATTGGATTAGAAGTTCTAGCGATTGACCATGCAAACAACGAAATCCAAACGAAAGTACTGAATAGTGGTACGTTAAAGAATAAAAAAGGTGTGAACGTTCCTGGTGTAAGCGTCAAATTACCTGGTATTACGGAAAAAGACGCAAAAGATATCGTTTTCGGTATTCAGCAAGATGTTGATTTCATTGCTGCATCATTCGTGCGTCGTGCATCTGATGTGTTAGAAATTCGTGAACTATTAGAAGAGCACGGTGCAGAACATATTCAAATTATCCCGAAAATCGAAAACCAAGAGGGTGTAGATAACATCGACGAAATTTTAGAAGTTTCGGATGGTTTAATGGTTGCCCGCGGTGATTTAGGGGTAGAGATTCCTGCTGAAGAAGTACCGCTAGTTCAAAAGCAATTAATTGAGAAATGTAATAAGCTTGGAAAGCCTGTTATTACTGCAACTCAAATGCTTGATTCTATGCAACGCAATCCGCGTCCAACTCGTGCGGAAGCTAGTGACGTTGCGAATGCCATCTTTGATGGAACAGATGCTATTATGTTATCTGGTGAAACAGCAGCAGGTTCATACCCAGTGGAAGCAGTACAAACAATGCATAATATCGCTTCTCGTGTTGAGCGCTCTTTACAATACAAAGAGTTATTAGCAACTCGTACGAAGCAAGCTTGTACGATGATTACAGATGCTATTGGCCAATCTGTAGCGCATACAGCACTAAATCTTGATGTCTCAGCAATTGTTACTCCGACTGTGAGCGGCTATACGGCGAAAATGATTTCTAAATATCGTCCGAAAGCACCAATTGTTGCTGTTACAGCGAATGAATCTGTTTCACGTAAGCTTGCTTTAGTATGGGGTGTTTACTCACGTGAAGGTGAGATTGCTACAACAACCGATGAAATGCTTGATATTGCAGTACGTGAATCGATTCAAACAGGTATTGTGAAACATGGTGATCGCGTCGTGATTACAGCAGGCGTACCAGTTGGTGAAACAGGTTCTACTAACCTAATGAAGGTGCATGTTGTAGGTGACGTTGTAGGAAAAGGACAAGGAATTGGGCGTAAATCTGCTTTTGGAAAGGTCATTGTAGCAAATACTGCTGAAGAAGCAAAAGAAAAAATGGAAGAAGGTGCGATTCTCGTTACACGTGGTACGGATCGCGATATGATGGATTCCATTGAAAAAGCAGCTGCTATTGTAACTGAAGAAGGTGGATTAACTAGCCATGCTGCAGTAGTTGGGTTAAGCTTAGGCGTTCCAGTTATTGTAGGCGTAGAAAATGCAACAACAGCAATGCATGACGGACTTGAAATTACTGTTGATGCAACACAAGGTATCATTTATAAAGGTCACGCAAGTGTACTTTAATCATATAAAAAGGGAAGGTTAATTCGTTAACCTTCTCTTTTTATCTATTTTCAACTATACTAATACCAACATGATTGTTGTGAGGTGTTTACATGCGAACGTTGCTTTTGTTTTTGATTATCGTCCCAGCATTGGAAATCGGTCTTTTATTATTTTCAGGGCGTACACTAGGCGTGTTACCAACGATCCTATTAATTATTTTAACTGGGGTACTGGGAGCGTATTTAGCAAAGAAGCAGGGGATTCATACACTTAGAAAAGTTCAAGAAGAAATGAGTTACGGAAGGCTACCTGGCGATGCAATTATAGATGGTTTATGTATTCTAGTTGGAGGTGTTGTTTTACTAACTCCTGGCTTTATTACAGATGCTATCGGATTTATCTTATTATTTCCTCAAAGTAGAAACTTGTTAAAACCACTCATACAACGAATTATTAAAAATATCGTAGATAAGAATCATATAACGATTATTCGCCCGTAAATAAAAAGCTAGAAAGTGTGTGTGCACCTTCTAGCTTTTTATTTTCCTTTAATAAACGCCCAAATCTCTTCTAATACACCTACAGTATAGAGTGTTTTGAGAAGGACAAGGGTAACAGGGCCAATCATGAGTCCGATGAAGCCGAATAATTTAAAGCCAATAAATAATGAAACTAACGTAAAAAAAGGATCGATTCCAATAGTATAAGAGATAATTTTCGGCTCAATGATTTGCCGAAATATTAACACGATGACATAGAGCACACCAATGCCAATTGCCGTTGGCAAACTGCCGCTAAACGTTAAATAAATAATCCACGGTACAAAAATGAGCCCTGTACCCACGTAAGGGAGTAAGTCGACAAGCCCTATTAGAATAGCAATTGTAAGAGCGTAGTTTACGTTTAAGAAAATGAGACCTAAAAGGACAATTAAAGTTGTTATGGAGATAAGCGTAAGTTGTGCTTTAAGAAATCCGAAAAAGGCTTTTTGTAGTTCTGCAAAAACCGCAAAGCTGCTTTGCTTGGCACGTGCTGGGAGAATCTTACTAATTTGTCGTTTCCAACGGTTCCAATCTTTGCTAATAAAAAAGGTAGCTAATAGAGAAAAAATGAGAACAGTTGCTGTATTTGGGAACCAGGAAAGTAGCATCGGAATTCGTTCTAACGAGTCCTTTAGAAAGGCAGCGGTATTTGAGCCAACATGTTCCCCAAACGATTGAATATTTGATAAAATAGTCTCTTGTTGATTAATATCTAGTGACTGAAACATTTGAGCCATCGAGTGATAGATTGGAAACAACTGTTTGGTCATAAACGCTTCTAAGTAAAGAACGAGCTTCTGGAAATGTTCGGGGACGACGGTTGCTAAATAAGTTGTGCCCTGAATAATTTCGGCAATGATGAATGTAAAAAGCCCGATGATAAGAGAGAGAAGGATAACTAAAACGAAGAAAGTAGCAATACTTCTATTCAGTCTTGCCCTCTCCTCAAGAAACTGAACAACTGGATGAATAAAAAACGCGATGATAAATGCAATAAGAAAAGGGTAAATCAATGAAGACAAAAAATATAAAATCAAACCGCCAATCACAATTACAAGTAAGGTGCCAAGAAGACGTAAAAGGCGGGTGAAAAGGATTCGGTCCATAACACTGCCTCCTATTTATAAATTCTTTTTTTTATGCAGAAATCGTTGAGGAGACAAAATAACAATTAGTAACAATGGCTTTTTAAAGGGTTGTACAACCATTATATACACGGAGTCTTTCAGACATGTTTAAGGAAGGAAAAGTGAGGAGAAAAATATGTTTAATCAGGCGTCATTATTTTTAATTTTATTATTGGTAATCGGGTTCATTGCAAAAAATCAATCATTAATGATTGCGGTATCTTTCTTGTTAGTAATCAAATGGATTGGGTTGGATGAAAAAATTTTTCCGTCTATTCAAAAGAGTGGGATTAACTGGGGAGTAACCGTCATTACCGTTGCCGTATTAGTTCCAATCGCAACAGGAGATATCGGTTTTAAACAATTAATAGAAAGTTTAAAATCACCATATGCATGGGTTGCACTACTTTCAGGTGTAGCCGTTGCCTTAATCGCTAAAAGTGGCCTTTCTTTATTATCGAACGACCCACACATTACAACCGCTCTTGTTTTCGGGACGATATTAGCTGTTGCACTTTTTAAAGGTGTTGCAGTTGGGCCGTTAATCGGAGCTGGGATCGCTTATTTAGCGATGCAACTCGTGAAAATTTTTCAATAAAGTGTTTAGTCAGGGGCTGTCCAGAAAGTACAGTCCCTCTTTTTATCGTAAATCAAATTCGATTAATCTCTTCCGATGGCGACGCTTTCCGAAGGCACGGCCTGTCTAGTTACAGCTCTTAACGTCTATTGAATGATTTTCTCCCGTATGGACAGTCGCCTCAATTTTTCTAACGGACTCCTCAACTCATTTGTCTGCGGATCTTCGGTTCGTACTGTTGTCACTGGAGTCGCCCTCTTTCGCTTCAAGTATTTCATCAATTCATGGTCAACAAGCAACCATGTATGAGAATACCGCCTTTTTCACTCTCACCAATGTTGGTAAAAAAATTGTGATTTAACTTTAAATTTATTTTTTTAGTTTAATGAATGCACAAGTGATACTTGAGAAAAATAGAATTGTTGTCAAAAGTATTTAGCGATTCGGTATGATGGTTATCTGACATAAGGAATACTTATTTAAAATTATAAGTAATTGTTATTAAAATAATAATTTTCTTAAAAAATATCTTATTTAACGGATTCACAAAAGTCTGATAATTGTTTATAATAAAGATGAACAACCAATTACTAGAATTCTTTTCATTTGTTGTTACGTTTCCCGTGATTTTTTCTTTTTTTCAAAAAAGAAATGTAAGCATTTTCTTTTTTCGTTTGAAATGAGCAAACGCTCGATAATAGTATTCCATAAACACTCACAAGAAGGATGAGGAGAATACTGATGTAGAAAAGGAGAGATGTATATGACAGCAACACGCGGTCTAGAAGGGGTAGTAGCCACTACTTCATCAATTAGTTCAATTATTGACGATACATTAACGTATGTAGGATACAACATTGATGACTTAGCAGAAAATGCAAGCTTTGAAGAGGTTGTCTATTTATTATGGCATCGTCAGCTTCCAAACGCTGAACAATTACATACGCTAAAAAAAGAGCTTGCTTCAAATGCTAAAATCCCAGCGGAGTTAGTAGAGCATTTGAAATCATACCCGATCAATTCGGTGCACCCAATGGCAGCGCTCCGCACAGCGATTTCATTTCTTGGACTATTTGATGAAGAAGCGGATGAAATGTCACAGGAAGCTAACTATCGCAAAGCAATTCGTCTTCAAGCAAAGATTTCCACAATCGTTACTGCATTTGCTCGAATTCGCAAAGGGCTAGAGCCGGTAGAACCACGTGAGGATTTAGGTTTTGCTGCTAATTTCCTTTACATGTTAACTGGAAATGAGCCAGATGAAGTTGCAGTCGAAGCATTTAATAAGGCTCTCGTATTGCATGCCGATCACGAATTAAATGCATCAACATTTACATCCCGTGTCTGCGTGGCAACATTATCTGATGTTTATTCTGGTGTTACAGCGGCAATTAGTGCTCTAAAAGGTCCTTTACATGGTGGGGCAAATGAGCGTGTAATGAAGATGCTCACTGAAATTGGTGAAGTTGAGCATGTAGAATCATATATTCGAGAGAAGTTAGATCGAAAAGAGAAAATTATGGGCTTTGGTCATCGCGTATACCGTAAAGGAGATCCACGTGCCAAGCACTTAAAAGAAATGTCAAGGAGATTGACGAGCATTACTGGAGAATCTAAATGGTATGATATGTCTACAAAGATTGAGTCCATTGTAACAGGAGAAAAATCATTGCCGCCAAATGTGGACTTCTACTCAGCGTCGGTTTATCACAGTTTAGGAATTGATCATGATTTATTCACACCTATTTTCGCGGTGAGTCGTGTATCTGGCTGGTTAGCTCATATCCTTGAACAATATGACAACAATCGTTTAATCCGTCCTCGTGCTGATTACGTTGGACCGGAAAAGCAAGCTTACGTACCAATCGATGAGCGTAACTAATGTCAAATAAATATGGGAGGAATTTTCCTTCAGATAAGTTGAACGCAAAGTTTACTTCAGTTTTGCGGACTTGTTAGAACTTCTTGTCAAAATATTTATTGGAAGATGAGAAGGGTCTGAAGTAAAGGGAATTCCTCTCTTCCAAATAACTTATACATATCTATTTAGGAGGGAATAATCGTGGCAGAAGGTCAAAAAATTACAGTAACTAATGGTGTACTAAACGTTCCAAACAATCCAATCATCCCGTTCATCGAAGGAGATGGGACAGGCCCTGATATTTGGAGAGCCGCTTCAAGAGTGTTAGAAGCAGCGGTTGAAAAAGCATACAATGGCGAGAAGAAAATTGTTTGGAAAGAAGTATTAGCTGGGGAAAAAGCTTTTAACCAAACAGGTGAGTGGCTACCAGCAGAAACATTAGATGTTATTCGTGATTATACCATTGCGATTAAAGGACCATTAACGACTCCAGTAGGTGGAGGAATTCGTTCTTTAAACGTAGCACTTCGCCAAGAACTTGATTTATTTGTATGTCTGCGTCCTGTTCGCTACTTTGAAGGGGTACCTTCTCCAGTAAAACGCCCAGAAGATACAGACATGGTTATTTTCCGTGAGAATACAGAAGATATTTACGCAGGTATAGAATATGCAAAAGGCACAGAAGAAGTGCAAAAGGTAATCAACTTCTTAAAAAATGAAATGGGCGTGAATAAAATTCGCTTCCCAGAAACATCCGGTATCGGAATTAAGCCTGTTTCGGAAGAAGGAACAAAACGTCTAGTTCGTGCTGCCATTAATTATGCCATTGAGCATGGTCGAAAATCCGTAACACTTGTTCATAAAGGGAACATCATGAAGTTTACGGAAGGTGCTTTCAAAAATTGGGGTTATGAACTAGCTGAGCAAGAATTCGGTGACAAAGTATTTACATGGGCAGAATACGATCGCATTGTGGAGAAAGAAGGAAAAGACGCTGCCAATAAAGCTCAGGATGAAGCAGTTGCAGCAGGAAAAATTATCGTAAAAGATGCCATTGCAGATATCTTCCTTCAACAAATTTTAACTCGTCCTCGTGAGTTTGATGTTGTTGCTACGATGAATTTAAACGGTGACTATATTTCAGATGCGCTGGCAGCTCAAGTTGGTGGAATCGGTATTGCTCCTGGTGCGAACATTAACTATGAAACAGGACATGCAATCTTTGAAGCTACGCATGGTACAGCTCCGAAATACGCTGGATTAGACAAGGTTAATCCGTCATCTGTCATCCTTTCTGGTGTTTTAATGCTTGAGCATTTAGGATGGACTGAAGCAGCGGAATTAGTGATTAAATCAATGGAAAAAACGATTGCTTCTAAAGTTGTAACGTATGATTTTGCTCGACTAATGGATGGCGCAACTGAAGTAAAATGTTCTGAATTTGGAGATGCACTTATCCGAAACATGGACTAATTGAGAATGGGGGCTGCTTAAGCAGCTTCCTCTCTTTCCTATAATGAGGATAGGAAAAGCATTTCGACAGTAAAGGGGTTGTCAAAAAATGATGAAGCGGAGAAAGATTTCTGTCATTGGAGCAGGATTTACAGGGGCAACAACTGCTTTTTTACTTGCACAAAAAGAACTCGGGGATATTGTATTAGTAGATATTCCACAAGCAGAAAATCCAACGAAGGGGAAAGCATTGGACATGCTTGAGGCAAGTCCAGTACAGGGGTTTGATGCAAATATTATCGGCACATCCAACTACGAAGATACGGCGAACTCAGATATAGTTGTCATTACGGCGGGAATTGCTCGTAAGCCTGGAATGAGCCGAGATGATTTAGTTCAAACAAACCAAAAGGTTATGAAAAGTGTGACGAGTGAAGTGGTCAAGCATTCTCCTGACTGTATCATCATTGTATTAACGAATCCGGTTGATGCTATGACTTATACGGTCTTTCAAGAATCTGGATTTCCGAAGCATCGTGTAATCGGTCAATCAGGGGTTTTAGATACAGCTCGTTTCCGTACATTTGTTGCACAAGAATTAAATTTATCTGTAAAAGATATTACAGGGTTTGTTCTTGGGGGACACGGAGATGACATGGTTCCATTAGTTCGTTATTCGTATGCAGGTGGAATACCTCTAGAAAAGCTAATTTCAAAGGATCGCTTAGATGCGATTGTGGAAAGAACACGTAAAGGTGGAGGCGAAATCGTTAACTTATTAGGAAACGGAAGTGCCTATTACGCACCAGCTGCTTCCTTAGTCGAAATGGTTGAAGCCATAGTTAAAGATCAACGCCGAGTATTACCTACGATTGCCTACTTAGAAGGGGAATATGGCTTCGAAGGTATATATCTCGGAGTGCCAACAATTTTAGGTGGAAAAGGATTAGAGGAAATTATTGAGCTTGACTTAACCGATGATGAGAAAGCTGCATTACAAAAATCCGCTGATTCTGTTAAAAATGTCATGAAGGTATTAGTGTAGGTGTTGAAGGGGCAATCACTGCCCCTCCTAATGAAGAGAAATTTGTAAGCGATTTCAACAATACGAATAGGTGGTGGAATACATGTTATTAGGAAAAAAACGAAAGCTTGGTCGACAAATTGAGGAAATGAGTGTAGGAGAAAAGTTAACTTTAACGGAAAAAATCGAAGACAAAGACATTCTATTATACTTAGGGTTAACAAATGATGCTAATCCATTATTTATCCAGCATGATTTTGCTTCGCAAACGACGTTTAAAAAGCCAGTTGTTCCAACAATCATGTTGACGGGTATTGTAGCATCAGCGATCTCGAAATATTTACCAGGACCAGGTAGTTATATAAAATCCCAATCATTATCGTTCCCTTTACCTGTCTATCATTATAGTGTTGTCCATTTTCTCTTTGAAGTGAAGGAAATTGATATCAAAGCAAATGAAGCTGTAATTGAAGTAATTGGTAAAAATGAAGAAGAAAAAGAAGTTGTTCAAGGTGTTTTAACCGTTTGTCCACCTAAGCAAATCGATACGATGAACGGACGAGCACTCGAAAATTTCTGATGATTCGAACATTTAAGGTGTGTAAATAGTTCATTTCATATGGGCTAATTACACACCTTTTTTTGGTTAGGAAATTGGTGAATGGATGCAGGGTGGAGTTTTAACGATATAGAAGTAGGTGTAGCTAAAGACACTCTACAATGGCGACCTAATGTGACAATTCATTTTACGAAAGCGTTGGAATAGTTGTAAAATGAAGGAATCAATACAACAAAGGTTGTCTAAGTTGTTTTTCTTTCGTTAAAATAAAAGTTAGTAAATAAACACTTTACCGAAGTGATAACTTTTAATCTTATACACTTCGAGATTTATTTTCGTTCAAAGGCTTTTTTCTAAAGGGTTGTTGCTTTAGTACATTGTACAGAATTGTATTTACACGATGTAATGGAGCGGAAGACATATGACTCCTGCGGGATGTAGAGAAAAACAAGTGTCTAGAGCGCAATGTACAGAATTCATTTGAAAAATGTCTGAAAAAGCAACAATATTTAATATGAAAAACAATTGGCATTTAAATAAATTTATTTCTTGGATAAGGGGAAATTTGACAAGAAAGTTGGATGATCATTATGGGTAAAAAAGTTTTAGTTGTTGATGATGAGCAATCGATTGTAACGCTTCTTCAATACAATTTAGAGCAGGCTGGGTTTGAAGTAATAACAGCTTCTGACGGTCAAGAAGGTTACAATAAAGCGCTTGAAGAGTCACCAAACATGATTATTTTGGATCTTATGCTACCGAGCATGGATGGTATGGAAGTGTGTAAACAACTCCGTCAACAAAAAGTAGGTACACCAATCTTAATGCTTACAGCAAAAGATGATGAATTTGATAAAGTATTAGGATTAGAACTTGGGGCTGATGATTATTTGACAAAGCCGTTTAGTCCTCGAGAAGTCGTAGCGCGCGTGAAAGCGATATTAAGACGTGTCGCAGCATCAGTTCAATCACAAGAAACGAAAACAGTTGATAATAATCCGAATCAAATTACAATCGGTGAATTGAAAATTATGCCAGAGCATTATGAGGCTTATTTTGCAAATGAGCATTTAGACTTAACTCCTAAGGAATTTGAGTTGTTACTATACTTAGGGAAACATAAGGGAAGGGTATTGACACGAGATCAATTGCTAAGTGCTGTTTGGAACTATGATTTTGCTGGTGATACGAGAATTGTTGATGTTCATATTAGTCATTTACGAGAAAAAATTGAACGAAACACGAAAAAACCTGTTTATATTAAGACAATTCGTGGATTAGGCTACAAGTTGGAGGAACCAAAGCTAAATGACTAAATTTCGTTCTCGACTATTATTTGCATTAACCACTTTAATAATTGCTGTTTTAGTTGCGCTTGGCTTAATTTTAGGGCAACTGTTTAATTCTTTCTATTTGCGGACTTTTGAAGAGCGATTTGAAAAGGAAGTTTTGCTTATCGAGCAATTATTGGAGTCAAATGAAATCGAGGTAGAAGAGCTAATAGAAGTGGCTCATACGACATTAAACTCCCAAGTCATTCTGTATGATGCCAATGGAAACGTTATGTACCAGTCTAAGGGTTCATATAATCAAGAACAAACAATTGGCGATTTAATTATTGCAAACTATCGGAATGAAACAGAGGGATTTCGTATTTGGGAAAAAGGAAATGAAGTATTTTATTACGGCTACCCTATTGTAAAAGGTAAAGAGATAGAAGGGTATCTCGTTCTCGGTGCTCCGGTAAACGCGTTAAAGTCGATGAGCAAAGACGTATGGTTTTTACTCATTGCCAGTTTAGGTCTAGCATTTCTTGTTATTCTTATTTTAGGAGTTCGAATAACGAGAGAGTATACGAAACCGATTGAATCTGCAACAAAGGTCGCCATTGAATTGGCAAAAGGGAACTATAAAGCAAGAACGTATGAACAAGATTTAGATGAAACGGGAATGTTAAGTCAAGCTCTTAATGTACTTGCTCGTAACTTGCAGGATATGACCCGTGCTCAGGAGATGCAACATGATCGACTGCAAACACTTATTGAAAATATGGGGAGCGGCCTTATATTAATTGATGGAAGAGGTTACGTAAATCTCGTAAATAAAGCTTATAAAGAGTTGTTTCAAGTTAAAGCAGAAGATTTTCTATATAGACTTTACTATAATGTTTTCGCTCATAAAGAGGTTTCCGATTTAGTTGAGGAAGTATTTATGACTGAATCAAAAATTCGGAAACATTTAATGCTCCCGCTAGGTCTCGAACGGAGACACTTTGAAGTTTATGGAGCTCCAATTATCGGTAACAACGATGAGTGGAAAGGAATCGTTCTTGTTTTCCATGATATTACCGAGTTGAAAAAGCTAGAGCAAATGAGAAAAGACTTTGTGGCGAATGTTTCGCATGAACTGAAAACACCGATTACTTCAATCAAAGGCTTTTCTGAAACATTGCTAGATGGAGCGATGGAACATCGGGAAACATTAGAATCCTTTTTATCCATCATTTTAAAAGAGAGTGAGCGTTTACAATCTCTCATTCAGGATTTATTGGATTTATCTAAAATAGAGCAGCAAGGGTTTAAACTAAACATCCAACCTTGTAATATCGGTGAAATTTTAGAAGAAATTTATACTTTGTTGGAAGGGAAAGCGAATGAGCGGAACATCCATCTTACATTAGTAGTCCCAGCTCAAAAAGGACTAATTCAAGGGGATCCTTACAGGTTAAAGCAAATCTTTATTAATTTAGTAAATAATGCCATTATGTACACGAAGCCTGATGGGGATGTAATTCTCGAACTTGAGTATGTTAACGGTGAAACAGTTGTCAGAGTAAAAGATACAGGGATTGGCATCGCCAAAGATGAGTTGCCACGTATATTTGAAAGATTTTACCGTATTGATAAAGCGAGAGCGAGAAACTCTGGAGGAACAGGACTTGGATTAGCAATTGTTAAACATTTAGTTGAAGCTCATTCGGCAGATATTCAAGTAGAGAGTGAATTGGGTGAAGGGACTGTCTTTACAATAACCTTTCAAACAGAAAAATTAATAGGTTAGTTTACAATATTTTTACAACTAATTTATTTTAAATTAATAATAGTCTGTTAAGATAATACATGAAAACCCCTTCATCCAAGGAGCCAATCGTTGACGAGAACATGAATGTGTTCTCGTCCTTTTTTTGTTGTTACAGAAAGTTTAAGTTCAAAAAAGTGTTAGAGTATTCTCTTTACCGTTTTTTTGGTGTCTAGCTCGAAGCGCCATCAGCTCGGGTCGCTTCGGCCCTGCTGTGGCGACGGAAGTCTCCTCGCAGGTCCTCCAGCGCCCTTCGCCTAAGGACTTGCGCTTTTCTTATTTTGTCTTTCTATCTTCTAAACCCCTTATCGTAATAGGCGGACGTTTTGCAGAGTGTTGCACGTGACGAAAAGAACGCGACGTTGACCAAAGAATGTGGTAGTTTTTTAGGTAAGAAAACCTTTCGCGAAATCTTTGATTTTGATTGGCTTCGTTCGGTGGGACTGCCTCTCTAATTTAATGATATAACGAAAAACAACACCCTCATAGAAAAGGGCTAAATAAAACACCTTTATTTTCATCCTCATAATTACTTCTTTTAACATTTGAATCGAATCATTTATTCTTATCTAGGTGTACGAAGCTTTAAGCAGTTGCATAAATCATTCCAACTCTAATTTGTTCACCTTTTTTCATAAATTATTAATGTTTTTCATTTTCTTGAAACTTTTTTGACATGGACGCGTAATACTTAGTAGAGTGATACAGAACTTTTTGGGGGGTTGCTCGATGGGGAGTGTTAAAAGGATTTATACCATTGTCGGTTTATCGATTGTCATTATTTTGTTAGGTGTATTTGCGTTGACTACATGGTATACAGTTGATGAATCGGAACAAGCTGTCATTATTACATTTGGTGAAGTAGAAGAGGGAGTAAGTCAACCAGGTCTTCATTTTAAATGGCCATGGCCAATTCAAACGGTTGAAAAGCTCTCCAAAGAAACCTTTAGTTTACAATTTGGATACAAAGAAGAAAATGGTGAGATCACCGCCTATCCGAAAGAAACGAAAATGATTACAGGTGACGAAAATATCGTTTTAGCAGATATGGTCGTTCAATGGAAAATTACCGATCCTGGAAAGTATTTATTTAATGCTGAAGATCCAGAAGAAATTTTACACGATGCTACATCAGCTTCATTAAGAAGTATTATCGGAAGTTCAAAAATTGATGATGCACTAACATCCGGAAAAGTTGAAATTGAGGCAAATGTCCAAGAGTTGTTAACTTCATTAATGGAAAAGTATGATGTGGGGATCTCCATTTTAGCTGTAAAATTACAAGACGTTGACTTGCCAAATGATGAAGTTCGTAAAGCATTTACTAATGTTACAGATGCTAGGGAAACGATGAATACAAAGATTAATGAAGCAAATAAATACAAAAATAAACGGACGCAAGAAGCGGAAGGGGAAAAAGACGCAATCATTTCAAAAGCTCTTGGAGATAAAGCAGCTCGTATTGAAACAGCAAAAGGAGACGTGGCGCTCTTTAACTCATTATACAATGAGTATAAAAACGCGCCAGAAATTACGAAGAAGCGGATTATCCTCGAAACAATTGATGAAGTCCTTCCGAATGCTCAAATTTATATTATGAAGGATGACGGAAATACAATGAAGTATTTCCCTATATCACAGATGAGTAAAAATGATTCAACTCCTTTACCTCCACAGGAAGGAAGTGGTGAGAATGGACAATAACAAAGTCGTGAACATGGAACGGTCAAATGATAAGTTTCAATGGAAGAAATATATGAGAAGTGGAATCGCGATCATTGCGTTCCTTATTTTAGTGATCTTCGCTATTAGCAACGTTTTTATCGTAAAAGAAAACGAATACAAGGTTATCCGACAATTTGGAGAAGTTGTTCGCATCATTGAAGAACCAGGTTTGAATTACAAAATTCCGTTTATTCAATCAGCTGAATCATTACCAAAATATAAAATGACTTATGATGTAGAAGAAGCGGAAATCAATACGAAGGATAAAAAACGTATCTTAATCGATAATTATGCCGTGTGGCGCATTGAAGATCCGAAAAAAATGATTGCCAATGCAAGAAATGTTGTGAATGCGGAAGCGAAAATGTCTGAGTTTATTTTTTCAACTGTTCGGTCCGAGCTAGGAAAATTGAATTATGATGAGATTATAAATGATGAGAAATCATCACGTGGAAGTATTAATGATCAAGTAACGGCCATCGTAAACGATCTTTTAGAAAAAAATAATTACGGGATAGTTGTGATAGATGTTCGGATGAAACGAACGGATTTACCAGAAGAAAACGAAAAATCTGTGTATACACGAATGATTTCTGAACGAGAATCAAAAGCGCAAGAATACTTATCAATGGGAGATGCCGAGAAAAACCGAATTATAGCTGAAACTGATCGCCAAGTAACAGAAATGCTGGCGATAGCAGATGCCGAAGCGAATAAGATTCGTGGTGAAGGTGAAGAGGCGGCGGCTAAAATTTATAATGAAGCCTACTCGAAAGATGCCAATTTCTATAGTTTATTTAGAACACTAGAATCTTACAAGAAAACAATTGATGAGGAAACGGTTCTCATTATTCCATTTGACTCACCGTATGCCCAAATCTTAATGGGTGAATAAATGAATGAAAACCATGCTTTTTCTTTCTGAACGGTAACGTGATAGAATAGAAAAAAGCATGGTTTTATGTTGTGCTGTAAGTATACATAATGCGTAATTTATGAATTGGATGACTAGAAAATCTAAAGTTCAACTGAACAAAATAAAATTGTTGATTATAGGTTGAATAGAATACATTGTTCAGAGTTTTTTTGCTCTAAGTAAACTTGACTCCGGTGGGATGTTGAGGGATTGTTGAGAACTCACAGTCATATGTGCCAAGTAGGCAAGTAGAAAAGTGGAGCTGAAACGAGACAGGTCTCCCTAAGACTATCTTAAATTGGTTGTAAAAGTAACAATGTATAGGAAAACATAAAAAGAGTAGTAAGGAACAAGAAATGGAGGGTTTTTCACGTGGTGAAAAAGCTAGTATTAATTGATGGGAATAGTATCGCATATCGAGCGTTCTTTGCTCTTCCTTTATTAAATAATGATAAAGGCATACATACAAATGCAATTTACGGGTTTACGAACATATTAACGAAAATTTTAGAAGAAGAAAAGCCGACGCATTTGCTTGTAGCATTTGATGCTGGGAAAACGACGTTTCGCCATGAAACATTTAAGGAGTACAAAGGTGGGAGACAAAAGACACCCCCTGAATTATCTGAGCAATTCCCGTTCATACGTGAGCTGCTAGATGCTTACGGCATCGCGCGTTATGAATTGGAGAACTATGAAGCGGATGATATTATTGGAACACTTGCGAAAAAGGCGGAACAAGACGGATTTGATGTAAAAGTTATTTCTGGAGATAAAGATTTAACTCAACTTGCGACTGAGAAGGTAACGGTGGCAATTACACGTAAAGGGATTACAGAAGTAGATGATTATACACCTGAAATGATTCGAGAGAAATACGGACTATCTCCTAATCAGATTATTGATATGAAAGGGTTAATGGGCGATTCCTCGGATAATATTCCAGGTGTTCCTGGAGTGGGTGAGAAAACAGCCATTAAATTATTAAAGCAGTTTGGAACTGTCGAAAAACTACTTGAATCTATTGATGAAGTAAGCGGAAAGAAATTGAAAGAAAAGCTTGAGCAATATCAAGAACAAGCGGTTATGAGTAAAGAATTAGCCACTATTAATTGTGATGCACCAATCACTGTTGAGCTTGATAAGATCGAGTACAACGGTTTTGATACTCAGGCTGTTCAAGCGATTTATAAAGAATTAGGATTTAATTCATTACTTGAAAAATTAGGCGGAGCAACAGAGGAACAGGAAGAAATCTCTGACATCTCCTACGAAATCGTTGAAGATGTGACTGACGAAATGCTAACGAATGATACGGCAATCGTAGTAGAAATGTTAGAGGAAAATTATCATACAGGAGAAATCATCGGTTTCGGACTTTCAAATGAAACAGGAAATTACTTCGTCTCCACAGAGGTTGCTCTTCAATCAGAAAGGTTTAAAAAATGGGTAGAGGATGAGACGAAAGCCAAAATTGTGTATGACGGGAAGAAAGCCTTTGTGGCTCTGAAGTGGCGAGGGTTGACCCTTAAAGGGATTCAATTCGATGTATTGCTTTCCTCATACATTTTAAACCCTTCTTTATCGTCTGATGATTTAGCAACGGTAGGGAAGGAACATGCCTTGCAGCTCGTACAATCTGATGAAGCTGTGTACGGAAAAGGTGCAAAACGCCACGTACCAGAAATTCATGAGTTAGCAGAACATGTGTCGAGAAAAGCATTTGTCGTACAGCAGCTAAAAGAACGGTTAGAAAAACAGTTAAAAGAAAACGAGCAATATACGCTGTTTCATGAACTAGAACTTCCATTATCAATCATTTTGGCAGAGATGGAAGTAACGGGTGTTCGTGTTGATCAAAATCGCCTTCAACGAATGGGGGAAGATTTACAAAAACAGTTGAGCGATTTAGAAGGAAAGATCCACGAATTGGCTGGGGAGTCATTCAATATTAACTCACCGAAACAGCTTGGTGTCATATTGTTTGAGAAATTAGAGCTACCTGTCATTAAAAAAACAAAAACAGGTTACTCTACTTCAGCTGATGTGTTAGAGAAATTAAAAGATCAACATGAGATTGTCGAGTTAATTCTTCATTATCGTCAATTAGGTAAACTTCAGTCTACTTATATAGAAGGATTATTAAAAGTTATCCATAAAGGCACAAGCAAAGTGCATACTCGTTTTAATCAGGCGTTAACGCAAACGGGGCGTTTAAGTTCAACCGACCCGAACTTACAAAACATACCGATTCGTTTAGAAGAAGGAAGGAAAATTCGAGAAGCGTTCGTACCTTCTGAAGAAGATTGGGTTATTTTTGCTGCCGATTATTCACAGATTGAATTACGAGTGTTAGCTCATATTTCGGGAGACGAGAATTTAATCGAGGCATTCCGTGAAGACCGTGATATTCATACAAAAACGGCGATGGATGTTTTTCATGTAGAAGAAGAGGACGTTACTTCCAATATGAGGCGTCAAGCAAAGGCAGTCAATTTTGGAATTGTGTACGGAATCAGTGATTACGGCTTATCTCAAAACTTAGGAATAACTCGTAAGGAAGCAGGAAAATTTATCGAACGATATTTCGAAAGCTTCCAAGGTGTTAAAGAATATATGGACGATATTGTCCAAGAGGCAAAGCAAAAAGGATATGTTACCACATTGATGCAACGACGTCGGTACATTCCTGAAATTACAAGCCGGAATTTTAACGTGAGAAGCTTTGCTGAACGGACTGCGATGAATACCCCGATACAAGGAAGTGCTGCTGATATTATAAAGGTGGCAATGATTCATATGGCAAAAGAGTTGAAGGAAAAAGGATTAAAATCTAGGTTGCTACTACAAGTACACGATGAGCTCATTTTTGAAGCACCAAAAGATGAAGTGCATATTTTGGAAGAGCTCGTACCGAATGTTATGGAAAAAGCACTTGAATTAAAAGTACCACTCAAAGTGGATTATTCTTACGGTCCATCTTGGTATGAAGCAAAGTAGACATAGAGGGGGCGTTCTAGAGCAGTTCTAGCGCCTCTTCTTTATGAACAGGTTGTTATAGAAAATTAAAGTTTAAGGGAGAATTTCAAATGCCAGAATTACCAGAGGTAGAAACGGTAAGAAAAACGTTATTAGCTCTAGTAAAAGGAAAGACAATTGAACATGTCACTGTTTCGTGGCCGAAAATGATTAAGCACCCATTAAATGTTGAAACCTTTTGTGAAATGCTTGTGGGGCAAACCATTCAAGATGTCGGAAGAAGGGGAAAGTTTTTAAAGATCTTTTTCCAAGATTATGTTTTACTTTCTCACCTTCGCATGGAAGGAAGATACGGGCTATATGATAAGAAGGACAATTTAGAAGCACATACGCACGTAATGTTTTCGTTCACGGATGGTACAGAGTTACGTTATAAAGATGTGCGGAAATTTGGTACGATGCATTTGTTCCCGATTGGAGAGGAAGAAAAGCAGTTACCGCTTTGTGGGCTCGGGCCAGAACCAGTGGAAAAGGAGTTAACCCCATCGTATTTTAAACAGAAGCTTGCATCTACGAATCGTAAAATAAAGCCACTTTTGCTTGATCAATCAGTACTTGTTGGATTAGGAAATATTTATGTTGATGAAGCGTTGTTTCGATCAGGAATTCATCCGGAAAGGTTGGCGAAACATTTAACGATTGAAGAAATGGAACGATTGAGGGAACAAATTATTCTAACGCTTGAAGAAGCTGTGGAACAAGGGGGGAGTACAATCCGTTCTTATGTAAACTCACAGGGAAAGATCGGATTATTTCAATTGCAATTGTTTGTTTATGGACGTGCAAATGAGCCATGCAAAAAATGTGGAAGTAACATTCAAAAAATAGTGGTCGGTGGTCGAGGAACTCACTTTTGCGAGAATTGTCAAAAATAATCGTTTGAAGTCCTATTATTGTCCAATGAACATATTTTTTGTCGTCCCTATATACTATGGTATTAATTGGTTCTGAAGGGGCGATAAAAATGATACTATCAATGTCTCTTTTCTTATTAGCATTTGCCGTGAGTTTAGACAGTTTTTCGGTCGGGCTCACATACGGGTTGAGAAAATTAAAAATTCCATTTAAATCAATATTCATCATTGCATGTTGTTCAGCGATGACACTCTTAGCTTCAATGATGATTGGACAGCTTTTGATCAAAGTGTTGCCACCCGTTGTGACGGAACGATTAGGTGGTGCTATTTTAATATTAATTGGAGCATGGGTATTGTATCAATTTTTTCGTTCAAATGAACAAGAAGATATTGATGACTATAACGAAAAGACTTTATTTAATGTAGAGATTAAATCGCTCGGAATCGTTGTTCAAATTTTACGAAAGCCTACCGCTGCAGATATGGATAAATCAGGAACGATTACGGGTGTTGAAGCATTATTATTAGGGCTTGCTCTTTCTTTAGATGCTTTCGGAGCAGGAATTGGAGCGGCTTTACTCGGATATTCTCCGCTTACGATGGCCATTTTAGTTGCAACGATGAGTTCTTTATTTGTATACGGAGGAATTAAAGCAGGCCATTTATTTTCAAAAATGTCAATTATGGATAAAGTATCTTGGATTCCTGGATTTATTCTAATATTAATCGGGATATTAAAAATGTAGAAGATGGAGGTTTTAATGATGTCCCTTGTAGTAGGATTAACTGGGGGTATTGCCAGTGGAAAAAGTACTGTAGCTAACATGTTAAAAGAACAATCCATTCCTGTGATTGATGCAGATGTCATTGCTCGGGATGTCGTGGCAGTAGGAGAAAAAGCGTATGAACAAATTGTGGAAGCGTTTGGTGAGGAAGTATTAAACGAAGATAAATCTATAAATCGTGCTAAATTAGGAAGTATAATCTTTCAAGATGAACAGAAGCGAAAGAAATTAAACGAAATTGTTCATCCAGCTGTTCGAAAAGAAATGATGAGGCAACAAGAATTGTATAGGAATGAAAACAAACCGCTCATCGTATTAGATATTCCTTTGCTTTTCGAAAGTAACTTAACGCACCTTGTAGAGAAAATCATCGTTGTTTACGTTGATGAGAATACACAATTAGACCGTTTAAAGAAACGGAACGGTTATTCCACAAAAGAGGCATTATCACGAATAAATGCGCAAATGCCCTTACGTGAGAAAGTGACGAAGGCTGATGAGGTCATAAATAATAATGGGACAATGGAAGAATCAAAAGAACAACTTTTAGCGATATTAGAAAAATGGAATGTTATTCACGATTAAGAAAAAGAAGACGTCTTCATCTAATACGGATGTAGATGTCTTTTTTTATGTCATTTTCTATTTTTTAATCGACATGTAGAGGTATGAAGGGGCATTTAATGTGAAAAGTTAAGAAAATGATGAAGTTTAAATTCAGTATATAAATCGTGTAACAGAAGAGATTCAAATTGTATAGGAATGAGATTGCGGTAATGGTTTTTGATTATACCAATTATGCTAAGGCGTACGCTTTTCAAGGGCAGGGGCTGTCTAGTTTTAGCTCGTGCTGTTTCCTTTGGAGTCGCTGACCTTCCCGCATGTATTACATTATTTCATGATTAAGTAAGGAACAAAGTATACAAAAGTGCTTTTTTTAAAAAATGTTCATTTTTATCATTCCATTATGACTTAATTATGATATACTAATTATCAGATAAAGGTTTAAAAAGTATAACATAATTAGCTGGAAGGGGATATATATGAAAGCTAAAATCGCGATTAATGGTTTTGGACGAATTGGGAGAATGGTGTTTCGTAAGGCAATCTTAGAAGAAGAATTAAATATTGTCGCAATTAATGCGAGCTATCCGGCTGAAACGTTAGCTCATTTAATAAAATATGATACAACTCATGGTAAATTCCAAGGAGAAGTAATTCCAAAAGATGATCATTTATTAGTAAACGGTCATAAAGTTCTTTTACTCAATAACCGAAACCCTAAAGAATTACCATGGGGTGAACTTGATATCGATATCGTCATTGAAGCAACAGGGAAATTCAATGCTCGCGATAAAGCGATGATGCACGTTGAAGCGGGTGCTAAAAAGGTAATATTAACCGCTCCTGGTAAAGAAGAAGATGTTACGATTGTAATGGGGGTAAATGAAGACATTTACAATGAGAACGAGCATGTGATTATTTCAAATGCTTCTTGTACTACGAACTGTTTAGCTCCTGTTGCGAAGGTGTTGGACGAACAGTTTGGAATTGAAAACGGTTTAATGACTACCGTTCATGCATATACAAATGATCAGAAGAATATCGATAACCCGCATAAAGATTTACGTCGTGCTCGAGCTTGTGGACAATCAATCATTCCGACGACAACTGGAGCTGCTAAGGCTTTATCATTAGTACTACCACAATTAAAAGGAAAATTACATGGACTTGCGTTGCGTGTACCAACGACGAACGTTTCACTTGTTGACTTAGTCGTTGATTTAAAGCGTGAAGTAACGGCAGAAGAAATTAATGAAGCATTTATTACAGCTTCTCAAGGTCCATTAAAAGGCATTTTAGACGTTTCAACAGAACCGCTTGTATCCGTAGATTATAATACGAACGAGTACTCTGCTACGATTGATGCATTAACGACGATGGTAATTGGAGAGAAGAAAGTAAAGGTGTTAGCATGGTACGATAACGAGTGGGGCTACTCTTGTCGTGTCGTTGATTTAACGAAAATGGTTGCATCTAAGATGAAACATTTAACAACGGTGTAAACACATCTTTTATCATCAGGTGTTTAAAAGTCGGATTGTCCGCTTTTGAACACCTTTTTCTTTTTACTCTACAAGCTTTTACAACGGTATTTATCGTCCTTGTAGAGTGAATGCGAAAGGAACCTATTGCATTTTACATGTACAAAAATTCCCATGAGAATAGATGATAGAACGACAAAGTCAGGGAAAGATAGTAATCGGACGAGCAACCGAGTGGGCTTTTTAAAGTATGAATAGTAAGTAATTCAATTTTATGTAGACAATGGGATATAAGAGGTCCCAGTAGCTCGACAGTTGGTTCGTGAGATTGCGAAAATAACAAAGCTTTTTTAAAAAAAGTGTGTTGCAAAAACAATATAAACCATATATACTATGTTTCGTGAACTTCTTAAACGCAAGGTAATGTGACTACTTAAAGGGTTAGGACCTCTCTGGACTAACTTTCCCCCGTGGTAGTTGAACATGCCAAAGTGCGAAGAATTCATAAAAAATTAAGTTAAAGGGGGACCATAACGATGGAAACAATGGGACGTCACGTTATCTCTGAGTTATGGGGATGCGATTTTGATAAGTTAAACGATATGGATTTTATTGAAAAAACATTTGTTGATGCAGCATTAAAATCTGGTGCTGAAATTCGCGAGGTTGCGTTTCATAAATTTGCGCCTCAAGGTGTCAGCGGAGTTGTCATTATTTCTGAATCACATTTAACAATTCACAGCTTTCCTGAGCATGGCTATGCAAGCATCGATGTTTATACATGCGGTGATTTAGATCCAAACATTGCAGCTGACTATATTGCGGAAGCACTTGGTGCAGAAACGCGTGAAAATATTGAAATCCCACGTGGAATGGGACCTGTGCAAGTGAAGCAAAAACAAGCCAATGTACTGTAAAAGGAAATAATGAAAAGTTTAGAGGTGTCAGATATTAATCTGCACCTCTTTTTGTTATATGATAGAAGTATATCGTTTTAGTAAGTGGGGTTGATAAGGATGTTGCAAAAAATACAATCAATTTTTACCAATCAACAAGAAACGAGAGAACACCACGACGATCCTCAATTACGAAGTCGCTACTATAAAGTTACTAAGAAAACGGCAATAGCAACACTACAAGAAGTTTTCAAACAGTTGCAGGGCTTTGAGGTCGGGCATGTATCAGAAGAACGTGGTGAAATGAGTGTAAATGTAAAGCTTAGAAAAAAAGCATTTATGGTTGTGTCTGTTGTTACTGTTCGCCCATTTGAAACAGCAATTGACTTTACGGTGTCTACAGAAACGCCACTTCCAATTGACTTTGGTTTTAGTAAACAAGTTATCGCTTCTTTGTACCAACAATTGGATCAAAAGTTGCCGAAAGTCGATCGAAACTAGCATTTATGTGATTGACAAGCTTGTTTATTAAAGTTCTTTTTAATATGATGATAGTAGGCTAACGTGGTAGGTGCAATCACTATAGAAATGGAGATGGTCATATGAAATGTCCTTCCTGTCATCACCAAGGTACAAGAGTGCTTGATTCTCGTCCAGTAGATGAAGGAAAATCAATCCGAAGACGGAGGGAATGTGAAGATTGCCAATACCGATTCACGACATTTGAAAAAGTGGAAGAGATACCTCTTATCGTTGTGAAAAAGGAAGGGACTAGAGAAGAATTTAGTCGTGAAAAGATGCTTCGTGGTCTCATCAAAGCTTGTGAAAAGCGCCCAGTTGCATTGAAGCAATTGGAAGATTTGTCGCACGAAATTGAAAAAGAATTGAGAAATCAAGGGGTTTCAGAAGTGAATAGCGATGCGATTGGTGAGATGGTTATGGATCGCTTAGCGGAAATAGATGACGTAGCGTATGTACGCTTTGCTTCGGTATATAGGCAATTTAAAGATATAAATGTCTTCATTGAAGAGTTAAAGGAATTAATCAAAAAAGAACGCTAAAAGAGCTTAAAGGTAAATAAGCTCTTTTTTTAAACGGTTATAGAAAGGTTTGAGTAACGAGTGAACTATCATTGGAAAGAGCTAGTACCCGTCGATCGCTACGTAGTTCGTACCAATGGTATGCTACATGATTATGATCGTAAAGTTATGACAATGCTATACCAACCGTTAATTGGTGTGAAAGCGTATAGTTTGTTTATGTCACTTTGGAGTGAAGTGGAGGAAAATAAACTTTCCGGTTCTGAATCCACACACCATGTATTAATGAGCATGATGCAACTGCCGTTAAATGAGATTTATCAAGAGCGATTAAAGCTTGAAGGATTGGGGCTATTAAAAACGTACGTGGCAGAAGAAATAGATACGAAAAAATTTATTTACGAATTACAACCACCTCTTTCCCCGAAATGGTTTTTTCAAGACGGCATGTTAAATGTTTTTTTATATAATCGGGTAGGGAAAAACCGGTATCAGCAATTAAAAGCCTTTTTCTCGGACGAGTCCATGAATGAAAAAGCGAGAAATATTACACGCAATTTTGATGAAGTATTTCAATCCGTCTTATTGTCAGAGTTGAAGACAGAACCGGAAGAAGGAATGGAATTAGCAAGGGATTATGTCGACCGATCTAAAGGAGCTACTGTTTCGGTTGGCGATGAAGTGTTTGACTTTTCGTTATTTTTAGCTGGCATTTCCGAGAACCTCATCCCGAAAAAGTCGATTACGCCTTCTGTGAAAGAAGCCATTAAAAAGCTATCATATGTTTATTCAATTGGCCCAATTGAAATGAAAAATGTCGTATTAGATGCGATGGATGTAAATGAAGAGGTTAATATTGAAAAACTAAGAAAATCAGCTCGTGATTGGTATCAGTTAGAATATGGTGGAGAGCTTCCTTCATTGGTGGAGAAGGTTCAACCCATTGCTTATCGTGTGGCTAAATCAGATCATCTAGATGATAAAGATCGTGAGCTAATTGAACAGTTAGAATCTCTTACACCGAAGCAATTTCTCGTCGATATCTCTGGTGGAATTGAACCAGCGCCCTCTGATTTGCGCATACTAGAAGATGTTATGTTTAAATATCAGCTTCTACCTGGTGTTGTAAATGTCTTAGTCTATTATGTCATGCTTAGAACGGACATGAAGCTACAAAAAGGGTATGTTGAAAAGATAGCAAGCCATTGGGGAAGAAAAGGTGTGAAAACGGTAAAAGAGGCAGTGGAAATGGCGAAGAAAGAGCATCGTCAATACCAAGAGTGGGCGGAAGCTAAAACATCCAATGATAAGAAAAGAAGGCCAATTATCCGTAAAGAAAAATTACCGAAGTGGTTGAAAAATAATCAAAATGAAGAGACGGTAGAAAAAGAAATTGATGATGAAGAGTTTGAGCGAGAACGAAGGAAATTAGAAGAAAAAATTAAACGGTTTAAAAATAAACAAAAGAATGAAGAATGAAAGGAGGGGTAGCAATGGAATCGATTGAAAAGAGTTTACAAGGGCTTGTGAAACGGCAAGATTTTCAGGAGCGATTTAATCAGTTACGAAAAACCGTTTTAGCAGATCCGAAAATAAAACAATTTATTCAAGAGCACTCATCGGAAATTGATCGAGCGATGATTGACCGCTCTTTAGTCAAATTGTATGAATTTACGGGGCAAAGTAAAAATTGTGAACAGTGTAGCTCATTTGAGCAATGTAAAAATTTAGTTAAAGGGTATACCCCATCTCTTGTTATTCAAGGAAAGACTATTGATTGTACGTATAATGAGTGTGCAAAAAAAATAGCGTATGAAGAGCGAAAACGTCACGAGTCGTTAGTGAAAAGTATGTACATTCCAAAAGAAGTTCTTCGAGCAGAACTAGACAATATTGCGTTAGATGATAAGAGTAGACTACAAGTTGTGAGCTATGCTCATGATTTTGTTGAACAGTATTCGAATGGAAAACAAATGAAAGGCTTGTATTTACACGGTCCATTTGGGGTAGGGAAAACATATGTCATTTCGGCTATCGCGAATGAACTTGCTGCGAAAAATATCCCATCGATGATTGTGTATGTTCCCGAATTTATGCGTGAATTAAAAGGTTCTATTCATGATCAATCATTAAACGAAAAAGTAGATGCTGTGAAAAATGTGCGTGTTCTTATGCTGGATGATATTGGCGCTGAATCCATGTCCAGTTGGATGAGAGATGACATATTAGGAGCGATCCTCCAATATCGAATGCTTGAGAATTTGCCTACATTTTTTACCTCAAATTTTGATTTGGACGGATTGCAACATCACCTCACATATTCTCAACGTGGGGAGATGGAAGAAGTTAAAGCGTTGAGAATTATGGAGCGAATAAAATATTTAGCTACACCGATGGAGCTGGAAGGAAAGAATCGACGACTGGAAAATTAACATGAATGCGTGAGCTGTTTTTGTAAAAATGTTTCTAATTTAACATGAAATGATAGGCGAAAGGTGGCGACCCCTGCGGGACCAGCACGAGCTGCAGACCCAGCAGACGAGCTTGCGAGTTGAGAAGGAGATAATTGAATGAACCTCTGCTAAAAGCGGCCACGTCCTGTGGCCAACACGTCCTGTGCAAGTCCGGAAAGTGTGTGCGACCGAAATGAAATCAACTGAATTTCATTTACGAAGAAAGGGGCTGTCCTTTTTGGTTTTTGGACAGCCCCTTCTTATGTACTTGTTACAGGAAGTTTAAGTTCAATAAAGTATTCTCTTTACAGTTTTTTTGGTGTCTAGCTCCAAGCGCCATCAGCTCGGGTTGCTTTGGCCTTGCTGTGGCGACGGAAGCCTCCTCGCAGGTTCTAAAGCGCCCTTCGCCTAAGGATTGCGCTTTGCGCTTTTCTTACTTTACTATAAATGAATATGGAAATTCTTGTGGTATTGTTAAAAGGGCATTCGTTGCGTAGGAGGTGTTGCAAACGAACACCACCTCATCAATGGTCGATGAACTTATTGCATCAATCTCTTTCGACAAGACTGTTTTATAAAAGACATTGATTTTACTTCTAAAGAAGCCAAGTCTCCCATATACATAGAAGCAGGTGTTGGGAAAAAGGGGGGAGACTGGTGGTTCAAATTGTACTCTCAACAAAAAAAGAAGCAGATCACTTTTTAAACATACTAATTGATATGATAACATTTGGGCGTGACACCGTGTGGAAAGAAAAAGAAAATGTGGTCACATGTAAAAGTGAAAAATGGTATGAATTTTTGGAAGAAGTATTGTTACCATCTCTTTTAACGTTTATGACAAGAGTTAAGGAACCTCAACTGCTCTTATCTATTATTCGGGATCGGTTTTATTTTACAGATGAAGATGAACAGCAGCAAATTTTACATATAGCTCAAAGTATTATAGAGGGTGAGCGTCACGAAATTCCTCAGGTGAAGCAGTTTGAGCCGAGAGAGTCTTTTTTACGTTCGTCTTTTCTGAGCTTCTTGCATCCAAATCTTGATTTTTTTATGGAATCATTTATTCGTTTTCGCCTGAATCATTATGTAGAACGATTATGTGAATATGTTGAAATTTCAATTGAAGAGTACAAGCTAGAGCAAGAGTATCAAAGCTTTATACAAAGTTTGCGCGACTATATTATGAAAAAGGAACCGAAAGTTCACCACCTCCATATACTTCACGAGGGTTCTTCTCGTTTTGCTATTTACGGTGAAGCTTTTCTTGAATTCTCTCCTGAGGATTTGAAAAGGTCAATTGACCGAGATTTTATTTATCAGCATCCGATGTACATCGATTCGCATTTGCTTGCTCCACTCGTTTCGATGGCTCCCAAGTATATTTCTCTTTATTCGGATGATCAGGACGAAGGGATGATTGTAACGATTCAAAATATTTTTCAAGAGCGGTTGGAGCTCATCTCGCGTTCATTATTTTACGAGCGAAAAGTTTCTTTTTAGCATAACTTGATTTCATAGAGAAATCCGTCTATAATACGGGTAAACCTCATAATTACAAGTTATGATGAGGACATGGGAGTATTATGACGGTTCCCAGAGAGGGAAGGCATAGGCTGAAACCTTCCTAACACGAGTAGTGCTCTTACCACCTCTAAACTTCAGTAGTGAACGGTATGTACTTAGTAATTACTGACGCTTAACACCCGTTAACGTGTCTTGAGCCAACCATTTTTATTAATGTTTGGGAACAAGGGTGGAACCACGAGATGTACATAATACTCGTCCCTTTTTTAGGGACGGGTTTTTTTATTTGTAAAAAAAGTTTTGAAGGAGTGACAAAGATGTCAGAAGTTGTAAAAATTACATTTCCTGATGGAGTAGTAAAGGAGTTCCAAAAAGGAATCACAACAGAAGAAATTGCTGCTTCTATTAGCCCAGGGCTTAAGAAAAAATCAATTGCTGGTAAATTAGATGGAAATCTCATTGATTTAAGCACACCAATTGAAAATGATGGTGCGATTGAAATTGTTACGCAAGGTTCTGAGGATGCACTAGAAATTTTACGCCATAGTACTGCTCACCTTATGGCACAAGCGATCAAGCGTTTATATAAAGATGTAAAGCTTGGAGTAGGTCCTGTTATTGAAAACGGGTTTTATTATGATATTGATATGGAAGAAGCGATTACTCCTGAAGATCTTCCGAAAATCGAAAAAGAGATGAAAAAAATTGTAGGAGAAAACTTGCCAGTCATTCGTAAAGAAGTCAGCCGCAATGAGGCGAAAAAAATGTACGAAGAGATTGGTGACCATTTAAAATTGGAGTTAATTGATGACATTCCAGAGGGTGAATCAATTTCCATTTATGAACAAGGAGAATTCTTTGATTTATGTCGTGGTGTACACGTCCCGTCTACTGGTAAGATTAAAGAGTTTAAATTATTAAGCGTTGCTGGAGCTTATTGGCGTGGAGACAGTAACAACAAGATGCTTCAACGTATTTACGGAACGGCATTCTTTACTAAAGAGGACTTAAAAGAACATTTACGCTTGTTAGAAGAAGCGAAAGAGCGTGACCACCGTAAATTAGGGAAAGAGCTCAACTTATTCACAACATCCCAAAAAGTCGGACAAGGTTTACCGCTATGGATGCCGAAAGGGGCGACAATTCGTCGTACAATCGAACGATACATTGTGGATAAAGAAGTTCAACTTGGATATGAACATGTTTATACACCGGTGTTAGGTAGCGTTGATTTATATAAAACGTCTGGTCACTGGGATCATTATCAAGAAGATATGTTCCCGAAAATGGAAATGGACAATGAAGAACTTGTTTTACGTCCGATGAACTGCCCTCATCACATGATGGTTTACAAAAACGAAATTCACAGTTACCGTGAGCTTCCAATTCGTATCGCAGAACTTGGAACGATGCACCGCTACGAGATGTCAGGGGCTTTAACTGGCCTTCAACGCGTACGTGGTATGACATTAAACGATGCACATATTTTCGTTCGCCCAGACCAAATTAAAGACGAATTTATTCGAGTTGTTCGCTTAACCGAGGAAGTATACAAAGACTTTGGTATTAAAGATTATTCATTCCGTTTATCCTATCGTGACCCACAAGATACGGAAAAATATTTTGACGATGATGCAATGTGGGAAAAAGCGCAAAGCATGTTGAAAGAAGCGATGGACGAGCTTGGGTTAGACTATTATGAAGCAGAAGGAGAAGCTGCATTCTACGGGCCGAAGCTAGATGTACAAGTGCGTACAGCATTAGGAAAAGACGAAACGCTATCAACAGTTCAGCTTGATTTCTTATTACCAGAGCGCTTTGATTTAACGTATGTTGGGGAAGATGGAAAACAACACCGTCCGGTCGTTATTCACCGAGGAGTCGTATCAACGATGGAGCGCTTTGTTGCTTTCTTAATTGAAGAATATAAAGGAGCATTCCCAACATGGCTTGCGCCTGTACAAGTGCAAGTAATTCCAGTTTCACCTGCTGTTCATCTCGACTATGCAAAACAAGTTAAAGAGAATTTACAGCGCGAAGGAATACGTGTGGAATTAGATGCACGTGATGAGAAAATCGGCTACAAGATTCGTGAGGCTCAAATGAAGAAAATTCCATATATGCTTGTAGTAGGGGATAACGAAATTAAAGAAGAAGCAGTAAATGTTCGTAAGTATGGTGAACAAAAATCAGAAACGATGCCATTTGCACAATTTGTTGAAGGATTAGTGAAAGAAGCTAAAAAATAATGGTTGCATTTTTGTTTCAGCAGTAGTATAATACAAATTGTTGTTTTAAATGGATAAACGTTGACAAAGATTCTTTGTCTATGATATAATCTTCAAGGTAAATGGAATTGAATAGTGAATTTTAAATGAAGCAGAAGCACCCGCTTCTCACCTGATTGACGCAACGTTTTGCAGTTGGCAGGTTCTTGCATATTTCAACAATTGACAGTAGATTTGTATGCAACGTGTGGGTGTAGTATGCACTCACACGTTTTTGTTATGCAAAACCTATTCGACTTAAAACGTAGCGCGCTATTCAGTTAAAAAACCTTGGAGGTGGCTCATTATTAGCAAAGACATGTTTGTAAACGAGGGCATTCGCGCTCGTGAATTGCGTGTAATTGGTCAAAACGGTGATCAGCTAGGAATTAAATCACGTCAGGAAGCTTTAGAATTAGCATCTCGTGCGAACTTAGACTTAGTGTTGGTTGCGCCAGGCGCAAAACCACCAGTTGCTCGTATTATGGATTATGGAAAATTCCGCTTTGAGCAGCAAAAGAAAGAAAAAGAAGCACGTAAGAAGCAAAAGATTATTAACGTTAAAGAAATTCGTCTTAGCCCGACGATTGAAGAACATGACTTCAATACAAAGCTTCGTAATGCACGTAAGTTCCTTGAAAAAGGGGACAAAGTGAAAGCAACGATCCGTTTTAAAGGTCGTGCGATTACACATAAAGAAATCGGACAGCGTGTGCTTGACCGTTTCTCTGAAGCTTGTGCAGACGTAAGCTCGATTGAATCTAAACCGAAAATGGATGGACGTAGCATGTTCCTAGTGCTAGCGCCAAATAACGAAAAGAACTAAAAGGGAGGAACACCTTATGCCAAAAATGAAAACTCACCGCGGTTCAGCGAAACGTTTCAAAAAGACTGGATCTGGAAAATTAAAACGTTCTCATGCATACACAAGCCACTTATTTGCGAACAAATCTCAAAAGCAAAAGCGTAAGCTTCGCAAGTCTGCAGTTGTGAGCAAAGGTGACTTCAAACGTATCCGTGAAATGCTAACAAACCTTAAATAATTTTGGAAATAGGATTAGGAGGGAATTATTATGCCACGCGTAAAAGGCGGAACTGTTACTCGTAGACGTCGTAAGAAAGTACTTAAATTAGCGAAAGGTTATTTCGGTTCTAAACATCGTTTATATAAAGTTGCTAACCAGCAAGTAATGAAATCTTTAATGTATGCTTACCGTGATCGTCGTCAGAAAAAACGCGACTTCCGTAAGCTTTGGATTACTCGTATCAATGCTGCTGCACGTATGAACGGCCTTTCTTACAGCCGTTTAATGCACGGTTTAAAATTAGCTGGTATCGAAGTAAACCGCAAAATGCTAGCTGAATTAGCAGTTAGCGACGAAAAAGCATTCGCTCAATTAGCGGAAGCTGCTAAAGCTCAATTAAACAAGTAATGTTATAATAAAGCCATTCTCCATTGTGAGAGTGGCTTTTTAGTTTGTGGAAAAGCTTCAAAATGAGAAAGGGTATGAAACATGTACATATGGGTATATTTGTTGATTGTCAATTTTATCGGATTTATTTCAATGTGGCGGGATAAGCGGAAAGCGGAAAGAAACCGGTGGCGTATTCGTGAAAGTACGTTATGGCTCATTGCGTTTTTTGGTGGAGCGTTCATGATGATGGTAGCGATGCACCTTCTACGTCATAAATCAAGGCATCTTACATTTCGCATCGGTTTGCCAATACTTACTGTTATTCACATCGTGATGACGTTCTTTTTGTTATAGCCACTTATTTATAGGCAACTGGCAAGAAGAAAGCCTTGCCAGTCGACCATTTATCCGTGTAGGGTAGCACTTGTACGGGTGCAAAAAAGTTTCGAACACATCCCGTTTTTCATGCCTCATTGTCTGCTACAAGCTCCTTAATCGGACTTTTCCAATCAATTTTTGCATGTGGGTACTTTTCAAGCACTTTCTCCTCTAGAAATAGAAAATCGTTTTTCGTTAGACCTTTTAATCGTTCGGGGGTCTTTGTCCAAATGAAAATTGAGATAACTTCAAATGAAGTGTTCGTCGTACCTAAATATTTTTCCCCTTCAAATAGGGCCCCTTTATAGGTGATGTGGAAATTTTTTCGAACGTTGTCCGTATCGTCTAAAAGAAAAAAGGCTTTTTGTTCATAGGCAAGCTCCAACTTTCGTTTTGGACTGAGAAAATAACGAACAAGTCGATAAATCAAAAAGACGAAAAAAGAAAATAGTAGGAGACGAACTATTAAAATCATCATTAAAGATACCCTCCCGAATAGAATTTTACGTTAAGCATTATTCTTTCCATACGTTTGAAGTACAGAAAGGTTTCAACT
The DNA here is from genome assembly GCF_022809095.1 of Bacillus kexueae. Taxonomy (GTDB): domain Bacteria; phylum Bacillota; class Bacilli; order Bacillales; family Aeribacillaceae; genus Bacillus_BZ; species Bacillus_BZ kexueae. The sequence continues at coordinate 191,333 of NZ_JALAZE010000002.1, forward strand.
AAATTCGAATCTGTTATAATTTTTTTGAGATAAACTGGACTGGGGTGAACTAGATGGACGTTCAAAAACTATTTGACCTGCAATACGTTTTAGATAATCATATTGAAACAAAGCATCAACTCCAACATGAATCCCTTCTAAAGCGAAAAGTTCTCGCTTTTTTAGTTGAGTTAGGTGAGCTTGCTAATGAAACACGGTGCTTTAAATTTTGGAGTGTTAAACCACCCTCTGAAAAAGAAATTATTTTAGAGGAATATGTGGATGGGCTACATTTTCTTCTTTCAATTGGACTTGAACTGAATTTACAAGATGTCTCATTTTCAATTGAAGAAGATAAAAAAATCGATTTAACAGATCATTTCCTCAACCTTTTCCAAGCTATTTCAGAGGTCGATGAACATACAACGCTGAATCAATACAAGGCATTGTTTACACAATATATTCAGCTCGGGCTCGCACTTGAATTTTCTGTACAAAATATTTACGATGCGTACATATCAAAAAATGAAGTGAATCACGAGCGGCAAAACCAAGGATATTGATTGTGTGCTTTGTAGAATATTTAGACTTTTTGTATAATGGATATGTTGACATAAAGGAGGTTAGGTCATGGCGAAATTAGATGAAACTTTAACCATGCTGAAAGAATTAACGGATGCAAAGGGTATTCCTGGTAATGAACGTGAACCACGTGAAGTGATGAAGAAATACATATCTCCATATGCAGATGAAGTATCAACGGATGGTCTTGGAAGTTTAATTGCTAAAAAGGTAGGGGACCCAGAAGGGCCGAAAATTATGGTCGCTGGCCATTTAGATGAAGTAGGTTTTATGGTCACTCAAATTGATGATAAAGGGTTTATTCGTTTTCAACCTGTTGGTGGTTGGTGGAGTCAAGTGATGCTTGCACAACGTGTGACAATTGTGACGTCTAAGGGCGATGTAACAGGTGTCATAGGTTCAAAGCCACCACACATCTTACCACCTGAGCTTCGTAAAAAGCCGGTCGAAATTAAGGATATGTTCATTGATATCGGTGCGTCAAGTCGTGAAGAAGCGATGGAATTCGGAGTGCGTCCTGGCGACCAAGTCGTTCCATACTTTGAATTTACGGTACTACAAAATGAAAAGATGCTTTTAGCGAAAGCATGGGACAATCGAATTGGATGTGCAATTGCGATTGATGTGCTCAAACATTTAAAAGATGAAAACCATCCAAATGTAGTGTACGGTGTGGGGACAGCACAGGAGGAAGTTGGCTTACGCGGTGCTCGTACTTCTGCTCATACGGTTGAACCGGATATCGCTTTTGGGGTTGATGTTGGGATTGCAGGTGATACGCCAGGTGTAACAGAAAAAGAAGCACAAGGAAAATTAGGGGCAGGACCTCAAATTATTTTATACGATGCTTCGATGGTGTCCCATAAAGGATTGCGTGATTTTGTAACAGGAATTGCCGATGAATTAGAAATTCCTTATCAATTTGATGCAATTCCAGGTGGTGGAACAGACTCAGGTGCCATTCATTTAACGGCTAACGGCGTTCCAGCATTATCCATTACAATTGCAACACGTTATATCCACTCTCATGCAGCTTTACTACATCGTGATGACTATGAGAATACAGTGAGGCTGATAACTGAAATTATTAAACGATTAGATCGTGAAACTGTTCATAAAATCACATTTGATTCGTAAGAAGAAAGAGGGTGTCCCAAAAGTAGCTAGGACACCCATTCTTTGTTTGAGAATACAAGACTTTTCTAAGAGGTCATCCATTCAATTGTGAAAGGTGGACGCTTTTTACAGATAAACATAACAAGCCTCCCCTACCTTCATGGGCACTTGCCTGGTTGCTCATTCGGCTGGAGTGGCCGTCTATTGCTTCTAAATGAATGGGTTCCTCTTTACTCTTTGTACAAGGAATGCTTTTTGATTAATGTTTCAGTCCTTGTTCAAGGCATTGTAGCATTTCTTGCCTTTCTGCTTCATCAGCTTGATTCCAAATAATTTCAAACAAAACGCCTAATCCCGGGAGCATCTTTTCTTCCCCGCTTTGTATCGCATCAACAATAGTATCTTTTAATTGATCCTGTGTATTTCCAGAAACATTAGCTATGATCGCTTGACGTAAATTTAAATTCATAGTATCACCCCCTTTTCATCCATTTTGAAGCAATTAAAACACACAACCGATATCCTTATTTTTCCCCTGTTCAAAAGGTTTATGTACGGATAGTTGAAAACGTCCTTTAGAAGATGGTACGCTTGTTACGCTAAGTAAACATTGAAGGAGATCGACACGAATTGAAAGTGATAGAATCATTAAAAAATCCAAAAGTAAAAGCGCTAAAAAAGCTTTTAACGAAAAAGGAACGAGAAAAGACAAAACGTTTTATGGTTGAAGGATTTCATCTTGTAGAAGAAGCTTTAAACGTAGAAGCGGTTGTAGAATTAGTAATTACACCATCGACTACTTTACCAGCTGAATGGGATATAGACGCAAAAGAAGTTACGTGCGTAACAGAGGAGATTTTCAAAGAATTATCTGACACTGAAACACCTCAAGGAATTTTAGCAGTATGTAAGCAACCTGTTTCAGAATTCCAATCCTCTTTCCAACGAGTGTTGTTAATCGATGCTGTTCAAGACCCGGGTAACTTAGGAACAATCATTCGGACTGCTGATGCGGCGAATTTGGACGCTGTCATTCTAGGGAAAGGGACGGTCGATGTCTTTAACTCAAAAGTCATCAGATCTACTCAAGGGTCCATTTTCCACATTCCAATTGTAAAAAGGGACTTAACTGAGATGATTCAAGAGCTTAAGCAACTCAGCATTCCTGTGTATGGTACGTCATTACAAAATAGCACTCCGTATCGAGATGTAGAGCGAACGAATTCCTTTGCTATTATTGTTGGAAATGAAGGGAATGGAGTGTCTCAAGAGGTATTAAAGCAAACAGATCATAACTTGTATATCCCTATATATGGTAAGGCTGAATCGCTGAATGTAGCGATTGCTGCAGGGATTTTAATGTATCATTTTGCGGAATAATATTGCGTCCGTATATTTTTTTTCATATAATAAAAATCAATTGAATAAATGCAAATAACGATGATGGAGAAGAGTAGTTTACCGCTCACCATTATAGGGAGAAAATGCCTTGACTGGAAGCATTTTTATGGCAGAAGTAAATGAATTCACCTCCTGAGTTGGCACTTGGACCATATGGAAGTATGTAAAGGTGTACCGGCAAATGCCGTTATCGTATACAAGTGAACAGAAGGAATGTTACATCCTTTTGTTAACAAGGGTGGTACCGCGAATTTAACTCGTCCCTTTTTGAGGGGCGAGTTTTTTTATTTGGAGTAGGCTTTTCATTGTTCAGGGGAATTTTTACTCTTTGTAATGAATTCGCAAGACTCTTTTGAGATGTAGATGTAAGTAAGTGTCTGTAGCGTATTGCCCAACAAAAAAAGTTGTAAAAGCAACAATGTATACGAGAACAGATTTGGAATAAATTACATCAGTGTAATGCTGAAGACATAAACGATGAATTAAAGGAGGATATATATGCAAGAGCAGTTACTTAAGCTTCGCGATGAAGCGCTAGCACAAGTTCAAGAAGCAACTGACTTAAAAATGGTAAATCAAGTTCGCGTTTCCTATTTGGGAAAAAAGGGTCCGATTACGGAAGTATTACGTGGGATGGGAAAATTATCTCCGGAAGAACGTCCGAAAATTGGATCACTAGCGAATGAAGTTCGTGAAGCAATTGCAACAGAAATTGCTAAAAAACAACAGCAACTTGAGCAAGAAGAAGTTGAGAAGAAATTAAGTGCAGAAACGATTGATGTGACATTACCTGGAAGACCTTCTCGTATGGGAAATCGTCATCCTCTAACAGCTGTGATCGAAGAGATTGAAGATTTATTTATTGGAATGGGCTATACGGTAGAAGAAGGTCCTGAAGTGGAGACGGACTATTATAACTTTGAAGCTTTAAACTTACCGAAAGGCCATCCAGCTCGTGATATGCAAGACTCTTTTTATATTACAGATGAAGTATTAATGCGTACCCATACTTCGCCAGTACAAGCTAGAACACTCGAAAAGTTTAAAGGACAAGGTCCTGTCAAAATTATTTGTCCTGGTAAAGTGTATCGTCGTGATGATGATGATGCGACACACTCACATCAATTTACACAAATCGAAGGTTTAGTTGTTGATGAAAACATTCGAATGAGCGACTTAAAAGGGACACTCGAAGTATTTGCGAAGAAAATGTTTGGAGAAGACCGTGAAATTCGCTTGCGTCCAAGTTTCTTCCCGTTTACAGAGCCATCTGTTGAAGTAGATGTTTCTTGCTTCTCTTGCGGTGGAGATGGGTGTAATGTATGTAAAGGAACAGGATGGATTGAAATTTTAGGTGCTGGAATGGTTCATCCAAACGTTCTTGAAATGGCGGGGTTTGACTCGAAGAAGTATAGTGGATTTGCATTCGGTATGGGACCAGAGCGTATTGCCATGTTGAAATACGGAATTGATGATATTCGTCATTTCTACACGAACGATGTGAGATTTTTAAATCAGTTTAAACAGGCGTAAGGAGGTAAAACGATGTTCGTTTCATTTAAATGGTTAAGCGAATACATTGATTTGACCAATGTAACTGCTCAAGAACTAGCAGAAAAAATAACAAAAAGCGGAATCGAAGTAGAAGGTGTCGAGGTTAAAAACGAAGGAATTAAAGGTGTAGTCGTTGGTCACGTATTAGAACGTGAGCAACACCCTAATGCTGATAAATTAAGCAAGTGTTTATTAGATGTTGGGGAAGAAGAACCAGTACAGATTATTTGTGGTGCACCAAATGTCGCACAAGGACAAAAAGTTGCTGTAGCAAAAGTGGGTGCCGTACTACCTGGAAATTTTAAAATAAAAAAAGCGAAGCTGCGTGGCGAAGCTTCCCATGGAATGATTTGTTCCCTACAAGAACTTGGGGTTGAAGGCAAGTTAGTACCAAAAGAGTATCAAGAAGGTATCTTTGTTTTCTCGAGTGATGTTGAAGTAGGTCGCGATGCACTAGAAGTTCTGAATCTTGATGACCAAGTACTGGAGTTAGGATTAACACCAAACCGTTCCGATTGTTTAAGTATGCTTGGTGTGGCGTATGAAGTGGCAGCAATCTTAAATCAACCGGTTAAATTGCCAAACATTCAGCTTGAAACAGCGGAAGAAAAAGCAGCTGACTACATTTCAGTTTCAGTAGAGGCGAAAGAGGATAATCCGTTATATGCTGCAAGAGTAATTCGTAACGTTCAAATTGCCCCATCTCCATTATGGATGCAAACACGTCTTATGGCAGCAGGCATTCGCCCTCATAACAATGTTGTTGATATCACAAATTATGTCTTATTGGAGTACGGTCAACCGTTACATGCCTTTGACTACGATCGATTTGGTTCGAAAGAAGTTGTCGTTCGAAAGGCGAAAGAAGGAGAAGAGATTGTAACGTTAGACGAGCAAAAACGAACGCTTTCTAGTGAACACCTTGTAATTACTAACGGCAATGAACCTGTAGCGTTAGCGGGAGTTATGGGTGGAGCAAATTCTGAAGTTCAAGAAGATACGACAAACATTTTACTTGAAGCTGCCTATTTCCAAGGTCAAACCGTTCGTAAAGCATCAAAAGACCACGGATTACGAAGTGAGGCAAGCGCTCGTTTTGAAAAAGGAGTCGACCCAAATCGTGTACTAGAAGCGCTTGATCGCGCAGCGCAATTAATGGCGCAATTAGCGAATGGAACCGTTCTTAACGGAGTTGTAGCAGTCAACGAATTAACGGTTGAACCAAAGACGGTTTCGATTACGCAAGAGCGAGTTAATCGTGTATTAGGGACATCTATTTCTTTGGAAGAGATGGTGAACATTTTCAAGCGTCTTCAATTTGACGTTCAAGTTCAAGGAGAAGAATTATATGTTACGGTTCCGACTCGTCGTGGAGACATTACAATTGAAGAAGATTTAATCGAAGAGGTAGCTCGTTTATTTGGATATGACAACATTCCGACTACTTTACCTCAAGCTTCTCAATCTCCTGGAATGTTAACAGAGTATCAAAAGAAGCGTCGTCGTGTCCGTCGTTATTTAGAAGGGGCTGGTTTGTATCAAGCTATTACTTACTCGTTAACAAGCGAAGACAAAGCGGGATTATTTGCTCTTGAGCAAAGTGAATTTACACGATTAGCCCTTCCGATGAGCGAAGATCGCAGTGTGCTTAGATTAGGATTAATTCCACATTTATTAGAAGTGACGAAGTATAATAATGCCCGTCAAATTGATAGTGTCGCTCTTTATGAGATTGGTTCTGTATTCGTCTCAGAGGGAGAGACAAAGCCTTCTGAAAAAGAACGTCTAGCTGGGGTTGTGACAGGTACATGGCATGAACAGTTATGGCAAGGTGAAAAGAAAAAGGTAGATTTCTTCGTCGTAAAAGGTATTTTAGAAGGATTATTTGAAACATTAAATGTGACATCTTCGATTACGTTCAAGCAAGCGAAGCGTGAAGGAATGCATCCTGGACGTACAGCGGAAATTTACTTAGGTGAGACATTCGTTGGATTTGTAGGTCAGCTCCATCCAACAGTGCAAAAAGACTATGATTTGAGCGAAACGTATGTATTTGAATTAGCATTAGATGAATTGTTACGCTATGAAGTGGCACCGCTTGTTTATGAGATGATTCCACGATATCCATCTATTACGCGGGATATTGCTCTTGTCGTTGACAAGGCTGTTTCAGCAGGAGAATTACAAGAAGTAATCGTTCAAGCAGGTGGAAAGCTATTAAAAGATGTAAAAGTATTTGACGTATATGAAGGAGAGCATTTAGACGAAGGAAAGAAATCTGTAGCCTTCTCACTACGCTACTTAGATCCTGAGCGTACGTTAACTGATGAGGAAGTATCGAAAGCTCATCAAAACGTTTTAACACAAGTAGAAGAAAAATTCGGTGCAACATTGCGCGGATAATTATCAAAAAGGATGCGACGTTTCGCATCCTTTTTTGATGGGTTATTTCTTCGACACTGCTCTTTCCAGTAATCATTCGAACCAAAAATTCCTCATTTTCGTTAAGAATACCTCTGTCATCGGGTAGCAAGAACTTTCTCCCAATATGGCATCAATCCCACAATAAGGACAAAGGGCTGTCTTTCCATTGTCTGTCCACTCCTTAATTTCAGATGGATCAAATAGATGGATACAATGAAAGCATCCACAAACGGAGTCTCCCTTTAGTTTTTCACGATTTTTTGTCGTATGTTTATGTGCGTAAAATACATCTTCCATTTGTTAACTCCTCCGACTAGTTCTACTTTACTCGCTTCATCGCTTTCTCTGTATTGGCGAAATGCATTTTTGTAAAATACTTTAGCGAATCGACACCTTTTTTAGTAATTAACATTGCGGCTAATTCATCCACTTTTGCTCCGGCCCCTTTCGGTAACTGAAAGCCAGCACGCTCAGAAAGTTTATCCATTTCGTGTAAAAACGCATAACGAGATAAGATGGATGCTGCAGCTACAGCGATATGAACGCCTTCTGCTTTCGTGCTGAAGTACGTTTTTTCTTTTAACGGAATCGTTTTATTAGCGTTGTGACGGAAATAAACAGATGGTTCTGCAAATTGATCGATTAGGATACCTTCAGGTTCTGTTGGTTTAACTTTATTTAATACGTGTGTAATGGCTTGGTTGTGAAGAATAGCCTTCATTTTCCCTTGAGTCATGCCATTTTTTTGAAGGTCGTTATATTTTTCATTGTGTAAAACAAGCAAGCTGTAAGGGACTTCTTTTAAAATCTTTTTGGCTATCGAGATAATCTGTGTATCATTTAAGTGCTTTGAGTCTTTTACGCCTAATGATTGTAAAGTTTGAATTTTAGTTTTTTCGACGTACACAGCTGTTACAGTTATAGGACCGAAATAATCTCCAGTTCCTACTTCATCTGAACCGATTATCGACATCGTCCCAATTAATTCAGGAGGAGCGAATGGAGACGAATTTTTACCCTGTTTAGATTTGTTAGCTGTGTTTGAAATAGGTATTTCCCATCGATTCGCTTCTTCGGAACTGTTCGGACCTTGAAAAAGGACCTTTCCTGAGCGGTAGGCTGTAATGGTACACCCCTCTGTTTTAGCCGAAAATACCGCTCCTTGAGGTGTTTTAGGTAATAGAAAAGGAGCGTAATATTTTTTCATTTGCTCTATTTTATTTAAATCGACTTTAATTACTTGATTGGACAAGGAGAGAACCTCTCTTTCTTCTTGTATTCGTTCTGTCATAAAATCCCTTCTATTATCTTAACCTGAATGCGTATGTTCTTTCCATAACGTTTAGAAACATGTTATGATAATGTTTAGGATTTTGTTTGATAACGAGCGGAGATAGAAAAGTTTCACTTGAATAGGATGGAGGATTAACTTTGCCTGAACAGCCTAAAAATAAAACGACCGTTGATATATATGGACAACAATATTCAATTGTTGGTCAAGAATCTACTAGTCACATGAGAATGGTAGCATCTATTGTAGATGATAAGATGCGAGAAATTAGTCGAAAAAATCCAAAATTAGATATTAATAAATTAGCTGTATTAACCGCTGTAAATATGGTGCATGAATATATGAAGTTAAAAGAGTATTGTGAAAACCTTGAAAAACAACTACAAGAAAAGGATTGAACGAGATGCTGGATTTCATTTTACTAATCATTTTACTAGGTGGAGTATTAATCGGACTGAAGCGTGGATTTATTTTGCAGTTTATCTATTTGACAGGCTTTATCGTTGCGTACATTGTAGCTGTTATGTATTACGATGATTTTGCTCCAACTTTGCGTTTATGGGTTCCATATCCTCAAGTAGGAGAATCAAATCCTGTCTTTGCTTTATTAAGTGGCGAGCATTTGGAAGATTCTTATTATCATGCGGTTTCTTTCGTTCTATTGTTTGTTGGGACGAAGATTGCTATGCAAATCATCGGGTCCATGCTCGATTTTGTAGCCATGCTCCCGTTTTTAAAGCAAGTCAATCGTTTACTAGGTAGTATTTTAGGGTTTGTTGAAACGTATTTAATTGTATTTATTCTTTTATTTATTGCCGCATTATTACCGATTAGTGGTGTGCAGCAGCTGTTAGATGGTTCTATTCTAGCCAATTTGATGGTCAATCACACACCGTACTTCTCAGATAAAATTCACGAATTGTGGATTACGTATATTGGAAATGGTGAAGCCGTATAAAGGACGAGGTGATTAATGCCATCGTCCTTCTCTTTTCTTAAGGCTGTTTTTGTATCACTGTATATTTTTAGACAAGAAATGACGAGCCGAAGAGGCGACTTCCCAACGGTGTACTCCTTACGTAACTATTCATTTAACCAAATACTACAAACTTTAAGCAAAGATCTTTTATATAAACTAGATTGGAAATGATTTTTCAAAGGTGCCTCTACCATAGATCATTTATAGGGAGGGTCTGAATAGATGGAAATGAACAAAAAGAAAGTCATTCAGCTACTAGAAACGATTGCGATTTATATGGAATTAAAGGGAGAGAATCCATTTAAAATATCAGCCTTTCGAAAAGCAGCCAATGCTTTAGAACAAGATGATCGAAGTTTAGCTCATATTGATGACTTTACGTCCATTGCTGGTATTGGAAAAGGGACTGCCGCTGTGATTCAAGAATTTATTGAAAAGGGCTCATCAGAAGTTTTAGAGTCGTTAAAAAATGAAGTTCCAGAAGGGTTAATTCCACTTTTAAAGTTACCTGGATTAGGGGGAAAGAAAATATCAAAGCTCTACCAGCAACTTGGAGTAAAAGACATCGATTCGTTAAAGGAAGCATGCGAAGAGGAAAAGGTACAAACATTGCCAGGGTTCGGAAAGAAGACGGAAGAGAAGATCTTAGCTGCCATTGATGAATTCGGAAAAAGACCAGATCGTCTAAGCTTAGCCTATATGTTACCAATCGCCGAAAAAATTGAAGAGCAATTGAAGGGAATGGAAGGTATAAAGCAATTCAGTCGTGCTGGAAGTTTACGACGAATGAAAGAAACGGTTAAAGACCTAGACTTTATCATCTCAACGGAGGACCCTTCACTCGTACGGGAGCAATTGGTGAATCTGCCTAACATCGATGAAATCATTGCGAACGGAGATACGAAAGTTTCCATCCAATTTCGATTCGACGTTTTAGTAAGTGTTGACTTCCGTCTTATTGAACCAGCTGCTTTTGCAACAACGCTCCATCATTTTACTGGTTCAAAAGACCATAATGTAAGAATGCGTCAGCTTGCTAAAGATAGGGGCGAAAAAATTAGTGAGTATGGAGTCGAAAATATTGAAACAGGGGAAATGAAAACTTTTTCATCGGAAGAAGAGTTTTTTGCGCATTTTAATTTACCGTTTATTGAACCAGAACTGCGAGAAGATGGAAAAGAAGTAGACGAGACACCACAAGAGGTCGTTTCGTTAACCGATATTAAAGGTGACCTCCATATGCATACAACGTGGAGTGATGGTGCGTACTCAATTGAGGAAATGGTTCAAGCGTGTATTCAAAAAGGGTATCGTTATATGGCCATTACGGATCACTCTCAATTTTTAAAAGTAGCCAATGGTTTAACACCTGAACGCTTAAAAGCACAGGGGGAAGAAATTGATGAGATCCAGAAGAAGTACCCTGAAATCACAATTTTAAAGGGCATTGAGATGGACATCTTGCCCGATGGTTCCCTTGATTATGACGATGAAGTGTTAGAAAATCTTGATTTCGTCATAGCTTCGATCCATTCAAGTTTTCAACAACCTAGAGAGGTCATTATGGAACGCTTGAAAAATGCTCTTTTGAATCATCATGTAGATATGATTGCTCACCCGACAGGAAGGTTAATTGGGAGACGAGACGGTTATGATGTGGATATAGATTTATTAATTGAATTAGCAAAAGAGACGGATACCATTTTAGAGCTAAATGCGAATCCGAATCGACTTGACCTTTCCGCTGAACATCTACGAAAAGCACAGGATAAAGGGGTTAAAGTAGCCATTAATACGGATGCTCATCATTTAGAAATGCTTGAACATATGTCGATTGGTGTTTCGACTGCTAAAAAGGGATGGATTCAAAAAGAGACAATTGTTAATACATGGGATGAACAATCATTTTTGAACTATTTACGTGCGCGTAAACAACGTCAATCCTAAATGCGTTGGCAGCGCACGTTTGACTGCAGGAGGGAATAGTGTGCAACAACGTGTATTAGACGTGTTAGAGTTCGGTAAAATTAAAGAACAATTAAAGCTTCATGCTTCATCATCTTTAGCAAAAGAAAAAGTAGATGAATTATTTCCATCTAAAACACTAGAAGAGGTCAATCAGTGGCAAGCTGAAACGGATGAAGCAAGGACAGTGCTACGTTTAAAAGGGCATGCGCCGTTAGGGGGATTAAAAGATGTAAGAGCCCATGTGAAACGGGCTAAAATTGGCGGCGTCTTAAGCCCGAATGAATTAATTGAAACAGCGAGCACTTTGTATGCATCGCGACAAATGAAACATTTCATTGAGGAAATGGTCGAAGAGGAAGAGGTCCACCTTCCATACCTAGCTGAATATGTTGGACAAATAACGATTTTAACAGATGAAGAGAAAACAATTAAACGGTGTATAGATGATAATGGAGAAGTATTAGATTCTGCGAGTGAAGCCCTTCGATCCATTCGTGCAAGCAAACGATCGACTGAAGCGAAAGTACGTGAAAAACTAGAATCGATTATACGTTCTAGTTCAGCTCAAAAGATGCTTTCAGATGCAGTTGTTACAATTCGGAATGATCGGTATGTGATTCCCGTAAAGCAGGAGTATCGCGGAGCGTATGGAGGGATTGTTCACGATCAGTCTTCTTCTGGAGCAACATTATTTATTGAGCCTCAATCAGTTGTTGATTTAAATAATTCGTTAAATCAGATACGAGTAAAGGAAAAGCAAGAGATTGAGCGCATACTAGCTGAACTTTCGGCAATGGTCAGTGAGCATGGAGATTCCATTGTGCACAATGTTCTCATGATGAAAGAAATTGACTTCATGTTTACGAAAGCGAGATATGCGAAATCAATTAAAGCATCTAAGCCTACTATGAATAATGAAGGAATTATCAAGCTCTTCGAAGCGAGGCACCCACTCTTAAAAGAAGAGGAAGTTGTCGCCAACGATATTGTGTTAGGGGAAGAGTTTACATCAATCGTTATTACCGGTCCAAACACAGGGGGAAAGACTGTTACGTTAAAAACAATTGGATTGTTTACATTAATGGCGCAATCAGGACTTCAAGTACCCGCACAAGATGGATCGGTAATGTCTGTCTTCGATGCGGTATATGCGGATATTGGCGATGAACAATCGATTGAGCAAAGCTTAAGTACATTCTCGTCTCATATGGTGAACATTGTTGATATTTTGAAACGTGTTGACTATCGTTCCCTCGTATTATTTGATGAACTTGGAGCGGGGACGGATCCTCAAGAGGGAGCAGCATTAGCGATTTCAATACTAGATGAAGTGTTGAATCGTGGCGCTCGTGTCGTCGCTACCACGCATTACCCTGAATTAAAAGCATACGGTTATAACCGAGAAGGTGTTATAAATGCAAGTGTTGAGTTCGACATTCAAACACTCTCTCCTACGTATAAGCTATTAATTGGAGTTCCTGGACGTAGTAATGCGTTTGAGATTTCGAAAAGACTCGGATTAAAGTCAGATGTAATAGAAAGAGCAAAATCATTAATTGCAGAGGATCATAATGAAGTAGATTCGATGATAGCTTCGTTGGAGGATAGTAAAAAGAAAGCAGAGATAGAGTACAAAGAGGCGCAAACTATTCGAAAAGAAGCAGAACAGTTGCATAAAGAATTACAAAAACAAATCATTGAATTTAACGAAAAGCGTGACCGCCTTTATGAAGAAGCTGAACGAAAAGCGGCCGAAAAAGTAGAAGAATCAAAACAAGAAGCGGAACAAATTATAAGAGAGCTTCGAAAGTTACAAAAAAATCAGCATGCCCTTATAAAGGATCATGAATTAATTGATGCGAAAAAAAGATTGGAAACAGCTATACCGCAATTTGAAAAGTCTACTAAAAAAGCGAACGCGGTTAAGAAAAATGCTGCTAAAACGCTTCAAGCTGGCGATGAAGTGAAAGTTATTAGCTTAAATCAAAAAGGACATCTAGTTGAAAAAGTAAATGACTCCGAGTGGCAAGTCCAAATTGGTATATTAAAAATGAAGGTGAAAGAAAAGGACTTGGAATATATTAGTCGTCCAAAACCAGTTGAAGAAAAGCCATTAGCAACGATTAAAGGGAAAGATTACCACGTGTCTTTAGAGTTAGACTTGCGCGGTGAGCGCTACGAGAATGCCCTATTGCGCGTTGAGAAGTATTTAGATGATGCTATGTTGGCAGGATATCCAAAGGTCAATATCATTCATGGTAAAGGGACGGGCGCTCTTCGTCAGGGTGTTCGTGAGTATTTAAAAAATCACCGATCTGTGAAATCGATGAGATTTGGCGATGTCTCAGAAGGCGGAAACGGTGTAACAGTAGTAGAACTTAAATAAGTTGAGGGGATTTAACGATGAATCCATTTTGGGAAAATGAACTCGTTCAAACAGCTGCTTATTATAGTGTTGTTGTTTTATGTGGTTTTTTATTTCTAGCCATCTTTGAATTGGTCACAAAATATAAAAATTGGGATGAGATTAAAAAAGGGAACATTGCAGTAGCAATGGCTACTGGAGGAAAGATATTTGGAATTGCCAACATCTTTCGATACTCAATTGAACAACATAACTCCCTTATGGAAATGATAGGTTGGGGGTTATACGGATTTACATTATTGCTACTAGGATACTTTATCTTTGAGTTTTTGACACCTCGATTTAAAATTGATGAAGAAATTCAACAGAATAACAGAGCAGTTGGATTTATATCCATGGTGATTTCAATCGGACTATCCTATGTAATTGGAGCTAGTATCGGAATATAAGGGAGAGGCAAAATGGAGACGTTAGCGAAAGTTCTATTTGGTTTATGTGGATTGTTTATATTAATTGGTATTATTTACTTGCTCTTTTTCGCATAATTAAGCATCCTTTTGATTTAAATAAACAGATGAAGAGTTTAAATTAGAACTCCTCATCTGTTTTCTTTTTGGCTCTTTTAAGTTATAAAAGTAACTGCAACTATTGTATAAAAGAAAATGTTTATGAATAAAATCTAAAAATACATTAATTTCTGAAATTAATTTTGCTATAATAAAGAAAAGGGGTAATGAAAAAAGGGGGCAACTGAATGGAGTTTTCAAGGCCGTGGTTTAAGCACTATCCACCTGAGATTCCGCATGAAATTTATTGGGAGAAAAAGCCGTTACATTTGTATTTGAAAAATACTGCTGAGGAATTTATGGATAAAATCGCTATCCATTTTATGGGGAAAGAAATTTCTTACCATGAACTTTATGAGCAGACATTGAAAATGGCAAATTACCTCCATGGATTAGGAGTTCAAAAAGGAGACCGTGTTTCCATCATGCTCCCAAACTGCCCGCAAGCGGTTATTGCTTATTATGCAATCTTAGAAATCGGTGGAACGGTCGTACAAACGAACCCTCTCTATACTGAACGTGAACTCGAATACCAAATGAACGATAGCGGTGCAACATGTATTATTACACTCGATTTGTTGTACCCAAAAGTATCAAAAGTGAAAGCGCTAACAAATCTGAAGAATATAATAGTAACCAGCATTAAAGATTATTTACCGTTTCCAAAAAATATTTTGTATCCTATTGTTCAAAAAAAGCAGCAAAATATGGTTGTTCAAATTGAAAAAACGGAAGATGTACATCCGTGGAAATATATTATGAAGACATCGGATCCGAAGGAGTTCGATGTTCCAATAGATATTGAAGAAGATGTAGCGATACTTCAATATACAGGAGGGACGACAGGTTTCCCTAAAGGAGTAATGTTAACGCATAACAATTTAGTTTCGAATACTAAAATGTGTTCGGTCTGGCTTCATGATTGTAAGCGTGGAGAAGAATCTATTTTAGGAATCATTCCATTCTTTCATGTTTATGGGATGACAGCTATTATGAATATGTCGATTATGGAAGGGTACAAGATGATTCTCATTCCAAAATTCGACGTCCCTACTGTTTTGAAGTCCATTCAAAAACAAAAGCCAACATTATTTCCTGGAGCACCAACGATTTATATCGGTTTGTTGAATCACGAGCATTTGAAGAAATATGACTTATCATCGATTAAATATTGTATAAGCGGTTCGGCACCTCTTCCGGTTGAAGTGCAGCAAAAGTTCGAAAAAGAAACAGGTGGAAAGCTTGTGGAAGGTTATGGATTATCAGAAGCTTCACCAATCACACATTCCAACTTACTTCATTCGACCAATGGGAAGAAAGGGAGCATTGGTATTCCTTGGCCAAATACCGATTCAGCCATTTACTCATTTGAAAAAGGTGAGATAGCAGGACCGAATGAATATGGTGAAATCATTGTGAAAGGTCCACAAGTTATGAAGGGCTATTGGAATAACGAAGAAGAGACGAGTGCAGTTATTCGGGATGGATGGCTTTATACAGGGGATGTCGGTTACATGGATGAAGACGGATACTTCTATATAGTTGACAGGAAAAAAGATATGATTATTGCCGGTGGGTTCAATATTTACCCACGTGAGATTGAAGAAATATTGTATGAACACGAAAAAATTCAAGAAGCGGTTGTGGCTGGGGTTCCCGACCCGTATCGTGGGGAAACAGTGAAGGCGTATATCGTGCTGAAGGAAGGAATGCAAGCGACTGAAGAAGAGCTCGATCAATTTTGCCGTCAGCATTTAGCGGCATATAAAGTTCCTCGTATTTACGAATTCCGAAAAGAGCTTCCGAAAACCGCTGTAGGAAAAATATTACGACGCCAGCTTATCGAAGAAGAAAAGAAGAAGTTGAATGAGGTACACTAAAGCTGCCATTTCTTCTTTGGCAGCTTTTTTTAAAAGTTCCGTATAAAGGGACAAAAGAGAAGAACTGAGCGGTTCCTATTTATAAAAAATTGGAAACATCTCTATCTTGACAAATTTTCTGCAAATTCGTAATATGAAAATATGAATGAATAATCATTCATTTTTGAAGGGAAGAGTAGAGAAGTGAGAGATAAGCGGCCTAAGTATAAGAAAATTATCGATGCAGCCGTAATAGTCATTGCAGAAAATGGTTATCATGCGGCACAAGTATCTAAAATTGCCAAGCAAGCTGGAGTGGCTGACGGGACAATCTATTTATATTTTAAAAATAAAGAAGATATATTAATCTCGTTATTTAAAGAAAAAATGGGGATGCATGTAGAAAAAATTCAACAGCAATTAGAAGGAAAAAAGCGTGCTTCTGAGAAATTGTATACATTGATAGAAAACCATTTTTCTCAGTTAGATGCAGATCCTCATTACGCAATTGTCACACAGCTAGAGCTTCGACAAACGAATCGAGATCTCCGTCTTAAAATTAACCACGTATTGAAGCAATATTTAAATATTATAGATGATATTGTTCAAACAGGAATGGAGACAGGAGAATTTCGACAAGATTTAGACTTAAGAATTGCTCGTCAAATGATTTTTGGTGTCATTGATGAAATTGCCACAACATGGGTAATGAATGATCAAAAATATAAGCTGAAAAATCTCGCACCAAACGTGCATACCCTGTTGATGAATGGGTTTAGTAAAGAGGGTTAACAATTGGGCGTCTGAAGGCGCTTGTTGTTCCTCTTTTCCATATAATTTTGAAGGAAATAAAAGGAGGAAAGGGACTTGGAGTTTTTGTCAGTCAAAAAAGAAAATTATATCGCAACGATTACGTTTAACCGCCCACCCGCCAACGCACTAGCGTCTGCTGTTTTGAAAGAGCTTTCAAACGTGCTAGCTGACATTGAACAAGATGAGACTGTGAGAGTTATCATCCTCCACGGTGAAGGACGATTTTTCTCAGCAGGAGCAGACATTAAAGAATTTACCACCGTTGAGTCTGCAGAACAGTTTTCTAAGCTTGCCGCAATCGGGCAGGAAGTATTCGAAAAGATGGAGTCCTTTCCTAAGCCAATCATTGCTGCCATCCACGGAGCAGCTTTAGGTGGTGGACTGGAGCTAGCGATGGCTTGTCACATTCGAATTGCTACAAAGCAGGCAAAGCTTGGCTTACCTGAACTTCAATTAGGGTTAGTCCCTGGATTTGCGGGCACACAGCGACTTCCGCGTTTTGTCGGAGAAGCAAAGGCGTTAGAGATGTTGCTTACGAGTGATCCGATAACAGGAGAAGAGGCAGCACGATATGGGCTCGTTAATCAAGTGGTAGAAGAAGAGGAATTAATGAACGTTGCTTTTCAATTTGCTAGAAAAGTAGCGCAAAAATCACCAGTTTCGGTGAAAGCGGCTATTCAACTCGTATTCCATAATAAAAATGGAAGCTTCATTGAAGGGGTCGAAAAAGAAGCGCAGCTATTTGGTGAAGTCTTTATGAGTGAAGACGCAAAAGAAGGTATTCAAGCTTTTATTGAAAAGAGAAAACCGACGTTTAAAGGTCAATAAAACATTTTTTGCCAAAAATTTTCTTAAAATTTATAATAAATGTTGTTTTCTAAAATATCACTTCTTCTTAGTGGAAGTTTGAAAAAGCATTCTACCATAACAGGCATTACCTAATATTAGAATACTTTTTCTATGGATTATAGACACATCTATCTAAAAAAGAAAATGTCTTAACAAAACAGGGGGATTTTAACATGAACATTTTTGTAATTATGAAGCGCACATTTGATACGGAAGAAAAAATTGTGATTGAAAATGGACAAATTGCTGAAGAGGGTGCGGAATTCATTATTAACCCTTACGATGAGTATGCAATTGAGGAAGCTATTCAACTTCGTGATGAGCACGGAGGTGAAATTACGGTAGTTACAGTTGGTTCAGAAGAGAGTGAGAAGGAGCTTCGTACTGCTTTGGCAATGGGATGTGATAAAGCCGTTTTAATCAACACAGAAGAAGATTTAGAAGAAGGAGATCAATTTACGACCGCTAAGGTTTTATACGAATATTTGAAAGATCAAGATGTTGACTTAATTTTAGGTGGTAATGTTGCAATTGACGGTGGGTCTGGACAAGTTGGTCCACGTTTAGCTGAACTTTTAGATATCCCGTATGTGACAACAATCACGAACATTGAAATCGATGGTGAAACGGTCAAAGTGGTTCGAGATGTTGAAGGGGATTCTGAAGTAATTGAAACATCCCTTCCGTTGTTAGTAACGGCTCAGCAAGGGTTAAATGAACCGCGTTATCCATCCCTACCAGGAATTATGAAAGCGAAGAAAAAGCCACTTGAAGAGCTTGAGTTAATGGATTTGGATTTAGATGAAGAAGATGTAGAAGCGAAAACGAAAACATTAGAAATTTATTTACCACCTAAAAAGGAAGCAGGAAAAATCCTTCAAGGAGAATTGGGAGATCAAGTAAAAGAGCTTGTATCCTTGTTACGCTCGGAAGCTAAAGTTATTTAAGTACATGGGAGATCACGGAATATTCATTTTAGATATTTATCTCAATAAAGGAGAAACAGGGGGAAATTGATATGGCACGTAAAGTACTAGTATTAGGGGAAGTTCGAGATGGAGCGTTGCGTAATGTATCATTTGAAGCAATAGCGGCAGGTAAGGTTGTGTCTGAAGGTGGCGAAGTGGTTGCGGCTTTATTTGGTGAAAATGTAAAGGACTTAGCAACAGAATTGATTGCCTATGGAGCAGATCGAGTAGTTGTTGTAGAAAATGAGAAGTTAAAGGAATATACGCCTGATGGATACGCACAAGCGGCAATGGCAGTTATAAATGAAGAAAATCCTGAAGGAATCATTTTCGGTCATACGGCCTTAGGAAAAGACCTTTCGCCGAAAATTGCTGCAAAATTAAATTCAGGGTTAATTTCAGATGCGACAGCAGTTGAAGAAGTTGGGGGTAACATTGTTTTCACTCGTCCAATTTATTCAGGAAAAGCATTTGAAAAGAATATTGTAACAGATGGAATTATTTTTGCTACGATTCGTCCAAATAATATTGAAGTACTTGAAAAGGATGACCAAAAAACTGGTGAGGTAACATCGCTATCAGTTGATATTAAAGACTTACGAACAATCGTAAAGGAAGTAGTTCGAAAAGCTGCTGAAGGGGTCGATTTATCTGAAGCAAAAGTCATTATTGCAGGTGGTCGTGGCGTAAAGAGCGCAGATGGATTTAAACCGTTGCAAGAACTTGCGGACGTTTTAGGTGGAGCTGTCGGAGCAAGTCGTGGAGCTTGTGACGCAGATTATTGCGATTACTCTCTCCAAATTGGTCAAACAGGTAAAGTCGTGACTCCTGATTTATACATTGCATGTGGTATTTCTGGAGCTATTCAACACTTGGCGGGTATGTCGAATTCTAAAGTAATCGTTGCTATCAATAAAGATCCTGAAGCTAACATTTTTAAAGTGGCTGATTACGGAATTGTCGGTGACTTGTTTGAAGTCGTTCCAATGCTGACAGAGGAATTCAAAAAACTAAAAGTTCATTCTTCCTAAACCAATAAAGATAAAGCAGATGAAAAGTAACGGTATACTTTTCATCTGCTTTTTTCATTGTTTTTACAGAAAGTTTAAGATCAATAAAGTGTTAAAGTATTCTCTTTACCGTTTTTTTTGTGTCTAGCTCCAAGCGCCATCAGCTCGGGTCGCTTCGGCCCTGCTGTGGCGAGGAAGTCTCCTCGCAGGTCCTCCAGTGCCCTTCGCCTAAGAACTTGCGCTTTGCGCTTTTCTTATATGGTTAATGCGAATGAAGAATGGAATATTTTTATGTCATGAGTTCGATGAAGTGAGAAGTTAAGGTTTTTGCTGCTACATAAAGCACATAATAAGTACGTAAATCGGTTACATTAGGGACGAAACAAATCATTCGCATCCATGAAGATAAGATGATATACTGCAAATATACAAAAAGTACCTTAACAAACAGGAGGAATAGAAAATGGCAATTACACATGCTACAGATCAAAGTTTTGTGCAAGAAACAAGTGAAGGTTTAGTATTAGTTGACTTTTGGGCACCTTGGTGCGGTCCTTGTAAAATGATTGCTCCCGTTCTTGAAGAATTAGACCAAGATATGGGTAGTGAAGTAAAAATCGTAAAAATTGATGTTGATGAAAACCAAGAAACAGCTCAAAAATTTGGTGTAATGAGCATTCCAACATTACTAGTTTTCAAAAACGGTGAAGTTGTAGATAAAACAGTTGGTTATCAACCAAAAGAAGCACTAGCTGAATTACTAAACAAGCACAAGTAATAAAGGAACTGTAACCTTTAAACAAAGCAGATAAAAAGTGGCTGCCGGCTATTTTTTTATCTGCTTTTTTTCTTGTTGTTACAGAAAGTTTAAGTTCAATAAAGTGTAAAGTATTTTCTTTACAGTTTTTTTGGGTGCCATCAGCTCGGGTCGCTTCGGCCCTGCTGTGGCGACGAAAGCCTCCTCGCAGGACCTCCAGCGCCCTTTACCTAAGGACTTGCGCTTTTCTTAGCCTAACGTAATTAATATTTAACGTGAAAACCGAACACTATAACCATTTAGAAAAGAGACATTTAACCTTCATTTTTAGGTGATACAGAAAGAATGCATGAAAAATTGGTGAAAATATGTTGACAATGAAAATCGTTCTCTTTTATAATCAAAATTGTTCTTATTGATAATCATTTTCAACATTACATAGAAAAAAGGGGAATATATCATGAAAAAAAGTAAGGCGTTATCATTGTTCGCAACTGCATTGCTTGCAGGTGGTGTTTTAGCAGCTTGTTCTGATGAAAAAGCTGAAGAACAGGAAACAACATCTACAGAGGAAACAGAAACAGCTGAAGAAACAGAAGCAGCTGACCAAGGTGTGACTGTTGAAGCGCAAGTATCAGCATACCAAGAGTTAAAAACAGAATTAGAAAAAATGAAGGAAGATCAAGAAGTTGATTGGAGTATGGTTCAATCAACATATGCAGAGAAGTTACAGGCTGAAGTTAATAAAATTGACGAGTCTGGTGAATATGATCAAGCAATCTCAGCAGCGATTTCAGCTGGTCAAAACGGTGAATTAGAAGAGAATGTGGCGCGTCAAATTATCGATAAAGTGACACAATCATACTTCTATCAAAAACAAAAAAGCTTACACAATGATGTTGTAGCAGCTTTAGAAGCTGGAAATGTCGAAGAGGCGAAAACAGCATTTGAAGAAATCAAACATTTAGCAAACGAAGTGTTTATCCCTACAGCGGTGAAGCGTGATGGCTATTATGAATTATCTGGTGAAGCTAGTTTAGAACAAAATATTAATGCTGGACTAGCAGCTCAAGAAGAAGCTTTAAACAATGAAAATATCGACGATTACAAAGTATTTAAACAAATTACAGACAAATCAATTTATCGCAGCTACTACTTAGCTTCCAATTCATATGCTGAAAAGATTGTAGCTGGAGTTGAAGAAGGTAAACAAGCTGATGAATTAAAGATTATGCAAGCAGAAGCATGGGGATTCCTGCAAGCAATTAAAGGATCTTTAGCTGGTGGAGATGAAGAAGCGACAACAAAATTAAACGAGCTATTCTCTCTTGATGCTACAGACCCTGCCACAATCAATGCTGAAGAAGTTAGTCAATTATTCGTTCAAGCGATTTTAGGTAAAACGAAGAGTTACCACGAAAAAGCTGCAGCATCTCTTGAAGCAGAAGCAAACGTAGATGCACGTGTTCAAGCTTTAGAAGGTAACATGTTCATGAAGATGATTGAAATTGAACTTAATGAGGCATTAGGTGAAGAGAAAGCAAAGGAAGCTTTTGAGCTTGCTCAAAAATGGTTCGATGCTGTAACAGCTGCGAATGCTGAAGAAGCAAAAACTTATAGCGAAGAAGTTCTTGCGTTATTACAAGAAGTAGAATAAAGAGAAAAAGCCGCAAATTAGCGGCTTTTTCATTGTTTAGGGAAAAATCAACCATTCAATATGGTTAGTTGCGACTCCATTTGAAAAAGGGTATATTTGTAGGATGAAATATTGTATGTAAGGGTGTCCATATGAAAGTGATTATAACAGGAGGGGCGGGGTTTATCGGATCGCATGTATCTCGCTCTCTCATTGAAAAAGGGCATGAGGTGTTAATTGTAGATAACCTTCATCCATATTACCGCCGAGAACGAAAACAAATGCATTTAGATTATATTAAAAGGAGCGGAGACTTTCAGTTTCATAAAGCTGATATAAGGGATGAAAAAAAGCTTGAGGAAATATTTAATAACTTTCAGCCGGAAGCAGTCATCCACTTCGCAGCATTACCAGGAGTGCGGAATTCCATTTTACAACCGATAGAATACATTGACTTTGATATTAATGGGACAGTACAAGTTTTAAAAGCGGCAGGAAAAATTGGGGCAAAGCATGTATTATTTGCTTCATCTTCATCAGTTTATGGAGATCAAGTGAAGCGAGCGGTGAAAGAAGAAATGGCAGATGGAAAAGTGATTTCCCCTTATGCAGCAGCGAAATTTGGAGCAGAGTCCTTTTGTCACGCGTATGAACATTTGTATGGTTATACGGTTTCAATCATTCGCTTTTTTACTGTCTATGGCCCATGGGGCAGACCGGATATGGCCATTCAAAAATTCATTAAGAAGGCAATTGTTGGAGATAAAATTGAATTGTATGACCTTCAATCTGCTAGAGATTACACATATATTGATGATGCTGTAGAAGGAGTTTTACGAATATTATTTTACAATAAGCAATCGAATATATTTAACATTGGGACTGGTCATCCGATCGAACTTGTTACTGTAATCGAAGAATTAAATAAATATTTTCCTGCGCTTCGGTTCTCAACATCTACGCCACAAGTAGGAGATGTGAACTGGACGTGGGCAGATATCTCGAATGCACAGCATATTGTTGGGTATGAACCAAAAATAGCTTTTCAAGAAGGGTTAAAACGTACGGTTGAGTGGGCGAAATCCAATGTTCGAGCGTTATAAGTGGAAACAAGCAATCGGTGTCTTCGTTATTTGTCTTGGTGTTTGGATGGCTATCCAATATTTTCAGTTGCAACATTTGAAGCAGCTTGGAATATGGGTCCTAAACCAGCCTCTGTTACTTGTTACCATATTTAGTCTTTATTTTTCAGCTTTTGTGTTACGTGCATATGCGTGGTATGAATATGTAAATCGAACGATATCCTTAAGGTATTGTTTAAGTGGAATTTTTTATAGTATGTTTTTTAATCACATCTTACCGTTTAAAGGTGGAGATGTCATTCGAATAGGTGTAGCAACTGTAGAGCCAAATCGGACAAGCAAAGTAAGTGAGATTGTTCATTCGGTCATCATTCTTAGGTTAATTGATATAGGCATACTATTTTTGTTTACGAGTATTGGTTTTTTTGTTTGGATCGGAAATACCCCCGTACCAGTAAATAGGAATGCTCCATTTATAGTGGGAATTGTTTTGGCTGCGCTCTTCCTTTTAACCTCCAAAAGGTTTCGGAAAATAGCTCAACGCCAATGGGCATTATTAAGCGTGAGTTTAAGAGGGAAGAAAGGTTTTTTCATTATTTTTCTTATTTTTCTTAGTTGGATTTTAGAAGCATCCGTTGTCTACACATTTATACGATTTCAACCATATCATCTAACTTTTATCGAAGCAATCTGGGTGAATAGCTTGACAGTAGGTGGTCAATTTTTTCAAATCACTCCAGGTGGGATAGCATCTTATGAAGCATTTATGACATTCGGCTTAAGAGCATTCCACATTCCATTTTCTGACGCATTATCGGTTTCGATTATGACGCATTTATTTAAATTTATATTTTCGTTTTTCGTAGGGTATTTGGCGTTTATGCTCGTCCCATTAAATCGAAGTACTATCAAGGAGTTTTTACAACAAACGAAAAGTGTAGGAAGAGGGGATTCTTCATGAAGCAAGCATCGTCATTTGAAAAAGTGGCAGCGCGTTGTTGGAATCTATTAAATGAGGGGAAGCCGTTTACCCCTATTTTTACAATAGGCACGATGCTTTTATTTAACTTGACTAATTTGTGGGATGCGAAATTGTATTTATCATTCCTTTTTACGCTTCCATTACTAGTTATCTATTATCTTTATGACTTTCCACTGTTTTTACGAAATTACTTATGGATTCCATTAGTAGTATATATTTTGTTGTTTCAAACCGTATCAGTTCCGCTTTTATTCCTAGCTATTGGACTTTACTTTTTCTTTACTGTCTTTTTTTGGGGAACTCTTTATTATCATCTGCGAATTGGAACATCATGGCTTAACTTTACACGGTTTTGGAAATTGGTCTTAAAAAACAGTGATTCAACAAGTGGAAACGCACAAGAGCAATTACCAAAATTTTTGCTCATTCTTTCCGTATGGAACTACTTTTATGTCGTAGATACGGACATCTTCGTGAACCATTGGGCATTATGGGCACTTTTTTATGGTTTCGTTCTTTTATTTGCATTCATTTTGCATCGATATTTATTCGATTGGAAACCTGAACCTTATCAAACGTTCACGAGAGATACGACAAACGAACCTACGGTTGCAACAAGTGACAAGGTTGTAGTGATAGTTGTGGATGGGATGAGAAAAGAACGTTTCGAAGAAGCGAATACACCATTTTTAGATGAATTGCGAAAAAGCGGTACTGAATACGTTCAAATGGAAACGGTTTACCCGGCCCGTACAGTAGTTTGTTTCTCATCAATGTTTACCGGTACGTATCCTTCTGAACATGGGATTAAATCCAATATGGTATGGAAATTAGGATTGAAAGTAGAAAGTATTTTTGACGCATTGCGCAAAGTGGGGAAAAAAGGTCGATTGTTAGGGATTGCCCACTTAGTCGATTCAATGGGAGACGATGTTGACACTGTAACAGCGGTCATGCATAAAGATGAAGCAGATCGTAACATTATGGAGCGAGCGAAAGAAATTATGTTAGAAAAAGACCCAGACCTTTTTGTCGTTCAATTAATTGGAACCGATCAAATTGGCCATAGTCGAGGCGTATTATATGATGAATACATTGAAAAAATAGAAGAAGCTGACAATTTAATAGAAGAGTTTGTTATGTGGTTGAAGGATCATGGGAAGATGGAGAATACAACGCTTGTCATTTGTGCTGATCATGGACAAGCAGATGGAATTGGTGGTCATGGACACTTAGATGAAGGAGAACGTTTTGTCCCATTTTTCATGACAGGCCCATCTATTGAAGCAGGAAAGGTCATTCGTGAGAAACGTTCACTCGTATCATTAGCACCGACCATTAGCTATTTACTTGGAGCACCGTATCCAAGCCATAGTCGAGGACCTGTTTTAACAGAAGCATTAAAACAACAAAAAGGTGATGATCATCAATGAAAAAACAAAAAGTTATCGTGTTTCTTCCTGCTCATAACGAAGAACTTTCGATAGGAGAAGTGATCCGTAAAATTCCGCGAAACTTTCATCCATTTGTTTCGGTAGAGGTCCTGGTCATTGATGATGGATCAACAGATGAAACCGTACAAGTTGCAAAGAGTGCAGGAGCGGATTATATTTATTCGCATGAACGCAATAAAGGTTTAGGTGCGGCGGTTCGAACAGGTTTACAACATTGTGTAACGCTTGGTGCAGATATCGGTGTAATGATAGATGCTGACAATGAATACCCAGCAGACCAAATCCCTCAGCTGCTAGAACCAATTTTTAGAGGTGAAGCAGATTACACGATGGGCTCTAGGTTTTTAGGTACAATCCAGGGAATGAAAATTCATCGACGGATTGGAAACTATTGCTTTACTTTTTTGCAAAGTCTTTTATTACGAAAATGGATATACGATGGTCAGTCAGGAATGAGAGCATTTTCAAGGCAAGCTATGGAGAATGCAGAAATCATTCATGACTACAATTATGCACAAGTGATAACGTTAAATTTGGTGCGAAAAGGATTTCGCGTCCAAGA
The DNA here is from genome assembly GCF_022809095.1 of Bacillus kexueae. Taxonomy (GTDB): domain Bacteria; phylum Bacillota; class Bacilli; order Bacillales; family Aeribacillaceae; genus Bacillus_BZ; species Bacillus_BZ kexueae. The sequence goes on from NZ_JALAZE010000002.1 coordinate 217,530, forward strand.
AATACCGATTACGTACCAAGTCCGGACAAAGGGTGAATCATTCATCAAATTTAAATCGTACATGAGTTCCGTTTTACCAGCGATTTTAAAAGAAATGAAGCGCCCGGTGAAAAAAGTGAAAATTAATGTTCACGCTCACAAAATAGATGATTCGTATAGTCAGGAGAAAATTTCATCATAAAGTTAGGAGCAGATGAAGTGGGAGACGCACTTTATCTGCTTTTTTACGTTATTTCGCATTGTTATTTGTCATGGATGAATCGAATACTTAAGATAAGTTCGCAACTAAAGCGATTGTAGCTTGGGGTATATTTAGTCGTGAACATTGTTGCTTTTTTGCAAGAAATAGTTTAATAATTTGGTGCTCTTTTTTTAAGGATTGTTGTTTTAGTACAATGTTTTTGGTCGTATGTACACTATGTAATGGAACTTCAGACACTTGACTCTCACTGAAAGCGTACGCTTGTTACGATAAGGTGTACAGCCAAAAATTTATTGAAGATGGATGATGGCAACGATAGAAATTTGCATATTTTTTAAAAAATATCGCATTCATTCAATGAAGTTGTTGACACTCTTCTTGATAATCATTATCATTATCAATGTAGGAGGATAAGATAATGAAACGATATAAAACACTATTACTACTATTCATTTTGATATTGTCTTTTAATTACATATATGTTCCGTCTGTAGGTGCCTACTCATATGGAGATCCTGGGAAGGAAGATTTCGCAGAAGCGTACAAAGAAATTGATGCGTATGCTAGTCAAGGAGACTGGGAACTTGCAGAAGCGGTTTTTGAAACGTATGAGAAAGAATTTGATTTATACTTCAAAAAACCAAAAGAATTAATTGATGAAGCATTTGAAACGAAAGATTTAGATTTGCTTTTAGGAAGTTATCAAGCAGCATTAGCTTTAAATATTGAGCGTCGTTTACACTTTGCTGAAGATAGTTTCGAAGAATATGGGCAAGCAAAACTATTATTAGCAAAAGCGAGAGGAACGTATGATATCCTCCACCCATTAGCTGTTGAGAAGTTAGGACAAGACCAGACAGAGGAAATTTATAAAGCGTTTGATGATGCCCTAACGGCTTTAGGAAACCCAGGGCTATTCGGAATTGGTAATAAAGAACAAGATCCTGAAACCTTTAAGACTGCTATTGAATTAATAATATCCTTAACCGCTGAATCTTTCCCACTCCCAAATGATAAAGAAGCAGACGAATCTCATTTAACGGAAGAAAACTTAGGGATTGATACAACGTTAAGTGATGAAAGTCATCCGTTTTGGTTATGGTTTACAATCGCATTAGCTACTATTTTCGTTGTACTTGTAATTGTGCAACAACGACGTAAGAAAAAAATGTCCTAACATACAAGGGGGGCTTTTGGATGGATTTTCAAGCGTTTTTAATTACGCTACGTGAGGCGCTAGAAGCAATTTTAATCGTAGGACTTATTCTCTCATACTTAACGAGATTAAATGCAAAACAATATAATAAATGGGTATATACAGGTGTATTTTTAGCTCTTGTTACTAGTTTTGTCGTTGCGTTAATTTTCCAAGTTATTTTAACTGGATTTGCAACGCTCGGGTCGGAAGTGTACTTAAAAGTAGGAATTATGTTTGCCTCTGTACTGTTGCTTACGCATATGGTCCACTGGATGAAGAAACAATCGAAAGACATTAATAATGATTTGCAAAAGAAGATTCAGGCTGTTGTCACTGCTGGAAGTGCCTCAGCGATGATTATCCACTCTTATTTAGTCGTAGTTCGTGAAGGAGTTGAAACGGTCTTTTATTTTGCAGCCATTTCTGGAGGAGATGTCACGAAAGTATTTACGAGCTATGGGGCATTAAGTGGATTATTAATGGCGTTATTGCTTGGCTATTTATTCTTTACGGGTACAATGAAAATTTCCTTAAAATCATTTTTTAACATCACAGGCATTTTAATTATGTTTATTGCAGCAGGATTACTTGTACAGGGAGTTGGAATCTTACAAGACCTTGGTAAGATGGGTTCTGTCATCACAACACCAGAAGGGAAGCCAGCACCTTTATATAACATCATTGAATTTATGCCAGAGCACTACGTCGATGAAGTTCATTATGAACGTGACACTGGAAATGAAGTTATGATTAGCGGGCAAATTGGATTGTTCATGGCAGCTATGTTTGGATATAGTCATAATCCTTCTTTTGAACAGGTTGCTGCTTATTGGTTATATTTCATTGGTGTCTTTTTATGGGTTCGATGGTTGAATCGGAGTAGTAATACTGAAGAAGTGAATAGTACGGTTGAAGTGAAATCAGCCAATGCATAAAGTAGAAAGGCTCGCAATTGCGAGCTTTTCTTATGTCAAAATCCAGGTGAAAAAGGAGAGAATTTCTTGGGAAATACTGTCGAAAAAAGCTGGAGTGTTATGTTTACTTTGATGCTTTTTCTTTTTTTTCTATCTTTGTATCATTTTGCTTTACCTCGTGTAAGTAGTTGGGATGAAGTCGATTTTAGCTTAGGGGTTTTACAATTTGATTTACTCCTAATGCAACCACATTTCCCTGGGTATCCTTATTTCATATTAGGTGGCATGGTCTTTCATACTTTCATTGAGAGCCCAATCTTATCTCTTGTATTTTTTAATATAACTTTATTAATACTTTCCACTATACCGATGTTCCTGATAGCCCAAAAGCTAGTTCAGCACAAAGCAATCTGGCTAGTAGCAATTGTGACGACACTCCCGTATTCAGCAGTCATTCTAACGCAACCGATGTCTGAAGGAGCAGCAATGGCTGTTTTATGGTGGTATATTTGGTCTATTGCCCACTCTAGAGATAATCATTCAAATTGGAAGCGATTTTTACCGGCCTTATTTCTAAGTTTATTGTTAGGCATTCGTCTTTCCTATCTTCCATTTGCTATCGGTTTATTATGGGTATGGATGATTCAATGGAAAAGAAATAGAAAATGGTCTATCATTTTTACGCATATCATTGTTGCTGCTTTTTTTCAATGTGTCTGGGTAGCTGGACTTATTTGGTCTGAAGGGAGTATTGAAAGTTTTTTCTCGTTGGCATTATCGTTTGTCGAAGGGCATTTTTCTGATTGGGGAGGAGCAGCAACGGCCGATGAATCAAGAACATTAATGGAACGTATGTTTACCTTAATCGTCCACAATATTTTTTGGACTGGTATTGCTGCTCAATCTCCTATTCTTTTAGGGACATACTCAATCTTGATTATTCTTCCATTTGTAATTGGCAACAATCAAAAAATGTCAGAGATGGAATGGATCATTATATTAATAGCAGTGAGTTATTTTATTTGGGCGCTATTTGCTCAAAACATTGATAAGCCAAGGCATAGCTTACCAATCATTTCATTGTTTACGCTTTGGTGGGGAGCAAAGGGGATAAATGTTCTTCCGAAAAGAATTGGTCTAGCTCTTACAACCATTTTAGTTTCCCTTCAACTATTTGTTTCGTACGCTCTTTTAGACGAACAATATCGAGAATTGCCTGCCGTTCATCAATTGATGGAAGAACTAGAACAAATCGATGAGCCTTTTATTATTTACACGTGGGAAGAAACAAGAGTGATGGAGTATTATGACATGCCGTTTGAACATAAGCGAATTTTGTCGTATCCATTCTTTTTGCACGATTTATCCTATTACGATGATCGAACCATCTATTTGACAAACCACGTTATAGAAGGATTCAAAAAGCAAGGTGTCGATGTATCCGACCGTATAACGAAAGTAAAGGAGTTTTCGTCAAACGAGATTTTTGACCCTGTTTATAGTAAAATAATACTTTATAGATGGGAATAATGGGGTGGTCACGTTGTACGAACATTTAAAAGAAAAACTGGCAGTCTTACCTGACCAACCTGGCTGTTACTTGATGAAAGATAAGCATGGAACGGTAATTTATGTCGGGAAAGCGAAAGTGTTAAAAAACCGTGTTCGCTCGTATTTCAATGGAACACATGATGGAAAAACGTTACGGCTAGTTAATGAAATTGAAGACTTTGAATATATTGTCACTTCATCGAATATTGAAGCTTTACTACTTGAAATAAATCTTATTAAAAAGTATGATCCAAAATACAACATAATGTTGAAAGACGATAAAAGTTATCCATTTATTAAGATAACATCGGAACGACACCCGCGTTTAATTGTCACCCGTAAAGTAAAAAAGGATAAAGGGAAATATTTTGGTCCCTATCCAAATGTTCAGGCGGCGCGTGAGACGAAAAAATTGTTGGATCGAATGTACCCGCTAAGGAAATGTCAAACGCTCCCTGACCGTGTATGTTTGTATTACCACATGGGACAGTGTCTAGCCCCTTGTGTTAAAGAGGTATCAGAAAGTACGAATAAAGAGTTAGTTGACGGAATTACACGATTTTTAAAAGGTGGCTATTCGGAAATAAAAAAAGATCTCGAGAATAAAATGCATCATGCCGCTGAAAATTTAGAGTTTGAGCGAGCAAAAGAATATCGTGATCAAATCGTCCATATCGAAACCTTGATGCAAAAGCAAAAAATGGTGTTGAATGATTTTATTGATCGAGATGTTTTCGGCTATTATTACGATAAAGGCTGGATGTGTGTGCAAGTCTTTTTTATTCGTCAAGGAAATATGATTGAGCGAGACGTGTCTTTATTTCCGATTTATGATGAACCGAAAGAGGAATTTTTATCGTTTATCGGTCAATTTTACGATAGGAACAACCATATTTTACCGAAGGAAATTTTATTACCCGATGATGTTGACGCTTGTTTAGTCGAACAATTGTTAGGTGTAAATTCCGTTCAGCCAAGAAGAGGAAAAAAGAAGGATTTAGTTTTACTTGCATACAAAAACGCAAAAATTTCCCTTCATGAGAAATTTCAATTAATTGAACGGGATGAAAACCGAACCATTAAAGCGGTTGAAAATTTGGGTAGTGAGCTTCAGATTCCGACTCCACTTCGGATTGAGGCGTTTGATAACTCAAATATACAAGGAGCCGATGCTGTTTCAGCTATGGTTGTGTTTATTGATGGAAAACCGAGTAAGAAGGACTATCGAAAATACAAAATTAAAACTGTGACGGGACCGGATGATTATGATTCAATGAGAGAGGTTATCCGTAGGAGATATACTCGTGTTTTGAAAGAAGGTTTACCAATTCCAGACCTCATCATTGTTGACGGTGGGAAGGGACAAATGTCAGCGGCAAGGGATGTATTGGAGAATGAATTAGGTTTAGATGTTCCAATTGCAGGACTTGTCAAAGACGACAAACACCGAACGGCGAACTTAATGATTGGAGAACCTCCTGAGTTAGTCGTACTCGAGCGAAATAGTCAAGAGTTTTATCTTCTTCAGCGTATACAAGACGAAGTTCATCGCTTTGCTATTACATTTCATCGTCAAGTACGAGGAAAAAATGCCTTTAAGTCTGCATTAGATGATATACCTGGCGTAGGAGAAAAACGTCGGAAACAATTATTAAAAGCATTTGGATCGGTAGAAAAAATAAAAGAAGCAACCATTGAGGAATTACAAAATGCGGGAATGCCACTTCCTGTAGCCAAAAAAATTAAAGAAAAATTTCAAAACTAAATTGAATTTTTGGAAATAGTCTGGTACTATGTATATTAAATTTAATAAAGTGATCGAAACGTACGTTCATAGTATGAAGATAGAGGTGCGAGATTCAAGAGTAAAATGTCGGAAGAGAATGGACTCTGGAGAAGACATTTGAAAGGGGAAATCGCCGAAGTGGGAGAAGATCCATTTCTTCACTCGCTGGTTCTGCATTGAACAAGTGTAGGACTGTCAAGAAGGTTCAACTTCTTGGAGAGCTATCTCATTGAAGCAAAGCGACTATTTATAATTCGTTTACCGCTAGCAATGAGATATTGGTCTCATTGCTTTTTTTATTTGGCTCTTTTCTAAAGGATTGTTGCTTTTAGTGTATATAAAATATATTGTTGAGAATCGTTTTTCCCTCTTTGTAATGGAGCGGAGGGCACTTGACTCCTGCGGGATGTAGAGGAAAGGGCGAGACCCCACAGGCGCATGACGAGGAGGCTCGACTTCCTCCCCGTGGAAAGCAAGTGTCCGTAGCGCGATGCTCAGCATTCATTTTAGAAATGACTGAAAAAGCAACAATCTATACGAAATCAGCCTTTTATTTCGACTGTTTTTTTATACATTGTTGCTTTGGATTTAAGCTGATAAAAGGATGATGGAACGTAAGTGAACTTATGTTTTCATTTGCACTAATTAAAAGACTAAACATCCTTTTGTATTTATCATCACTAGCCTGCATTCATAAATGTCGGAAAGTTAGAGATTCATTCATAGTGAGATTAGTCTTCTACATGATTGCACACCATAATGAGAAGAACCGTCTTCATTTGAACGGATTACGATGATCACAAGAAAGAGGGAAGAGGATATGGGATTAATTGTTCAAAAATTTGGTGGCACATCCGTTGGTAGTGTGGAGCGCATTCAGAATGTTGCAAAGCGAGTCATCATGGAAAAAGAATCAGGTCATGACGTAGTAGTTGTTGTATCCGCGATGGGGAAAACAACTGATCAGCTTGTATCACTAGCGAATGAGTTAAGTTCAAAGCCAAGTAAGCGAGAAATGGATATGTTACTTACGACAGGGGAGCAAGTAACCATTGCTTTACTTTCGATGGCCCTTTATGAGATGGGGCATGAAGCGATTTCGTTTACAGGATGGCAAGCGGGGATGATGACAGAGTCTGTTCACGGAAATGCTCGGATAACGAATATACAAACAGAAAGAATTCAAGAGCAGCTGGAGCAAGGAAAAATTGTTGTAGTAGCAGGTTTCCAAGGAATTTCAGAGAACGGTGAAATTACGACGTTAGGTCGAGGTGGATCTGATACGACAGCGGTGGCGTTAGCTGCAGCGTTAAAGGCTGATAAATGTGATATTTATACAGATGTGACAGGGGTATTCACAACAGATCCACGATACGTTAAAACTGCTAGAAAGCTAGATGCGATTTCGTATGATGAGATGTTGGAGCTAGCAAATCTTGGCGCTGGAGTTCTTCATCCAAGAGCCGTAGAGTTTGCGAAGAATTATGATGTGCCACTTGAAGTTCGTTCAAGTATGGAGTTAGAAAGAGGAACAATTGTTAAGGAGGAAGCGGATATGGAACAAAATTTAGTCGTAAGAGGAATTGCTTTTGAAGATCAAGTGACGAGAGTGTCAGTATGTGGACTCCCAAATGGACTACATACGCTTTCAACCATTTTTACAACGTTAGCGAATAATGGTATTAATGTCGACATCATTATCCAAAGCACTTCAAATGAGGAGAAAACGTCTATTTCATTCTCCGTTAAAACGGTGGATTTAGAAGACACCATTCGTGTGTTAGAGGAACATAAAAGTCTATTACAATTTGAACAAATTGAAAGCGAGTCAAACCTTGCGAAAGTATCTATTGTAGGGTCAGGAATGATTTCAAATCCGGGTGTAGCGGCACAAATGTTCCAAGTGTTATCAGAAAACGGAATATTGATTAAAATGGTGAGCACTTCCGAAATTAAAGTTTCAGCAGTTGTAGATGTAGAGTATATGGTGAAATCAGTAGAAGTGTTACATGAAGTGTTTGAGCTATCCAAAGAAGAAGCTGCAGTTTAAAAGGGAACAAAAAGGTCCAACTAGAAAGGAAATATTTCTAATTGGACCTCTTTTCCGTTTAAGTGTATTTAGTTAGTGGAACTTAATCGATTGATCGATCTTTTACATCCCACTTAACGGTGAATAAAACCTTTTTTTGGCGACGCTTCACTTCTTCGTAGGTTTCCGTCACACATTGGTGCATTCTTTCAATTTGTTCCGCTAAAAAACCTGCTTCTAATTGAAAAGAAGGCTGTTCATGATTTTCAAATCGCTTTGAGATGTAATCACTCTTCAATTCAAAAACCATTTCATTTTTGCTTTCTTTCAGTTTGGTTAGTTCACCCCAACCAGCATGTTGGAAAAAGGTGAATAAATCTTCCACTTTTTCGAGCGGGTATTTTCGAGCGAGGCGTTTGCCTGCCCAATACAAGATTGACGATTGTTCTTTTCCAAGTAAATCTGGAAGTAGGACATCCCTTAATATTTCAATACTAAATGCGTGAACATGAAGATTTTCAAGCTTTTCCATTTGTTCTAAGAATGCTTTCACGTAATTCCCCTCTTTCTAAAAGCCACTACTTATTATAACAAGTTTCGCACAAAGTGGTTTTAGATTGTCTCATTTTTTTTATTGTTACAGAAAGTTTAAGTTCAAAAAAGTATTAAAGTATTCTCTTTACAGTTTTTTTGGTGTCTAGCCCAAGCGCCATCAGCTCGGGTCGCTTCGACCCTGCTGAGAGGACGGAAGCCTCCTCGCGGGTCTCCAGCGCCCTTCTCCTAAGGACTTGCGCTTTGCGCTTTTTTTTAAAAGAAAGTGATGACATCTCAAGAGGAATTGGGATTGAAACACTATTTCATCCTATTTCGTATACTGGTAAAATAAAATTAGCTGAATTTACGAAAAATTTACATACTTGTACGCGTTTTCTTGACGCTAAATTCAGATGGGAGTAAAATGAATTTGTCATATTTTTTTACCAGAATTTTCGTCATACACGTGTCGAATTCTACTTGAAATCGAATTTGTAGTCTGTGTGTACGTAAAAGCTGGGGACAGGAGAGATCCAAAACATAATTTGTAAACGAGATTAGGGGGTAAAGTTCATGGCGGGTAACAAAGAATTTGCCAACCGAAAGCTACATTCACTTTTAGGAGTTGTACCAATCGGTATCTTTTTAATGCAGCACTTGGTTGTAAACCATTTTGCAACAAAGGGACCAGAAGCATTTAATAATGCAGCGCACTTTATGGAAAGTTTACCATTTAGGTATGTGTTAGAAGCATTTATTATTTTTATTCCTCTTCTTTATCATGCCATTTACGGTATTTATATTGCCTTCACGGCGAAAAACAACGTGAGTCGATATAGTTATTTCCGAAACTGGATGTTCATGTTACAACGTGTGACAGGCGTGTTTACATTAATTTTCGTCGCTTGGCACGTTTGGGAGACACGTATTGCGGCTGCATTCGGTAAAGAAGTGAACTACGATATGATGGCAGAAATTTTAAGTAACCCTGGAATGCTCGTCTTCTATATCGTAGGGGTACTATCAGCAATCTTCCACTTTGCAAACGGCTTATGGTCTTTTGCTGTAAGTTGGGGAATTACCGTATCTCCTCGATCTCAGCTGATTTCTACGTATGTAACGCTTGGTATTTTCGTTGCATTATCTATCGTTGGATTACGCGCAATCTTTGCATTCGTATAAAAAACAATATAGCTAACAAAGGGAGTGGGCCTTATGAGTAGTGGTAAAATTATCGTTGTCGGCGGCGGTCTTGCCGGATTAATGGCGACCATTAAGGCGGCTGAAGCTGGCGTTTCTGTAGATTTATTCTCACTAGTACCTGTTAAAAGATCGCATTCAGTATGTGCTCAAGGGGGTATTAACGGAGCGGTTAATACAAAAGGGGAAGGCGACTCTCCTTGGGAGCACTTTGATGATACGGTTTATGGTGGAGACTTTTTAGCCAACCAACCACCAGTTAAAGCCATGTGTGAGGCTGCACCTGGAATTATCCATCTTTTAGATCGAATGGGCGTTATGTTCAATCGTACTCCTGAGGGTTTATTAGATTTCCGTCGGTTCGGAGGTACGCAACATCACCGTACGGCTTTCGCTGGAGCAACAACAGGACAGCAGTTACTTTATGCATTGGACGAGCAAGTACGTCGTCACGAAGTAGCTGGACTTGTAACGAAATACGAAGGTTGGGAGTTCTTGGGGATTATCCAAGATGATGAAGGTGTATGCCGCGGTATTGTAGCGCAAAACTTAACGACAATGGAGATTCAGTCGTTCCGTTCGGATGCAGTTATTATGGCGACTGGAGGTCCTGGAATTATTTTTGGTAAATCAACGAACTCGGTTATTAACACGGGATCTGCTGCATCAATTGTTTTCCAACAAGGTGCATATTATGCAAATGGAGAATTTATACAAATCCATCCTACGGCTATTCCAGGAGACGATAAGCTTCGTTTAATGAGTGAATCAGCACGTGGAGAAGGTGGACGAGTATGGACTTATAAAGATGGTAAACCGTGGTATTTCCTTGAAGAAAAATACCCAGCATACGGAAACCTTGTACCGCGTGATATCGCTACACGTGAGATTTTCCATGTGTGCGTAGACTTAAAACTAGGTATTAACGGTGAAAACATGGTATACCTAGACTTGTCTCACAAAGATCCGAAAGAGCTTGATATTAAACTAGGTGGAATTATTGAAATTTATGAGAAGTTTATGGGAGATGACCCTCGTAAAGTTCCGATGAAAATCTTCCCAGCAGTACACTACTCAATGGGTGGATTATGGGTAGATTATGACCAAATGACGAATATTCCTGGGTTATTTGCTGCTGGAGAATGTGATTACTCTCAGCACGGTGCCAACCGTCTTGGAGCAAACTCACTTCTTTCTGCGATTTATGGTGGAATGGTCGCAGGACCGAAAGCAGTTGAGTACATGAACGGATTAAGTAAATCAGCTGAAGATTTATCTTCCACTTTATTTGAGTCACGCGTAAAAGAAGAACAGGCTAAATGGGATGAAGTCATGAGCCTTGATGGAACTGAAAATGCATATGTTCTTCATAAAGAGTTAGGAGAGTGGATGACAGACAATGTTACGGTCGTTCGCTACAACGATAAGTTATTAAAAACAGACGAAAAAATTCAAGAACTAATGGAACGCTGGAACAACATTAATATTAATGATACAGCGAAATGGAGCAACCAAGGGGCGACCTTTACACGTCAGTTAAAGAACATGTTCGAACTAGCTCGTGTGATTACACTTGGTGCATACAACCGTAATGAAAGTCGTGGAGCACATTATAAGCCAGAATTTCCAGATCGAAATGATGATGAATGGTTAAAAACAACGATGGCAAAATTTGCAGGTGCCTCTGAAGCTCCTAAGTTCCACTATGAAGAGGTGGACACATCCCTAATCCAACCACGTAAACGTGACTATACAAAGAAAAAGGGGGAAAAGTAAGATGAGTGAAAACAAAATGGTTCGATTTATTATTACGAGACAGGATCGACCAGACTCTACCCCTTACCAAGAAGAGTTCGAAATTCCATATCGTCCAAATATGAACGTCATCTCTGCTTTAATGGAAATTCGTCGTAACCCTGTCAATACGAAAGGTGAACCTACTAGTCCGATTGCTTGGGATATGAACTGTTTAGAAGAAGTATGTGGTGCTTGTTCGATGGTCATTAACGGAAAGCCACGCCAATCTTGTACGGCTTTAATAGACCAATTAGAGCAGCCGATTCGTCTTGAACCGATGAAAACTTTCCCTGTAGTACGTGACTTACAAGTTGACCGTAGCAGAATGTTTGACTCCTTGAAAAAAGTTAAGGCATGGATTCCAATTGACGGAACGTACGATTTAGGTCCTGGTCCTCGTATGCCAGAACGAAAGCGTCAATGGGCATATGAATTATCGAAATGTATGACGTGTGGAGTATGCTTAGAAGCGTGTCCAAATGTAAACAGCAAATCGAATTTCATTGGACCTGCTCCGCTTTCTCAAGTTCGTTTATTTAATGCTCATCCGACTGGTGCGATGAACAAAGCAGAACGTTTAGAGGCGATTATGGATGATGGAGGTCTAACGAACTGCGGAAACTCTCAAAACTGTGTTCAGTCTTGTCCGAAAGGGATTCCACTTACGACGTCCATTGCTGCCCTTAACCGTGATACAACGATTCACTCCTTCCGTCGATTCTTCGGAAGTGACAACCAAGAATAATAGAAAAAAGAGGTGTCCGAAAGTCAGTTAATACTGACGATTGGCGCCTCTTTGTTTTTAGTATGAAGCAATTTATAAAGGGTGAGTGGACACAAAGAACGAATCAAATTTGATCGAAAAAATCTCCTACATTTATGTCACAGCATCTTACCTTCCGACATACTATATTCTGACTAAAAATATACCCCATCCTCAAAAGATCAGCTCTCACCTAGCAAGGAGGGTTACAATACTTGAAGGAGAAAGAGTTTCAATCCAAGCCACTACTAACGAAAAGAGAGAGAGAAGTGTTTGAATTACTCGTACAAGACAAAACAACAAAAGAAATAGCCGGAGAATTATTCATTAGCGAAAAAACAGTTCGTAATCATATATCAAATGCGATGCAGAAACTGGGTGTGAAGGGGCGTTCACAAGCTGTTGTTGAGCTTCTCCGCATGGGAGAACTTGAGCTATAATAGTACCCTTGTCATCAATCATTCGACTTTTGGTGACGTGAAGACAAGAGAAAAACTCAATTCTCATGACACACTTTTCTATTTAACTCTTCTTTTACCCTCTCTGTTTTGAATGTTTAAGTTTTTTCAGTCTTTCGTTACTTGTTCAGATGTTTCGATGAATATGGTTGTTTTCTTGTTCAAAAAGTAACGGTTCCTGATAAAACACATAACGAAATAACCGGTCCCTTGTGGCCGGTTATTTTTTTATTTGATACAGAAAGTTTAAGTTCAATAAAGTGTTAAAGTATTCTCTTTACAGTTTTTTTGGTGTCTAGCTCCAAGCGCCATCAGCTCAGGTCGCTTCGGCCCTGCTGTGGCGACGGAAGCCTCCTCGCAGGTCCTCCAGCGCCCTTGGCTTTTTATAATGGAATCTTCCGTGTTCTTAAAATGTTCATTTTCAATAAGGTTACACCGTCATAATTTTGTTTTTTTCTTACTAGTTGAATTGTAATGGGATTGTCAAATAGGAGTACTTGAATTTTGAAGCGAAAACAGAGAAAATATGTTACGTAGTCAACAAACGACTAAAGATATTGATTGATAGAATATTCATTAGAGAGGAAATGAGAATGTCAGATTCAATGAATGCTAAACAGGAGCATGTTGTTCATATAGAAAAGTCATTGCGGAATATTGCGGTTATTATACAGCAAAAAGGTCGCGAGATTTTAAGTGATTATCAAATCACTCCTCCACAATTTGTTGCGCTGCAAAACTTGCTTGAATTTGGTGACTTAACAATTGGGGAGTTATCTGCAAAAATGTACCTTGCATGCAGTACGATGACAGACTTAATTGATCGTATGGAGAAAAATGATTTAGTCGTTCGGGTACGTGATGAACGAGATCGTCGGGTCGTTCGTATTCATCTTTTACCAGAGGGCGAGCGAATTATTGCAGAAGCGATTCGTAAAAGGCAGGAATACTTACATGAGATATTGGCTTCATTTTCTCATGACGAAAAGAACCAGTTGCAAACATTGTTAATAAAATTACATGAAGAAATGTTACAGTAAATGAGGCGATTTTTTGAATAATCCAATAGGTGTGATTGATTCAGGAGTTGGCGGTTTAACGGTGGCAAAAGAAATTATGAGACAGCTACCGAAAGAAGAAATTATTTATTTAGGGGACACTGCGAGATGCCCGTACGGTCCTCGTTCGAAAGAAGAAGTGAGAAAGTTTACATGGGAGATGACGAACTTTCTCGTTTCCCACTATCAAATCAAAATGCTCGTAATTGCCTGTAATACGGCGACTGCTATTGTATTAAAAGAGATACAAGAAAAATTGGATATTCCAGTGATCGGTGTAATTCAACCTGGGGCACGAGCGGCGATTAAAGCGACGAGAAATAATCATATAGCAGTCATTGGCACAGAAGGTACCATTTCAAGTGGGGCTTACGTTCGAGCTTTAAAAAAGATTAATAGTAGGACCATCGTAGACAGTTTAGCTTGCCCTCGATTTGTTCCGCTCGTAGAGAGTGGCGAATATCTTGGAAGAGAAGCACATCAAATTGTAAAAGAGTCGTTACTACCGTTTAAAGGGAAGCGAATGGATACACTCATTTTAGGCTGCACACATTATCCATTGCTTAAGCCTATAATTCGTCATTACATCGGACGAGATGTGAACATTATATCATCGGGGGAAGAAACAGCGGGTGAAGTAAGTACGATATTATCCTTTCATCAAATGTTAAATGACGAAGATTCAGAAAAACATCATCAGTTTTTAACCACTGGGTCTACATCTATTTTTCGTACAATTGCTTCGAATTGGTTTGGGTATCCAATTAAAGATGTTCAATCAATTGTTTTGCAAGAAGTTAGTGAATCTTCAAAATAAACTTAGAAGGGGTAGCGCGATCAAAATGTCGTGCTACCTTTTTTGTTGTTACAGAAAGTTTAAGTTCAATAAAGTGTTAAAGTGTTCTCTTTTCAGTTTTTTTGGTGTCTAGCTCCAAGCGCCATCAGCTCGGGTCGCTTCGGCCCTGCTGTGGCGACGGAAGCCTCCTCGCAGGTCCTCCAGCGCCCTTCGCCTAAGGACTTGCGCTTTGCGCTTTTTCTGTGAAAATAAAAATTACCTATGAGCTGAATGATCTATCATGATAGGTAGATGGTAGAAAGGAACCGCCGGGGAGAATAAATTTTCATGTCCGGGGTGTGAGTGTAAAATCATGTATGTTTCTTATTGCTCCAATTTCTATCGAAACGTAAAAACGGATCTGAATTTATTTGTACAAGAAAAACGGTCTATTTTTACAACAGGCTCGTATACATAATAGTACAAACCGTCTTGGGAGGGATACGAATGCCTAAAAATAAAATAAGGCTTGCGGGTGTTGCCTTATTATCAACATCTGTTCTGTTAGCAGGGTGTGGTTTGTTTGGAGGAGATGAAAAGGAAGATCTAGACCCACCGCAAGAAGTAACATACGTTGAAGAGGAGCAGCAAGGTGAGCAAGTAACAGAAAATGGGGAAGTAAATGAAGAACAAGAGTCAGAAGAAACGGCAGAAGCAGTTGAAAGAGTTTTGTACTTAATCGATAAAAATGGTATGGTTGTTCCACAATCTTTACCATTGCCTCAGACGCAAGAAGTTGCTAAACAGGTTGTGGAGTACTTAGTTGTTGATGGTCCTGTTTCTAATGTATTACCAAATGGCTTCCGTGCAGTCATTCCTCAGGGAACAATTGTCCAAGGAGTAAACATTAAAGAAGATGGCACTGCCATTGTTGATTTTTCCAAAGAGTTTTCAGACTACAAGCCTGAAGATGAACAAAAAATCTTACAAGCCGTGACGTATACCTTAACTCAATTTGAAAATGTACAAAAGGTAAAGCTATGGATAAATGGACATGAACTCACAGAGATGCCTGTGAATGGTACTCCGATTGGGGAAGGTGTTAGCCGTGAAGATGGAATAAATATGATTTCTTCATCGGTACTTGATATTACAAATACCCGTCCATTGACCGTCTATTATGCAGCTGAAAATGATGGTCAAGTATATTACGTACCAGTGACGAAACGTGTTAGCAATGAACAGCAAGATTCGGTTGAAGCGGCTGTTCAGGCACTAATCGAAGGACCAAGTCTTACATCCGGTTTACTGACTGAATTTCAATCAGATGTCAAATTGATTGAAAGCCCTGAATATAAAGATGGGGTTGTCACACTAAATTTCAATGAGGCAATCTTCTCTAGCTTTGATGAGGAGAAGAAAATGATTTCCGAACACACTTTAAATGCACTTGTGTTAACCGTAACTGAACAACCAGAAATCGAAAGCGTCGTCATACAAGTCAACGGAGAGAGTGATTTGCAGACCGAGGAAGGAAAGGCATTGAGCGAACCTGTTGTTCGCCCAGAGAAAGTGAACACTGGTAGTTTTTAATGTTGAATTTTTGATATACTAATAAGTGTGAGCCAAAAAAGAGGATCGCTAATTAGGCATCCTCTTATTTGTTGTAACGCTCAAAAGCCGAATCATTACCTCGGTTATGCTCTATATCCACATAGACAAAATAAGTGAAAAGAGATGATTCCATTCGTCTTTTGTGAGTGCAGAAGCTGTACATCAATAAAAAATAACGTTTGTCGACAGTCTATTACTCGGCTATGCCGAGTATTTCTATATTTTTTACATAGTGAAGGAAGTTTGGAGGGTCATTCATGCGACATGATGGAAGAAATCGAGATGAGCTTAGAAAAGTTGAAATGGTAACGCATTTTATTAAGCATCCAGAAGGTTCAGTCTTAATTTCAGTTGGAGATACAAAAGTAATTTGTAATGCTACAGTTGAAGACCGTGTTCCACCATTTATGCGTGGAGAAGGAAAGGGATGGATTACAGCGGAATATTCCATGCTACCACGAGCGACGGAGCAGCGTACGATTCGAGAATCTTCGAAAGGTAAGGTTTCTGGTAGAACAATGGAAATACAGCGTCTCATAGGCCGAGCATTACGCGCTGTTGTCGATCTAGAGAAGCTTGGAGAAAAAACGATTTGGATCGATTGTGATGTCATTCAAGCAGATGGCGGAACGAGAACGGCTGCCATTACCGGTTCATTTGTAGCAATGGCTTTAGCCGTAGGTGGTCTAATGGAAAAAGGCGATCTGAAAACGATGCCGATTACAGATTTCTTAGCGGCTACATCTGTAGGTATTGATCCTGAACATGGTGAAATACTTGATTTGAATTATGTTGAAGATTCCAAGGCAGAAGTTGATATGAACATTGTTATGACTTCAAAAGGAGAGTTTGTCGAGCTACAAGGAACTGGAGAAGAAGCAACATTTTCAAAAGAAAAATTATTCCAACTGCTTGATTTAGCCGAAAATGGAATTCGTCAATTAATTCAAGCACAAAAAGAAGCCTTAGGTGAGCTAGCGGAAAAAATCGGACAGAAAGAGGAGTAATCATGAAAGAAATTGTCGTTGCAACGAAAAATAAGGGGAAAGTAAAAGAGTTTGTCGATATGTTAGAGCCAAGAGGGTTTACGGTCCTTTCTCTGTTAGATATTGACGAGTCAATTGATGTGGAAGAGACAGGAACGACATTTCAAGAAAATGCTATTTTAAAAGCCGAGACGATTTCAAAAATGGTTAATAAGCCGGTCATTGCCGATGATTCAGGTTTAGCGATTGATGCGTTAAATGGTGAGCCGGGTGTATATTCAGCCCGTTATGCCGGTGATGAGAAAAATGATCGACAAAATATTGAAAAAGTGTTAGTGAAATTACAAAACATTCCAAAGGAAAAGCGAACAGCCAGATTTCATTGTGTTCTTGCTTATGCACATCCAGAAAAAGAAACGGTAACGGTTGATGGAACATGTGAAGGTTTCATCACGGAAGACATTTTAGGTGAGAATGGTTTTGGGTATGATCCGATCTTTTTTGTGCCGGAAAAGGAGAAAACGATGGCGCAAATGACGAAGGAAGAGAAAAATCAAATTAGCCATCGAGCAAATGCACTAAAGCAATTTGAGAGTATTTTGAACCAATGGGGAGAATAAGGCATGAAAGTATTAATTATCAGTGATAGTCATGGCGAGACAGAAGTGTTAGAAGCGATTGCGAAACGGCATGCACACGAAGTTAATGCGATGATTCATTGTGGAGACTCAGAATTATCAGTGGATCATGCAGCATTAAGAAATATGGTCGTTGTTAGAGGTAATTGTGATTGGAAAGCAGATTTCCCTAACGAACGCCTTGAGAAAATCGGAAATTGGTCATTTTTCATTACACACGGTCACCTTTACTCTGTGAAAACAACGTTAATGAATTTGAAATATAAAGCGGAAGAAACAAACGCAAATATAGTATGCTTTGGGCATTCTCATATTGCTGGAGCTGAAATGGTAGATAATGTGTTGTTTATAAATCCTGGTAGTATTTCACTGCCAAGGATGCGAAAAGAAAAGACTTATGTTATACTAAATTTAGCCAATGGCCAAGCAAACGTCGATTATTTCGACGAAAATGGAGAATTTATTCAACAATTGTCCACATCTTTTCAATTTGCTGACAACAATCGATAGGGGAGGAGCCATCCTCCCTTAAAAAAATTTCATTAGTAGTTGACATGAAAATATCATATCAATATAATAATAATTGTCCTTGAAATAAGAAATCATATTGTCCCAGTAGCTCAGCCGGATAGAGCAACGGCCTTCTAAGCCGTCGGTCGGGAGTTCGAATCTCTCCTGGGACGCCATTCCATTTACATATAATTCCCTTATCGTTTTCGGTAAGGGTTTTTTTATTGTTACAGAAAGTTTAAGTTCAATAAAGTGTTAAAGTATTCTCTTTACCGTTTTTTTGGTGTCTAGCTCCAAGCGCGATCAGCTCGGGTCGCTTCTGCCCTGCTGTGGCGACGGAAGCCTCCTCGCAGGTCCTCCAGCGCCCTTCGCCTAAGGACTTACGTTTTGCGCTTTTCTTATTTGTTCTCCTCTCAATCAACGGATCCCCACTTTTGAATCATTCAAAAAACCGGAAACAAATTTCCTATTTGAGTGTCATCATATTTTAAAACTTTGTTTAAGGTAATAAGTATTATAAATGATAAACGGCCAAATCGATTATTTTCCGTTATCATTTAGACTGCCGAAATAGTTAATCCATACATATTTAAGAAAAAATTAGAAAAAATTTTTTTCTTTGTCAAATATTATAACAACGGGAATGTAAGCGGTAACAAAATAATTGATAAATCAAAATTATCAAACAATTATAAAAAAGGGTGTTGACTGTAAGTTGAAATGGGCGTAATATAGGCTCAAACAATCTTACATCACCACTTTAAAGGCGATAAATACAGGTGATGTAAAAGGAATATTTACAATTTAGTCACCATAAGATTCATCAATGAGGATAAGCATAATTTTAGTTGACAGAATTTTCGGAAATTACATAAGGCAAAAAACGTCGAAGAGGATAAGTAATCATTAGAATCGATATCTTCAGAGAGCCGGAGTAGCTGGAAACCGGTGGTATCCCTAATGATGAACTCACCTCAGAGTGTCAACTTGAAAAGTCTTTTAGTAGAGTTGGCCGGGTGTATAGGTCATACACTCGTTATTAAAACGAATAGAACCTTCTATTCATGAGGTGGTCGTATTTCCGACCATGAAAAAGGGTGGTACCGCGGGAAGAGAACCTTTTCGCCCCTTGCTCCTACAAGTAGTAGGTGCTTTAGGGCGAGAAGGTTTTTTTGTTGTCAGCGATCACATTTCTTAAAACAACTTCACCAAATTGTTTTACAAAAGGGGGCGAATACATTGAATGCAAAATTGCCTGCGACAGAAAAGAAGGCGAAGCTCGGTAAAATGACAGGTGCCGAAATGTTAATCGAATCGCTCAAGCAAGAGCAAGTTGAAGTTATTTTCGGTTATCCAGGTGGTGCTGTGTTACCAATTTACGATAAGTTATATGACTCTGGCATGTTCCATGTGTTGACAAGACATGAACAAGGAGGAATTCATGCAGCTGAAGGATATGCCCGTATATCTGGTAAGCCGGGGGTTGTCATTGCGACATCCGGGCCAGGTGCGACAAACTTAGTCACCGGATTAGCAGATGCGATGATTGATTCTTTACCTCTCGTTGTCTTTACAGGTCAAGTGGCCTCAACTGTCATTGGCTCAGATGCTTTCCAAGAAGCAGATGTATTGGGAATTACAATGCCAATTACAAAGCACAATTATCAAGTGAGAGATGTGAACGATTTACCGAAAATCGTCAAAGAAGCTTTTCATATTGCAACTACGGGAAGACCTGGACCTGTTCTCATTGACATTCCGAAAGATGTATCGGTGGCAGAAGGTACGTTTGAATACAATCAAGAAATTTCCTTGCCAGGCTACCAGCCAAAGACAGAACCAAATTATTTACAAATCCGTCGTTTAGTAGAAGCGGTTAGTCGTGCGAAGAAGCCGGTGATATTAGCAGGAGCTGGTATTTTGCATGCAAATGCTGCAACAGAATTTCAAGCATACGTAGATCAACAACAAATTCCAGTCGCCAATACGTTGCTTGGATTAGGGAGTATTCCAGCAGATCACCCTCTATTTTTAGGGATGGCTGGTATGCACGGTACGTACACCGCGAATATGGCTTTATATGAATGTGATTTATTGATTAGCATTGGTGCTCGTTTTGATGATCGGGTTACCGGGAATTTAGCACACTTTGCACCGAATGCTACAGTAGCACATATCGATATCGATCCAGCTGAGATTGGAAAGAATGTTGAGACGCACATTCCAGTTGTGGGCGATGCTAAACTAGTCCTTCAATTGTTGCTCGAACAAAAAGGGAAACGTAGTGAAAATGCAGAGTGGCTAAATCTACTACAGTCAAACAAAAAATCGTATCCACTTTGGTATGAAAAATGCCAAGGGGTTATTAAGCCACAAGAGTTGATTGAAAAGATTTATGAAATGACAGAGGGAAATGCCATTGTTACGACCGATGTTGGTCAGCATCAGATGTGGGCGGCTCAATACTACAAGTTCCATTCTCCAAATCGATGGGTGACTTCAGGTGGCCTTGGTACGATGGGCTTTGGATTACCGTCTGCAATCGGTGCTCAATTAGCAGATGCCAAAAGAACGGTTGTCGCATTACTCGGAGATGGTGGGTTTCAAATGACGTTTCAAGAATTAGCCGTATTAAAAGAACAAAACCTACCAATTAAAGTGATTGTGTTAAATAACCAATCACTCGGTATGGTTCGACAATGGCAAGAAATCTTTTATGAAGAACGCTACTCGCATTCTGTTTTTGAAACGCAGCCAGACTTTGTGAAACTTGCTGAAGCATTCGGAATAAGAGGAACAAGAGTTTTACCAGGTGAAGGCTGGGAAGAGGCGCTTAACAATGCTTTTTCTTCAAACGAACCGGAATTAATAGAAGTCCGCATTGCGCCAGAGGAAAATGTTTATCCGATGGTTGCGCCTGGTAAAGGATTGCACGAAATGGTGGGGATAAAGAAATGAAACGGATTATTACCATTACCGTATTAAATCGTTCAGGAGTGTTAAACCGCATTACAGGTTTATTTACGAAACGGCATTACAACATTGAAAGTATCTCAGTCGGGCACTCCGAATCTGAAGGAGTATCTCGAATGACATTTGTTGTGAATGTCTCAGAAGAAAAAGAGGTCGAGCAAATTACGAAACAACTAAACAAACAAATTGATGTGATCAAAGTAATGGATATTACGAATCAATCAATTGTTGCTAGAGAACTAGCGCTCATTAAAGTAGGAACGAACCCATCTTCAAGAATGGAAATGTATGGGATAATTGAACCATTTCGCGCATCGATTATCGATGTTAGTAAAGATAGTTTAGTTGTTCAAGTGACAGGTGAATCTAATAAAATCGATGCTTTAATTGACTTGTTAAAGCCATATGGGATCAAAGAAATTGCTAGAACAGGTGTGACAGCATTCCCAAGAGGGACTCAAAAACAGCAATCAACGGAGAAAAATTTCTCTATAGTATAAAAAGTGTAGAAAGGGAGATGTTCAAATGACAAAAGTATATTATAACGGTGATGTAAAAGAGGAAGTTTTACGCGGAAAGAAAGTGGCTGTATTAGGATATGGTTCACAAGGTCATGCTCACGCATTGAATTTAAAAGAAAGTGGTGTGGATGTTGTAGTAGGAGTTAGACGTGGAAACTCCTTTGAAAAAGCACAGCAAGATGGACTTCACGTGACAACTGTTAAAGAAGCTGTTGAAGTAGCGGATGTCGTTATGGTCCTTGTTCCAGATGAAAAACAAAAAGAATTGTATGAAAAGGAAATTAAGCCGGGATTAAAACCTGGAAATGCCCTTGTCTTTGCACACGGTTTTAATGTTCATTTTAATCAAATCGTACCACCTGCTGATGTTGATGTCTTTTTAGTCGCTCCGAAAGGTCCAGGACATTTAGTTCGTAGAACATATCAAGAAGGAGCAGGAGTACCAGCATTAATTGCAGTTGAACAGGATGTTACAGGCGAAGCGAAGGACTTAGCACTAGCCTATGCAAAAGCCATTGGTTCAGCGCGGGCAGGTGTTTTAGAAACAACCTTTAAAGAAGAAACAGAGACAGATCTTTTCGGTGAACAAGCGGTCCTTTGTGGGGGACTTACTTCATTAGTAAAAGCCGGATTTGAAACGTTAGTTGAGGCTGGATACCAACCGGAAGTTGCGTATTTTGAATGCTTACATGAATTGAAACTAATTGTCGATCTTCTTTACGAAGGTGGATTATCAAATATGAGATACTCTATCTCTGACACTGCGCAATGGGGAGACTTTGTTTCAGGGCCAAGAGTGGTGGATGAGAGAGTAAAGCAAAACATGAAAGTAGTATTAGAAGAAATTCAGTCAGGTAAATTTGCAAAAGAATGGATTTTAGAAAACCAAGCGAATCGTCCGCAGTTTACAAGTATTGATAAGCGTGAGCGTACACATCAAATTGAACAAGTAGGTGCCGTATTAAGAGAAATGATGCCGTTTGTCAAACAGAATAAGAAGGAAGCGGTGGTAGCAGGTGAAAAAGGTTAATTTTTTCGATACGACTTTACGAGATGGGGAACAATCAGCAGGGGTTAATTTAACACAAAAAGAGAAGTTGGAAATTGCAAAGCAATTAGAACGTCTTGGAATGGATGTCATTGAGGCAGGATTTCCTGCCTCCTCAAAAGGGGATTTAAAATCTGTCCAAGAAATTGCTAGAACCGTTCGCTCATCTTCTGTTACAGGATTAGCCAGATCTGTCCAATCAGATATTGATGCAGCGTGGGAAGCATTAAAAGACGGTGCGCACCCGCGATTACACGTATTTATTGCAACTTCACCTATTCATCGTCAATATAAGTTGAAAATGACCGAAGATGAAGTAATCGAACACGCAGTAAGATCTGTTCAATATGCATCGAAATATTTCCCCACAATACAATGGTCAGCTGAAGATGCATGCCGAACGGAGTTGCCTTATCTTGCTAAAATTGTAGAGAAGGTAATTGATGCGGGAGCGAACGTAATAAATATTCCAGATACAGTCGGGTACATTACGCCACAAGAGTACGGTAAGATTTTTGAATATTTAAAAAATAATGTCCCGAATATTGATCGAGTTATATTATCGGCTCATTGTCATGACGATTTAGGGATGGCTGTCGTCAATTCGTTAAGTGCTATTGAACATGGGGCTGGCCAAGTGGAAGGAACAATCAATGGTATAGGTGAACGAGCGGGGAATGCTGCTTTAGAAGAGGTGGCAGTAGCTCTCCATATTCGGAAAGATCACTTCCAAGCCGAGACCAATATTCAGTTCCAAGAAATTAAACGGACTAGTGATTTAGTGAGCAAGCTTACTGGAATGATTGTCCCTCCGAATAAAGCGGTTGTAGGGAAAAATGCCTTCGCCCATGAATCTGGTATTCACCAAGATGGTGTTTTAAAAGAAAAGACCACTTACGAAATTATTTCACCAGAGCTAGTCGGGGTGACGACGAACAACTTGGTGCTAGGTAAGCATTCGGGACGACATGCGTTTCGTGTCAAGTTGCAAGAGCTTGGTTTTCAGTTAGAGGAGTCGGTTATGAACCAGTTATTTCATTCTTTTAAGCAGTTATCAGAACGTAAAAAAGAACTGACAGAAGAAGACCTGGTAGCACTTGTTTTAGAAGAACAATTAAAAGGAGATGAAGGGACGTATGAATTAGTTTCCCTTCAGGTCAATTATGGAACGGAAGGAGTTCCAACAGCAACCGTTACATTAAATGACCAAGTGGGTCAGATTATTCAAGAAGCCGCTACAGGGAATGGTAGTGTGGAAGCAATCTACAACACGTTGGAGCGCTGTATGAAGCAATCTATAACTTTATTAGACTACCGTATTCAATCCAATTCAAGTGGTCGTGATGCACTAGCCCAAGTGTATGTAAAAGTAAGGGTTGATGATGTTGAGACTGGCGGACGCGGCATAGCACAAGATGTCTTAGAAGCATCAGCTAAAGCTTACATCAATGCTGTCAATCGAGCGATTTTAATGAACCATACAAAATCGAAAAAAGTTCAACCAACTTTATAACCAAAATTGGAGGGATGAAGATGAGAAAGAAGATTGCAGTTTTACCAGGTGATGGAATTGGAAAAGAAGTCATCCAAGGGGCAATTGACGTTCTACAGACAGTCGGAAGGTATTACCATCATGAATTTGAGTTTCAATATGGTGCGATTGGTGGAGAGGCAATCGATCAGTTTGAATCACCTCTTCCAAAGGAAACCATTGACCTTTGCCGTCAATCAGATGCAGTTTTATTAGGTGCTGTCGGAGGTCCGAAATGGGATCGAAATGAAGCGCATCTTCGTCCAGAGAAAGGGCTACTCGCAATTAGGAAGGAGCTTGATTTATTCGCAAATCTTCGTCCCGTCCAATCATATTCTTCTCTTCAAGAAACGTCGCCATTCAAAGGAGATCATTTAGAAGGGGTAGACTTTTTAATCGTCCGTGAGCTAACTGGAGGGCTGTATTTTGGGAAGCCGAGTGAAAGACTTCGAGACAATGGTGAAGAGGCAGTGGTAGATACGCTATTTTATAAACGTAAAGAGATGGAGCGAATCATCGATACGGCATTCCAATTAGCTAAAAAGCGAAATAAAAAAGTAACATCCGTGGATAAAGCAAATGTTCTTCAATCTAGTAAACTTTGGAGAGATGTGGCAGAAGAAGTGGCTACTAAATATCCAGATGTAGAATTAGAGCATATGCTTGTAGATAACGCTGCGATGCAATTAATTGCAAAGCCACAACAATTTGATGTTATCGTAACGGAAAATATGTTTGGGGATATTTTAAGCGATGAAGCAGCTATGTTATCTGGTTCGTTAGGAATGTTACCGTCTGCAAGCTTATCTTCCAATGGTCTACATTTATATGAGCCTGCACACGGTTCAGCGCCAGATATTGCTGGAAAGCAAATTGCTAATCCGATTGCAATGATCTTATCTGCTGCAATGATGCTTCGACATTCATTCCAACTAGATGAAGAAGCTGGAGCTATTGAAAAAGCTGTCAAACACGTGCTGGAAGCTGGGAAGCGTACGAAGGATTTAACGTACCAAAATCGCTTTGTAAGAACAAATGAGATGGTGGAAGAGATTAAAGAAGCGTTAGCTGATGATTTTGCCATTTTAAATATTATGGAGGCATATGCCTAAAGGAATGAAAAAGAGCTTTTCTTTCAGTTGAGAGAAAAGCTCCCTTTCTTCTATTGAAAGTATGAGGAGGGATTATATGAAACCGAAAAATATTATTGAAAAAATTTGGGATCAACACGTTGTTTTATCCGAAGAAGGAAAGCCGGATTTATTATATATTGATTTGCACTTAATTCATGAAGTGACATCACCACAAGCGTTTGAAGGATTGAGGGTAAAGGGGAGAAAAGTACGGAAGCCCCAAAATACATTTGCAACAATGGACCACAATATTCCGACGAAAAATCGATATCAGTTAGAAGATGAAGTTGCAAAAAACCAAATTCGGGCACTTGAAAGAAACTGTCATGAATTTGGTATTGAATTAGCCGGATTAGATAGTGAAGATCAAGGAATTGTTCATGTCATTGGACCGGAGCTAGGATTAACGCTTCCTGGGAAAACCATTGTGTGCGGAGATAGTCATACGTCAACTCACGGAGCTTTCGGTGCTTTAGCATTTGGAATTGGAACGAGTGAAGTTGAGCATGTGTTAGCTACACAAACTTTGTGGCAGCATAAACCGAAAACGCTCAAAGTGGAAGTGAATGGGGAACTGAAGTTTGGTGTCACGGCGAAAGATGTCATTCTTTATATTATTGGAAAGTATGGAGTTGATTTTGGTACGGGCTATGTCATTGAATATGCAGGTGAATGTATTCGAAAAATGTCGATGGATGAGCGAATGACCATTTGCAATATGTCTATCGAGTTTGGAGCCCGTGCTGGTCTAGTAGCACCGGATGAGACAACTTTTGAGTATGTGAAAGGAAGAAAATATGCACCGAAAGGGGAAGCTTTTTCGCAGGCTATTGCTTACTGGAAATCACTGAACTCTGACGAAGGTGCGGAATATGATCAAACGATTGTCATTCAAGGAGAAGATATTGCACCAATGGTGACGTGGGGAACGAATCCTGGAATGGTTGTACCGGTAGACGAAAGTGTTCCATCTCTCAGTCAAGCTAAAGATGAGAAAGAACGTACGTCATTCCAAAGAGCTTATGAATATATGGGGCTGAACCCTGGTGAGAAAATCGATCATGTCTCAGTTGATTATGTGTTTATCGGTTCCTGTACAAACTCGAGGCTTTCGGACTTACGAAATGCAGCAGAAGTTATCAAAGATAAACATGTTCATCCATCTGTTAAGGCAATTGTTGTACCTGGGTCTCAATCTGTTAAACGTCAAGCTGAGAAAGAAGGTTTGCATGAAATTTTCATAAAAGCTGGGTTCGAGTGGCGAGATTCTGGGTGTAGCATGTGCTTAAGCATGAATAACGATGTCGTACCGTCAGGAAAACGTTGTGCCTCCACTTCGAATCGAAATTTTGAAGGTCGCCAAGGAAAAGGGGCTAGAACTCATTTAGTGAGCCCTGCCATGGCAGCTTCAGCAGCACTTTATGGGCACTTCGTAGATATTCGAAAAATAAAAATTAGCTCATTTACGTCTTAAGGAGGAAGTCAGATGCAACCATTTCAATCAGTTACGAGCAAAGTTGCCGTTTTAAATCGCGCTAATGTTGATACAGATCAAATCATTCCTAAGCAGTTTTTAAAACGTATTGAACGAACAGGTTACGGTAAGTTCGCCTTTTTTGATTGGCGTTATTTTGAAGATGGATCGCCGAATCCGAACTTTGAATTGAACTACGAAAAATATAAGGGAGCTGAAATTTTATTAGCAGGCCCTAACTTCGGTTGTGGTTCTTCTCGAGAGCATGCACCGTGGGCACTTGCAGACTATGGATTTAAAGTTATAATGGCTCCGTCTTTTGCTGATATTTTTCATCAAAATTGCTTAAAAAATGGTCTATTGCCTATTCGTATGAAAGATGAAAACATGAAACAACTCCTAAAAAAGGCTTTAGGAAATGATTATGAATGTACAGTCGACTTAGAAGGTCAACGTGTTTACGACAAGGACGGTTTTGAATTTTCTTTTGAAGTCGACCCACATTGGAAGGAAATGCTTCTTCATGGTCGTGATGAAATCGCCTTTACATTATTATATGAAGAAAAAATTAAAAGCTATGAGAAAGAGAAAGTAGTTTTTTAGGATGTTTTCGTACTTTAACAGCGTTAGTCTAAAAGGAATGGATACAGTTTAGTTTATATATAAGACTACTTTCAAAAGTATTGTTGTTCTTTGTGCTACACTCGGAAAGCAAGTGACTGGCGCTTCTTGTTAAGTATCCATTTTAAAATGGTTATAAAAACAACTACACAAAATGTAGCCAAGTAGATGAAGAGAACAATTAAAGCTCTCCTCATCTACTTCTTCATAACTTCTTCAACCCATACTCCTATAAATGAAAAATGTAAAAGGTAGTTGCCCTTTTCATCTCTACCTCGTTTCTTGTATTCTCCTATATACACTGGTAAACTTGAAAGAAACATACGTTATAAAGAGGGTATTCCGTCATGAAAAAGGATGAAAAGAAAGTTGTTCCATTACCTGGATTGAAGCGTAGGCTAGTTGATAAAGGTATGGAAGCTTTAAGAGAAAAAGATTTTGAAGCATCGTTACGCTATTTCAAAGAGGCTGAGCAGTGGGATGATGAAGATAGTGAAATCATGCTCGGGATGGCAATTAGTTTGCTTGAGCTTGGAAACTTAGCTGAAGCAAAAAACATTTGTAAAAAGATGCTAAATGAAGATAGAGGCAATTATTTCACCGTTCTGCAAATTTATTTAACGATTTTAATTCAAATGGGGAATTATACCGAAGTCCAGACGACGATTGAAGCAGTCCTCGAAGAAAATAAGGTTCCGGCTAATCATGCTGAACAATTATATAAATTGCTTGATTTTGCTAGGCGAATGAACAAAGCGGAAGATCCAACAGATGATGATATTCCATTACATCAATTGTTGGAATCATTTGAACAGCAAGCGAAGTTTGTTCAACAAGTTCAGCAAAAAAATGCCATTAAGTACATAAGTACCATTCAACAATTTCTTGAGCATGAAGAAGTTCATCCAATTGTCAAAACGATGCTTTTACAAGTTTTAAAAGAACAGGAAATTTTCCGGAAACTAGTTGTGAAGAAGTTTGAACAAGAAATGACGGTCATTCCATTAGAGCTTAAAGATTTATCTGAAGATATTTTTGTTCAGCGAGTGTTAAATCGATTAGAAGATGAATTGTCCAATGAAAATCCGACATTATTTGAGTCATTAAAAGATCTGTGGCTTCGATTTTTATATGTGATGTACCCATTTTCACCGATTCCCAAAAATGAGGAGCTGTGGGCGGGGGCACTTCATTTAGTCGGTTATCAAATGTTCGGAATAGAAGTTGAAGAGGAAGAAATGTTAGCGCTATATAACGTTTCAATCCATGAACTTGAGCCAATCATTGAACAAATTCACTACATAGAAGAAATTTCAAACTTGCAAATATAGTGTATCTATTGAAAGCAAGAGATTGTATGTTATAATAAAATGGTTGCAAAAGAATGTTTTTTCTATGAACATCTTGCGCAAGAACTCGTACATACGGGTATATCCAATTGGTGACTTGTTAAAAATGAACAAGGCATACAAGTATACTTACTTACGCTATATGAAACAATATTTATAGATTGTTGGAGGGAAACACATGTCTGCTAAATGGGAAAAGTTAGAGAATAATCAAGGTGTGTTAACGGTAGAAGTTGACGCAGAACAGTTCGACAACGCGTTAGACGAAGCGTTCAAAAAAGTAGTAAAGCAAGTTTCAATTCCTGGATTCCGTAAAGGGAAGATTCCTCGTAGCCTTTTTGAAAAGCGCTTCGGTGTAGAAGCTCTTTATCAAGATGCGTTAGATATCCTTTTACCAGTTGCTTATCCAAAAGCAGTTGAGGAAGCTGGAATCGAGCCAGTTGATCGTCCGGAAATCGACGTTGAAACAATCGGAAAAGGTGAAAAACTTGTATTCACTGCTAAAGTTACTGTGAAGCCTGAAGTGAAATTAGGAGACTACAAAGGTTTAGGTGTTGAAAAAGAAGACACAACAGTAACAGACGAAGATGTTGAAAACGAGTTAAAGCAATTACAAGAGCGCCATGCTGAGTTAGTTGTAAAAGAAGAAGGTGCTGTTGCTGAAGGCGATACAGTAGTTATCGACTTTGAAGGTTTCGTTGACGGTGAAGCTTTCGAAGGTGGAAAAGCTGAAAACTACTCTTTAGAAATCGGTTCTGGTACATTCATCCCAGGATTTGAAGAGCAATTAGTTGGTTTAGAAGCAGGATCAGAAAAAGATATCGAAGTAACGTTCCCTGAAGAATATCATGCTGAAAACCTTGCAGGTAAGCCAGCAACATTCAAAGTGAAAGTTCACGAAATTAAAACTAAAGAACTTCCTGCTTTAGATGATGAATTTGCTAAAGATGTGAACGAGGAAGTTGAAACATTAGACGAGCTTAAAGCTAAAACAAAAGAGCGTCTAGTAGAGCAAAAAACTCAATTTGCAGAAAACAAACTTCGCGATGATTTAGTTGAAAAAGCGGCTGAAAATGCTGAAGTTGAAATTCCAGAAGTAATGGTAGATCAAGAAGTTGATCGCATGATGAGAGAGTTTGAACAACGTTTACAAATGCAAGGCATGAACTTAGAGTTATACTTCCAATTCTCTGGCCAAGATGAAGATGCATTACGTGCACAAATGAAAGAAGATGCACAAAAACGTGTGAAGTTCAACTTAACTCTTGAAGCAATCGCGAAAGCAGAAGAGCTTACTGTTACTGATGAAGAAGCGGAAGCAGAAATTGCAAAAATGGCAGAAATGTACAACATGTCTGTAGAAAACGTTAAAGCTGCTTTAGGTTCAACTGAAGGAATTAAAGAAGATCTTAAAGTACGTAAAGCAATCGACTTCTTAGTTGAAAACAACTAATTTTTTGCATAATATTATTGTCTGTAACGTAAATAATACAAATAAGGAACAAGGCGCGACTTGATCGTGCCTTGTTTTATAACAATTTTATACTTTTCAACAATAAATCGTAGCAATGAATCATAGCCTCCAAGTATACATCAAATCGCACTTTCATTTCAGAACTCCAAAAAATACTTTAGAGGATTGAAGGAATTTACACTTAGTAAAACGAATTACATAGTAATGGAATACCTAGCGAAAAACTGTAAATGGTAATCGTAAGCGTCGGTGGTTTTGAACAAAGAAAGATGGGTATTCTAAACAACAAATCGTACATAGTGATGATTGAACAAGCGCACATTGCATATTACTAACGTTTTTTTCTCAATGTATGTTACAATGCAATACATATTAGACGTTTGATTTTGGACATATCTAATAGCCGACTCCCTTTTTTGTAATGGAAAGGTCAAATATTGTCAATTACATATGCTGGTTATTGGATAAGAGATAAAGAACCAAGGGGTGATACCATGATTAAATTTAATGATGATAAAGGTCAGCTTAAATGTTCATTTTGTGGCAAGACTCAAGATCAAGTGCGCAAACTCGTAGCTGGACCAGGTGTATATATATGTGATGAGTGTATTGAACTATGCACAGAAATCGTGGAAGAAGAGTTAGGAACTGAAGAAGAAGTTGAATTTAAGGATGTTCCAAAACCGAAGGAAATCCTTGAAATCCTTGATGAATATGTAATCGGTCAAGAACAAGCGAAAAAGTCATTGTCAGTAGCAGTGTATAATCATTACAAACGAATTAATTCTAACAGTAAAATTGATGATGTAGAGCTTGCAAAAAGTAACATTTGTTTAATTGGTCCGACTGGTAGTGGTAAAACATTATTAGCTCAAACGTTAGCAAGAATATTAAATGTTCCTTTCGCAATCGCCGATGCAACATCTTTAACAGAAGCTGGATATGTAGGAGAAGATGTAGAAAACATCTTGTTAAAGCTTATCCAAGCAGCTGATTACGATGTTGAAAAAGCAGAAAAAGGAATTATTTACATCGACGAAATTGATAAAGTAGCCCGAAAATCAGAAAACCCTTCCATTACACGTGATGTGTCTGGTGAAGGAGTTCAGCAAGCGTTGTTAAAAATTCTAGAAGGAACGGTTGCGAGTGTACCACCTCAAGGCGGTCGTAAGCACCCTCATCAAGAATTTATTCAAATTGATACAACAAATATTTTATTCATTTGTGGCGGAGCGTTTGACGGTATCGAGCAAATTATTAAACGCCGCCTAGGACAAAAAGTAATTGGATTTGGTGCTGAAAACAAACAAAAAGAATTAGACCAAAAAGAACTGTTATCAAAGGTACTTCCAGAAGATTTATTAAAATTTGGATTAATTCCAGAGTTTATTGGTCGTTTACCGGTTACAGCGAGCTTATTGCCGTTAGATGAAGATGCTCTAATTCAAATTTTAACTGAGCCAAAAAATGCTCTTGTGAAACAATACCAAAAAATGCTTGAGCTAGACGGTGTAGAGCTTGAATTCGAAGATGATGCGTTACGTGAAATTGCGAAAAAAGCAATTGAGCGAAAAACGGGTGCACGTGGTTTACGCTCCATCATTGAAGGAATTATGTTGGATGTGATGTTTGATTTACCGTCACGTGACGATGTAACGAAATGCGTCATTACAGCTGAAACAGTGTCAGCTAAAACGTTACCGAAGCTCGTCTTAAATGATGGAACAGTCCTTGTCAATAACGAAGATAAATCAGCTTAAAACAAAAGGTCACTCCCAGAGGGTAGTGACCTTTTTTGTTGTTACAGAAAGTTTAAGTTCAATAAAGTGTTAAAGTATTCTCTTTACCGTTTTTTGGTGTCTAGCTCCATGCGTCATTAGCTCGGGTCGCTTCGGCCCTGCTGTGGCGACGGAAGTCTCCCCGCAGGTCCTCCAGCTCCCTTCGCCTAAGGACTTGCGCTTTCGGCTTTTCTTATTATATCACTTTCCCTTTAAAGATCCTCAATTGTATTAATGGAATGAAATCATGGCATGACAAGTTGGGCAAGATATTTGCTTTAACTCATATGTTTCCCCATCCATCACGTACTCTTCAACATTTCCGCAATGACAATGAACATGCATCACGACATCTGAAGATTGCTCTCTATTGTCCATCCAAGGATCCTCCTTTTTCTTTTTGAAATCTAAAATATGCAATTTTCGAAGGTTATATGCACGTAGGTTTAATGTCCTTCTTTTGCGGAGATAATAGAAGAAACTGTTTGACAAATAAATGGATAGCTGACTCAAGCATTGTAAAGAATAATGAATGAGTACGGATATGTATGGATCGCATTGGGAGGGAAATGTTATGAATTGGACAAGTGTGGCACTTTTTATACAACTTTTTTTTGGAGTAGTCATCGGCCTTTATTTTTGGAACTTACTTAAAAGTCAACGAACACAAAAAGTATCCATAGATCGTGAGTCCCGTAAGGAAATGGAACAACTTCGAAAAATGCGATCGATTCAATTATCGATTCCATTGGCGGAAAGAGTTCGACCGAGAAGCTTTAAAGATATCGTCGGTCAGGAAGACGGGATTAAAGCACTGAAAGCGGCACTATGTGGACCCAATCCGCAGCACGTTATCATTTACGGACCTCCTGGAGTCGGCAAGACAGCAGCAGCACGACTCGTGCTGGAGGAAGCAAAACAGAGTGTGCATTCACCGTTTAAAAATAATGCTGTTTTTGTAGAATTAGATGCAACCACTGCTCGATTTGATGAGCGCGGAATAGCAGACCCACTCATCGGATCTGTTCATGATCCAATTTATCAAGGAGCGGGAGCAATGGGACAAGCAGGAATTCCGCAGCCGAAGCAAGGGGCAGTAACCCATGCGCACGGAGGAGTTTTATTCATTGATGAAATTGGGGAGTTACATCCCATTCAAATGAATAAACTATTAAAAGTTTTGGAAGATCGTAAAGTATTTTTAGAAAGTGCTTATTATAGTGAAGAGAATACTCAAATTCCAAAGCATATTCACGACATTTTTCAAAATGGATTGCCGGCTGATTTTCGTTTAATTGGTGCAACGACTCGTACCCCTAATGAAATACCCCCAGCGATTCGCTCTCGATGCTTGGAAGTGTTCTTCCGTGAGTTGGATCAAGAAGAGCTTGCGGCTGTTGGGAGAAAAGCAGCTAAAAAGGTTAACATGGTCATAGGGGAAGAAGCAATTTCCGTATTAACTTCCTATACGAGAAATGGTCGAGAATGTGTAAATATGGTCCAAATTGCAGCGGGTATCGCTTTAACAGAGAAACGACAAGAAATAACTGTAGCTGATATCGAATGGGTCGTCCAATCTAGTCAGCTGACACCACGAATGGATCGTAAAGTAAAAGATGCACCTCAAATCGGCCTTGTTAACGGGTTAGCCGTATATGGTCCGAATACTGGAGCTTTATTAGAAATTGAAGTAACGGTAATCCCAGCTTCGGAAAAAGGCGTCATGAATATTACAGGAATTGTGGAAGAAGAGAGTATTGGAGATAGAGGAAAATCCATTCGTCGCAAAAGCATGGCGAAAGGGTCGATTGAAAATGTCATTACGGTATTGCGTTCGATGGGTGTTAATGCTGAAGACTATGATATTCATGTTAATTTTCCAGGCGGTATTCCGATTGATGGACCAAGTGCGGGAATCGCGATGGCGACAGGAATTTTTTCGGCCATACATAAAATTCCAATTGATAACCATGTGGCCATGACGGGTGAGATGAGTATCCATGGTCAAGTTAAACCGATTGGTGGAGTATTAGCTAAAATTAAAGCAGCTAAGCTGGCGGGTGCAAAAAAGGTCATCATTCCGAAAGAGAATGTTCAATCATTAATGAAGGATGTTGAAGGTATCGAAATCGTCCCAGTAGCTCATTTTCAAGAAGTGTTAGATATCGCTCTCCTTAATCCGCCTACAGAATTGAGACAAGCGTATACATTTCCAAAAAAAGAATCAGTTTAATTAGTGAATGTCGTCCTTTCTATTTTAAAAGGGGCGACATTTTTTAGGTTTAAGCTCAAGAATAAACATAAATACAGCACTTAATACATCGACAAACGGGTATACTACATACGTAGGAATGCAGAACGTGGGTATTAAGACTCTTCTCAATAGACACGTGAATGAGAATAGGATAGAATTGAACAAGAACAATTTTCGACTTACATCAATGGAGGTGTTACATGATGGCGAAAACTGAAACGAGAATCGTCCCCCTCCTACCGCTTCGTGGTTTGTTAGTTTACCCGACGATGGTTTTGCACTTAGATGTTGGAAGGGAAAAATCAGTACAAGCTTTAGAACAAGCGATGATGGGCGATCATATAATCTTTTTGACGACTCAAAAAGAAATATCAATTGATGATCCAAAAGAAGAAGATATATATCATATAGGAACTTTAACAAAAATTAAACAAATGTTAAAACTTCCAAACGGAACGATTCGTGTGCTTGTAGAAGGTTTACAACGTGGGGAAATTAAAACGTTCTTACAAGAAGACACTTACATGTCTGTTGAAGTGACAACATATGAGGAGCGGACGGAAAAAGACGTGGAAGAAGAAGCGTTAATGCGGACGGCTCTTGACTATTTTGAACAATACATAAAAATGTCCAAAAAATTAACGAGTGAAACATTCGCGACCGTTACAGATATTGATGAACCTGGAAGACTCGCTGATTTGATTGCATCCCATTTGCCAATTAAGTTGAAGGATAAGCAACAAATTTTAGAAACATATGATATTAAAGAACGACTAAACACTGTAATAGAAATCATTCATAATGAAAAAGAAGTTCTCCAGCTTGAAAAAAAGATTGGACAACGTGTAAAACGTTCGATGGAACGAACGCAAAAAGAATATTATTTGCGTGAACAAATGAAGGCAATTCAAAAAGAATTAGGCGAAAAAGAAGGAAAAGCTGGAGAGGTAGATGATCTAAGATCTCGCATAGCAAAAGCTCAGATGCCTGAGAATGTAGAAAAAACTGCATTGAAGGAATTAGAAAGGTATGAGAAGATTCCTTCATCCTCAGCTGAAAGTGCTGTTATTCGTAACTATATTGATTGGTTATTAGCTCTTCCTTGGACGAACGCGACAGAAGATCGCTTAGATGTAAACATAGCTGAGGAATTGCTAAATGAAGAGCATTATGGTCTTGAAAAGGTAAAAGAACGGGTGTTAGAATATTTAGCCGTTCAACAATTAACGAATTCTTTAAAAGGGCCTATCTTGTGCCTTGCGGGCCCTCCAGGAGTGGGGAAAACATCCTTGGCTCGCTCTGTTGCGAAGTCGCTAAACCGTCATTTTGTTCGAATTTCATTAGGTGGTGTCCGAGATGAATCGGAAATACGGGGACACCGTCGAACGTATGTTGGAGCTATGCCAGGTAGAATCATTCAAGGGATGAAGAAAGCGGGAACTATTAATCCAGTTTTCTTATTAGATGAAATTGATAAAATGTCATCCGACTTCCGAGGCGATCCTTCCGCTGCTTTGTTGGAAGTATTAGATCCAGAGCAGAATCATAACTTCAGCGATCATTATATCGAAGAAGCATATGATTTATCGAACGTCATGTTCATCGCTACAGCTAATAATTTAGCGACAATTCCAGGGCCACTAAGAGACCGTATGGAGATTATAACCATAGCTGGTTATACGGAAGTAGAAAAAGTGAATATTGCAAAAGACCATTTGTTGCCTAAACAATTAAAAGAACATGGATTGAAAAAGTCACAGCTTCAATTGCGAGAAGATGCAATCGTTAGTGTCATTCGCTATTACACAAGAGAGGCTGGTGTTCGTGGTTTAGAGAGAAAGCTTGCTGCAATATGCCGAAAAGCAGCTAAGCTGATTGTGACAGGTGAACGAAAACGCATCGTTTTAACCGATAAAAACATCGAAGAATATTTAGGCAAAAAGCTGTTCCGTTACGGACAAGCTGAATTGCAAGATCAAGTTGGAGTGGCAACAGGGCTTGCGTATACAACAGCAGGCGGAGATACCCTTTCAATAGAAGTTTCATTAACTCCTGGGAAAGGAAAATTAATGCTAACTGGGAAGTTAGGGGATGTAATGAAAGAGTCAGCACAGGCTGCATTTAGCTACATTCGATCACGTGCTGAAGACTTGAATATTGACCCAAATTTCCACGAAAAGCATGATATTCATATCCATGTCCCAGAAGGTGCAGTGCCGAAAGATGGACCTTCTGCAGGAATTACAATGGCTACGGCTCTTATTTCCGCATTAACTGGAAAACCGGTGAGTCGTCACGTAGGGATGACAGGAGAAATTACGTTGCGAGGTCGAGTATTGCCAATTGGCGGTTTGAAAGAGAAAGCATTGAGTGCTCATCGTGCAGGAATTACGAAAGTTATCTTGCCTCAAGACAATGAGAAAGACATCGAGGACATTCCAGAAAGTGTTCGAAATGAATTAACTTTCGTTTTAGTTTCTCATCTCGATGAAGTGTTAAAACATGCTTTAGTAGGAGAGGTTTTATGAAAATAAAGAGTGCAGATATTGTGATTAGCGCCGTGAAAAAGGAGCAATATCCGAGTGATGGACTTCCGGAAATAGCGCTAGCTGGTCGTTCTAATGTAGGGAAGTC
This sequence comes from Bacillus kexueae, assembly GCF_022809095.1. Classification (GTDB taxonomy): domain Bacteria; phylum Bacillota; class Bacilli; order Bacillales; family Aeribacillaceae; genus Bacillus_BZ; species Bacillus_BZ kexueae. The sequence continues at coordinate 254,333 of NZ_JALAZE010000002.1, forward strand.
TTCTTTTATTAATAGGCTGATCAACAGAAAAAATCTAGCCCGTACATCTTCTAAACCGGGGAAAACACAAACGTTAAACTTCTACATTATTAATGAGCAGTTTCATTTTGTAGATGTCCCAGGTTATGGTTTCGCCAAAGTTTCAAAAAAAGAGCGTGAAGCTTGGGGAAAGATGATTGAAACGTATTTAACAAGTCGAAACGAGCTAAAAGCGGTTGTGTTAATTGTTGATGTTCGTCATGCACCTACAAATGATGACGTTATGATGTACGACTTTTTAAAGTACTACAATATACCCGTTATTGTAATCGCCACAAAAGCGGATAAAATTCCGAAGGGGAAGTGGCAAAAACATTTGAAAGTTGTCAAAGAAACATTGCAAATGGATCCAAGTGATGAATTAATCTTATTTTCTAGTGAAACTGGGAAAGGGAAAGAAGAAGCTTGGGCTGTGCTATTAAAAGCAATGGGATTAAATTCATAAGGTTCATGGGTGTTAATCCATGCAGTGAATGGCGGTAACTCCAAAGGGAACATCACGGCCGAAGACTTCACAGACAATCTTGGGGTTGAGAAGGCTGTTAAAAAATGGATAGGTTGTGACCACGAAAGTGTCCGTCCTTCGCAAAGGTTAAACGAAAAACAACAAACCAATAGAAAAGCTATGTAAAAAGAAAGGCTGACAATTAGCCAGCCCTTTAGCGATAAAAGCAGATGAAGAGAGTTAATTCTCTTCATCTGCTTTTTGTATTTATAGGTTTTGAAAGATTAATTAGTTAGGAAAAACGCTTTTTAACAAATTATTGGATAAAAATTTAGGAAAATGAAGGAAAAGTTAGGAATTTACAGCATGTTTACGAATAAATTAGGTAACGTGATGAGAGGTTGTTTGTTGATGGATGAGAATACGATAGTAGGAGTGAGGCGCTTTGATACTGAATTTGCTTAACGTTTATAATTATTATTGACGGAAAATTCAATAAAATAAGGGGGCGTCATGGTTGAAAAAAACGATAGGGTTTATCTTGCTAGTCATTGGTACTGCTCTAATGATTGCAGGGTGCAACGATGAAACAAGTACAGATTCATCTAATATGAAGTTGGTGGAAGAAGGAAAATTTACATTCGCAGCATCTGGTGAGTATGCGCCCTTTAGTGTAACGGATGGAAATGGTCAAATGTCTGGGTTTGATATCGATGTGGCCAACGAAATTGCAGATCGGCTAGGCTTGGAACCAGTTCAAAACAAATTTAAGTTCGCCGGAATTGTAGAAGGAGTGAAAACAGGTCGATTTGATGCAGCTGTAGCAAGTCATACCATTACGGATGAACGAAAAGAACATGTCGCTTTTTCAACACCATACTATTACTCAGGTCCCCAAATTTTCGTTCGACCAGATAGCGATATTGAATCAATGGAAGATTTAGAGGGAGTAGAAATAGCGGTTTCAAAGGGGTCTACATATGCAACAATTGCAAGTGAAGCAACTGATCGAGTCGTTCAATACGATAGCGATGTTGTAGCTTTAGAAGCTTTAAGTAAAGGGAAGCACGATGCTGTAATAACGGATTTCGTCACTGGGAAAGAAGCCATTGGAAAAGGGTTAACGATTGAAGGGCGACAATCGCTTGGAACGAGTGAACAAGCCATTGCCGTATCAAAAGAAAATGAAGAGCTTTTACAAAAAATAAACGAAGCTTTACAAGCAATGCGGGAAGATGGCACTTTAAAAGAAATTAGTGAACACTATTTTGGTGAAAATATTACCACGCAGCCAGAATGACGACGCTGAAAAGATGTGCCAAACTCGGTGCATCTTTTTTCATTGGTAACGGAGCTGATCTTAAAGTATGATATGGAACAAAACTAAAAGCGAAAGGCGTCGACTTACGCCTAAAGCACTCCGCCTCCAGTGTATATAACCAAAAAAACAATAATCTTTTAAAATAACTTTAAATCAGGGGATGAGAAATTTGCCGACGTTTTCACATGTTTTTGAAAAATTTATTGGCTCAATTGATATCTTTTTTAAAGGAATGCTCATGACACTGCAAGTGACGTTGGTATCGGTGTTTATTGCGGTTTTTATTGGGCTCTTTTTTGCTTTCTTGAAAATTTCAGAGCGAAAAGTGTTAGAATGGATAGCTGATCTTTACATTTACTTAGTTCGAGGCACCCCGTTAATTGTTCAAATTTTTATTTTCTATTATGGGTTAACAACACTCCATATTTCTCAATTTTGGTCCATAGTACTTGGCCTTGCTTTCCATAACGGTGCTTACATTGCTGAAATATTTCGCGGAGCAATCCAATCTATTGATAAGGGGCAGATGGAAGCAGGAAGGTCACTTGGCATGAGTCAAACGTTAACGATGAGAAGAATTATTTTACCTCAAGCCTTTCGTCGTGCTATGCCGCCTTTAGGCAACCAATTTATTATTGCGTTGAAAGACTCTTCACTAGCTGCTTTTATCGGTTATTATGAATTGTTTAACGTTGCAACTACAGAAGGTGCTAATTCGTTTGATTATATGACGTATTTACTCATTGTAGCGGTTTATTATTTATTCTTAGTCTTTATTTTGACACTGCTTGTCAACGTTGTTGAGAAGAAACTTGCGGTTAGTGAGCGATAGGGGGGAAAGTTGTGGAGAAACGAAAAATGATCGAAGTTGTAAAGCTTAATAAATCATTTGGTGAATTACACGTATTAAAGGATATAGATTTAACGATATATGATCGAGAAGTCGTTTGTTTAATTGGCGCAAGTGGTTCAGGGAAAAGTACATTATTAAGATGCTTGAATTTCTTGGAAATGAAAGATGGTGGGGATATCCTCATAGATGGAGAAGAAATTGATATAAAAACACATGATTTGAATGCCGTTCGGCAAAAGGTGGGCATGGTTTTTCAACATTTTCATCTGTTCCCTCATAAAACTGTTCTTGAAAATGTCATGGAAGCACCATTATATGTGAAAAAGCGACCGAAGGAAGAAGTGAAAGAAGAAGCAAGAAGCTTGCTTGAAAAGGTTGGGTTGCTTGAAAAAGAACATGTTTACCCACAGAAGTTATCTGGTGGGCAAAAGCAAAGGGTAGCGATTGCACGTGCCTTAGCAATGAAGCCGAAAGTGATGCTGTTTGATGAACCAACTTCTGCATTAGATCCAGAACTTGTCGGAGAGGTATTAACTACGATGAAAGAACTAGCGAATGAAGGAATGACGATGATAGTTGTCACACATGAGATGGGATTTGCCAAAGAAGTGGCTGATCATATCGTCTATATGCATGATGGAAGGATTGTTGAAGTAGGATCACCTCACCAAATTTTTCATGAACCGAAAGAAAAAAGAACAATGGATTTTCTTCAATCTGTGTTATCTTGATTTTATGGTAAAAGGGTGCGAATTTTGATTGTCGCACCCTTTTCAGCTGAAAAGAAAACATTGCTAAAATTTCCGCATAACCTACCTTTTGCGAACGAATAATAAGTAGACACCTAGTAGGATGAATAAAAAAGGCCAATAATTTTCGGCAACCTTTACAACGTGTTCAAAGACACGTAAAAACTCCATTATTGAGGAGAGAAAATATAAAAATAAGCCGATAAATAGAAGAACAAGCGAAGGAAAGATTCCTGTTTTCGTCTTGATTGCTTGAAAGAACAAACCAATCGAGGTAATCCATAAAAATGCAATTAAATCTCCAGGCCAAAACGATAAAGTAGGTCCTATTAGAAAATGAAATCCAATTCCTGTAAAAAGAGTGGCCGGCAGTAAGTGGTGGGGTTCTCTCTCCATCGCGCTATGTATGTAAAAGGCAATACCGAACAATATAAGGAGCGTTGGCCAACTAAAAATGTCTTCAAACAGCTTAATCTTGAACTGAATACATAAAAAATACAATCCAATTTCAACAAGTAAGATCGCAGGCAATGTCCACTGCTTCTTCATGTATCTTCACCTCTGGAGAAGTTTAGTAGCTTGATTCAATTGGTTCATTTTGATAAAGTACATTTGAGGACTTTTAATATTAGAATTAATATAATTTGATAATGTTTATCTATCGTTTAGGAAGAATCATCCTTTCTTATAAAGAAAGGAAATCTCCTACTTAGTTATGTTACAATATTTGTGACGGATTTCTATTGCTATCTTATCATAGAGTTTCATATACTGTTCACATTTTTTAAAAGAACGTTTTTTATGTCATGTTATAATTATAGTTATCATACACCGAAGGGAATGGATGGGGGGTTCATCATGCATATTTTGGCGATTGGTTTAAACTATAAGACTGCCCCTGTTGAGATTCGCGAGAAGCTAAGTTTCCATGAAAACGATTTAGCAAAGGCGATGAAGCAGTTAAAAGAACAAAAAAGTGTATTAGAAAACGTAATCGTTTCCACGTGCAATCGTACTGAGATTTATGCAGTCGTTGATCAACTTCATACTGGTCGTTATTATTTAAAAGCTTTTTTAGCTGACTGGTTTCAGATGGAGATTGACGATTTTGCTTCTTATATAAAATATTATGAGAATGACCATGCTGTTGATCACTTATTTAAGGTGTCATGTGGCCTCGATTCAATGGTGTTAGGGGAAACGCAAATTTTAGGACAAGTTCGTTCTAGTTTCTTACTGGCCCAAGAAAGTGGAACGATTGGGACGGTTTTTAACCATTTATTTAAACAAGCCGTTACTTTAGCTAAACGAGCACATGCGGAGACAGATATCGGTTCGAATGCTGTTTCGGTTTCATATGCTGCTGTAGAGTTAGCGAAAAAGATTTTCGGTCAATTAAATCAAAAGCGAGTGCTCATTTTAGGTGCTGGGAAAATGGGCGAGCTAGCTGTGCAAAACTTACACGGTAGTGGTGTAGAAAACATTACAGTCATAAACAGAACGTATGAAAAGGCGGTACAACTAGCTGAACGATTCCGAGGAGAGGCAAAACCGCTAACGGAATTACAATGTGCCCTATTAGAAGCAGATATTCTTATTAGTTCAACAGGTGCAAGTCATTATGTAATCACTAAAGAAATGATGGAGCATGTTGCTCAACTACGTAAAGGTCGTCCACTTTTTATGGTTGATATAGCTGTTCCGCGTGACTTAGATCCTGCTATCAACGAGTTAGAGAGCATATTCTTATATGATATTGACGATTTAGAAGGAATCGTCGAAGCGAATCTAGAGGAAAGAAAAAAGGCTGCACTTCAAATTGAACTATTGATAGAAGAAGGGATTGTTGAATTTACCCAATGGCTCAATACGCTTGGTGTTGTTCCGGTTATTTCCGCATTACGCCAAAAAGCGCTAACTATCCAAGCAGAAACGATGAAGAGTATTGAACGGAAAATGCCGAATTTAACAGAACGTGAAAAGAAAGTGTTAAATAAGCATACGAAGAGTATCATTAATCAGCTATTGCGTGACCCAATTTTGAAGGTAAAAGAGCTAGCTGCTGAAAAAGATAGCGACCAATATTTACAGCTCTTCCAAGAGATTTTTAACATTGAAGAAGAAACGGACAAAGAACGGAAGAAAGCTGACTTACCGATTTACGAAAAAGGAAGAGAAAACGAAAAGGCTTCACTTCAAATGTAAGTGAAAGGGAATGAAGATATGATTGATACAAGTCTTCTTCGTATAAACGAATTGATGGTATTGTTGTACGCATTGAGTGTGCTATTGTACTTTATAGACTTTTTACACAGTAACCGGAAGGCCAATGTCGCTGCCTTCTGGTTACTTTCTATTGTATGGATATTACAAACCGTTTTTTTATTTAATCAAATGATTGTATATGATCGATTCCCCGTGTTAAACGTGTTTGAAGGACTTTACTTTTATACGTGGGTGTTGATTACGTTATCACTCGTTTTACATCGATTCATAAAAGTTGAATTTATTCTGTTCTTTACCAATATCATTGGGTTTATTATGATTTCCCTGCATACGTTTGCCCCATCCAATGCCATATCAGCCGAAGTGTCAAGCCAACTTGTTTCGGAATTGTTGCTTATACATATCACGATGGCAATCTTAAGTTATGGAGCGTTTTCTTTATCGTTTGTTTTTTCTATTTTGTATATCATTCAATACAATTTATTAAAAAAGAAAAAATGGGGAAAACGTCTATTACGTATTCAAGATTTAGCAAAGCTTGATCACATGGCTTATGTATTAAATGTTATTGGGGTGCCCATTTTGTTGTTAGGATTAATTTTAGGGGTTATTTGGGCTTATATAAAAATTCAGCATTTCCATTGGTACGATACGAAAGTCCTCGGATCGTTCATGGTAATCGTCATTTATAGTTTTTACTTATATAGTCGAATCGTGAAAAAGTGGCAAGGGAAAACAGTCGCTTTATTAAATATCGCTTCTTTTCTTATTTTATTAATTAATTTCTTTTTATTTGGCAGTTTATCACGCTTTCATTTTTGGTATTCGTAGCAGTTAAAGTAGGAGGATGAGCATGAGAAAAATTATCGTAGGTTCTAGACGAAGCAAGTTGGCGATGACGCAAACGAAATGGGTTATTTCTCAATTAAAGGAACTAGGTGTACCGTATGAATTTGAGATTAAAGAAATTGTAACAAAAGGGGACAAAATTTTAGATGTTACACTTTCTAAAGTAGGTGGAAAAGGCCTGTTCGTAAAGGAGATTGAGCAAGCAATGTTAGATGGAGAAATTGACATGGCTGTTCATAGTATGAAAGATATGCCGGCTGTTCTACCTGATGGGTTAATGATAGGGTGTGTCCCTGAGCGTGAAGATTATCGCGATGCTTTAATCGCTAAAGGGTACCAGACGTTCCGTGATTTAGCACCGGGTTCAGTAATTGGAACAAGTAGTTTAAGAAGAGGTGCCCAATTGTTAGCGATGCGTCCGGATTTAGAAATAAAATGGATTCGTGGTAATATTGATACGCGTTTGGAAAAGTTAAAAAATGAAGAATATGATGCCATTATATTAGCGGCTGCTGGTTTGAAACGGATGGGATGGAGTGACGAAGTGGTAACGGAGTTTTTAGATGCTTCGATTAGTCTTCCAGCCGTAGGGCAAGGTGCTTTAGCGATTGAGTGTCGTGAAAGTGATGCTGAATTACGGGAAATGCTTCAAAAGTTAAATCATCCTGAAACAGCGCTGGCTGTTCAAGCAGAACGCTCTTTCCTTCATAAGATGGAAGGTGGATGTCAAGTTCCGATTGCTGGTCTAGCTACTGTCTTAGATAACGACGAAATTTCCTTTACAGGTCTTGTTGCTTCAACGGATGGGAAAATCGTATACAAAGAGACGTTAACTGGAAAAGACCCAATGGAACTAGGAGAGCGGGTCGCTAAGTTGCTATCGGAAAAAGGTGCAAAAACGTTAATAGACCAAGTGAAAAAGGAGCTTGACCATGAATGAGTGGGCAATCTTCACTAAATGGTGTAAGAATTATTAATTCTCGTGCCCTGCATCAATTAGGCGAACTGACAGAGCTTATTGAACGAAATGGAGGGATTTCCATCGAAATCCCTTTCTTAAAGATAACAAAGACGAAAAATATTACACTTCGCAGCTTTTTTCCTGAATTATCACCTGGAGATTGGCTTGTATTTACAAGTAAAAATGGGATTAAGTTTTTCTTTGAGCACATGGAAGAAGAAGGGTTTAATAAGCGAGATGTAGATTCCTTCAACGTAGCAGTGGTTGGAGAGAAGACAAAGCAATATTTACATAAATACGGAATACAGGCTTCGTTAATGCCGAAAACATTTACAGGTGAAGATTTAGCGAAAGAGCTAGTCCAGAAAGTACCCAAAACAAAGAGGATTGTTGTCGTGCGAGGTAATTTAGCAAAACCTTCTCTTCGTCAATCGTTAATCGAGCTTGGATACCATTGCATTGATTTTATTGTTTACGAGACGATAGAGGAAATTGAACAGGGAGACAAACTTTATTCTTCTTTACTCAATTACGAAGTTGACTATATTACCTTTACAAGTTCATCGACAGTACGAAGCTTTATGAGCTGGTGTGAAGAACGGAACTTCTCTTGGCATCACTTATCCTTTGCTTGTATTGGCAAGGTGACAGAGGAAACACTCCGGTCTTATCAAGCGCACAATGTTCTAGTCCCAGAGCGGTTTACGTTGGAGGACATGCTTCAAACAATTGTTGAGGATGTTGAAATGAAAAGGAGGAGTACGTAATGAACACTTTATTTAATCGTCATCGCCGTCTTCGTCATAGTGCGAATATGAGAGCAATGGTAAGAGAAACTTTTTTACATACAGAAGATTTAATTTACCCAATTTTTGTCGTAGAGGGAGAAAATCAAAAGAATCCAGTTCAATCCATGCCAGGTGTCTATCAGCTTTCATTAGATTTATTGCAGGAAGAAATGAAAGAAGTTGTTGACTTAGGAATCAAATCGGTCATTGTCTTCGGTGTTCCTGCCCATAAAGATGAAGTAGGTTCTCAAGCATATCATGAATGTGGGATTGTTCAACAAGCCATTAAGCAAATCAAGCGAGAATATCCTGAAATGGTTGTCATTGCTGATACATGTCTCTGTCAATATACAGACCACGGACATTGTGGCATCGTTGAAAACGGCGTGGTTTTAAATGATCCTTCTTTAGAACTACTTGCTAAGACGGCTGTAAGTCAAGCGAAAGCTGGAGCTGATATTATTGCTCCTTCAAACATGATGGACGGTTTTGTCGTATCAATTCGTCAAGCATTAGATGAAGCAGGATTTGAACATATTCCAATCATGTCTTATGCCGTGAAATATGCAAGTGCCTTTTACGGTCCGTTTCGTGATGCAGCCCATAGTTCACCGCAATTTGGTGATCGAAAAACGTACCAAATGGATCCTGCCAATCGCTTAGAAGCGTTGCGTGAAGCTCAATCGGATATCGAAGAAGGAGCGGATTTCTTAATAGTTAAACCTGCCCTTTCGTATTTAGATATTATTCGAGAAGTGAAAGACCATTTTCCGGTTCCGGTCGTTGCTTACAATGTAAGTGGTGAGTATTCCATGATTAAGGCGGCTAGCCAAAATGGATGGATCAATGAAAAAGATACGGTTCTTGAAATGTTAACAAGCATGAAGAGAGCTGGCGTTGATTTAATGATTACTTATTTTGCTAAAGACGTTGCGAAGTGGTTAAGCGAAAAATAAAAGGATATTCAGGAGGGTGTACCGATGAGTCGTTATCAGCGTTCACACGAAGCCTTTGAAAAGGCAAAACAACTAATGCCAGGTGGGGTTAACAGCCCTGTTCGAGCATTTAAATCTGTAAGCTTAGAACCAATTTTCATGGAAAGAGGAAAAGGATCAAAAATCTATGATATTGACGGTAACGAATACATTGATTACGTTTTATCGTGGGGTCCTCTTATTTTAGGTCATGCGAACGACCAAGTAGTAGAGGCTTTAAAAAAGGTGACAGAAGGCGGGACAAGCTTTGGTGCGCCGACGCTTATTGAAAATAAGTTGGCAGAGCTAGTTATTGAGCGAGTTCCGTCCATCGAAGTAGTACGAATGGTCAATTCAGGTACTGAGGCAACGATGAGTGCTTTACGTCTTGCGAGAGGTTACACTGGACGAAATAAAATTTTAAAATTCGAAGGTTGTTATCACGGGCATGGAGACTCTTTACTAATTAAGGCCGGCTCCGGTGTCGCGACACTTGGTTTGCCAGATAGCCCAGGAGTACCTGAGGGAGTGGCGTTAAACACGATAACAGTTCCGTACAATGATATGGAAAGTGTGCGTTATGCTTTTGAACAGTTTGGTGATGATATCGCTGGCGTTATCGTAGAACCAGTGGCAGGAAATATGGGGGTTGTTCCACCTCAAAATCAGTTCTTACAACAATTAAGAGACATTACGAATGAATACGGCTCGTTACTCATTTTTGACGAAGTAATGACGGGCTTCCGTGTCGATTACCAATGTGCTCAAGGGTATTATGGTGTTACGCCAGATCTTACGTGTTTAGGAAAGGTCATTGGGGGAGGCCTGCCTGTTGGAGCATACGGTGGTAAAGCTGAAATTATGGAGAAAATTGCGCCGAGTGGGCCAATTTATCAAGCAGGAACGCTTTCAGGGAACCCATTAGCAATGACTGCGGGATATGAAACATTACGTCAGTTAACCCCTGAAGTTTATGAAGAGTTCAGAAGAAAGGCTGACCGTTTAGAAGAAGGATTTACGAATCTTTCAAAGACATATGATGTACCACTAACGGTAAATCGTGCAGGTTCGATGATTGGCGTATTCTTTAATGGGGAAGAAGTGGTAAATTATGAAACAGCGAAGCAATCCGACTTATCGTTTTTCGCTGATTTCTATCGTGAAATGGCTCAAGAAGGTGTTTATTTACCACCATCACAGTTTGAAGGATTATTCTTATCCACGGCTCACACAAATGAGGATATTGAAAAGACAATTGAAGCAGCAGAAAAAGCATTCGCGGCATTAAAAAAATAATAAAAGAAGATAAATTTGAAAAAGCAGACGAATTGTCTGCTTTTTTGATTGTTACAGAAAGTTTAAGTTCAATAAAGTGTTAGAGTATTCTCTTTACCGTTTTTTTGGTGTCTAGCTCCATGCGCCATTAGCTCGGGTCGCTTCGGCCCTGCTGTGACGACGGAAGCCTCCTCGCAGGTCCTCCAGCGCCCTTCGCCTAAGGACTTGCGCTTTGCGCTTTTCCTATTGAATTACGTCACTTTTTTGATACGTACTGAGCTGAAGTTAAGTCTCTCCTTTTACTCGATATAGATTTAAGTTTAATGGTGATAGAAACGAAATTTTCACATAGGGTGGAACCGATGGTGAAAGAAAAGACATATTTCCCCTTTTTGAAACATAAACCTTTACTGTCATCGTCATTTTTTTGTGCCATGAAAGGAGGAATTTACGTGCCGCAAGAACAATCATCGTTGTTACGATTTTCAGTAGAAGAGTCTGTTTGGTTTCAAAAAGGACAGGAAGTAGAAGAATTGATATCGATTTCTCTAGAACCGGACATTGCCATCCGAGAGCATGATCAATATGTTTCCATCAAAGGGGCATTGCAGCTTGCAGGAGAGTATAAGATGGGGGAATTCGTAGAAGAAGATGAGCATGATTTATTTCCATACTCTGGGGCTCGGTACGTACAGGATATCGAAACGAGAGAAGATGGTGTATCTGAGTTGATTCATCATTTTCCTGTTGATATAACGATTCCAAGAAATCGAGTAACCAACTTGGAAGATGTGTACGTAACGGTAGAAACGTTTGACTATGAATTTCCTGAAAATCGTTGTTTGAAATTAGTTGCGGATATTACCATCTTAGGGATACGTGGGGAAGATGCGCACGATGCAGATGGGAATTTTGAAGAAGAAGTAGAGAATCATGAAGAAGCGGAACAACCGTTTGAACCGATGTACCGTTCTGACCAATCTGTGCAAACAGAATATGAAGCAGATCCAAGTCAAGACTTATCAGATATTTTTCTTCATCCTGAAGAAGAGGTGGAAGAGCATGAAGCATATTCCACTTATACATTTGAAGCGAAGCAAGATCAAGAAGAAGCGGAGCTTTCGTATCGTGAAGGTGGAGTAAAGGAAAAAGAGCAGGCTCAAGCTGAGCGGTCAGAGCAAAAGGAAGAGAGAAAAAATGATAATTCTCTCTATTTAACAAAACTGTTTACTCGTGAAGACGAAGAAGAATTCTCGAAGTTAAAAATGTGTATTGTACAGCAAGGGGAAACGGTTGAAGAAATTTGCGAAAGGTACGATATATCCGTGCAACAATTGATTCGAGTTAATCATTTAGATCCAGACCCAACCGTTTATGATGGGCAAATATTATATATCCCTGTCTATGTCAATCATTAGTGAAAAAAGAAAACAGCTCGCATTTGAGCTGTTTTTCTTAGCTGTTTTAAAGGAGAATATGTGATGGTTTTTAATGAGGGAGAGCAGGTGTGTACGATATGAATCGAGAGGAATTGCAAAGTGTATTAAACGAATATCGTATTCATGCCACTTATATTGAACATATAACGGACCGTGTGGCAAAGGTGCATACAGAAAAAGGGACCTATGCATTAAAAAATGCGGTGATTAAGGAATTAGGTGATTTTAGTCGCTTTCATTCTATGTTGATAGAGACAGGCTTTAAATATTATATTCCAATCTACCCTACAGCTGAAAATCATTTATATGTTCAGCGGGGAGAGGAAATTTATTATTTAATGCCTTGGGTTCCACGAAATATGCGAGATGACCAAAATCATATGCATCTTGAGCTCTTTCAAGCCGTTGGGAACCTTCATCAGCGTACGAAGAAAGAGTGGACGTTTGAACAAGCAAATTATGAAAAACTATATGAAGCTACGATCGAGAAGTGGGAGAAGGATGAACAGCTTTTTGAACAATTTGTTGAACGGAGTGAAAAAAGCTGGTATATGTCCCCTTTTGAACTACAGGTAATCATGTACTTTAACGAGACGAAGCAAGCATACCATTTTGCGAAGGAAAAGTTTCAAGATTGGTATGAAGCGATTAAGGAAAATCCGATTGCACGTGGGGTCTTGAATCATGGACACCTTTCTCCTTCGCATTTAGTTAAGGATGACCAAAATCAATATTACTTAATTAACTTTGAACGATCCCAATTCGCTTCTCCTGTTCACGATTTAATTACATTTCTTCACCGAAAGCTAACGAGTTTTCCAGTTCAATGCGATGAATGTGTACAATGGTTGGATAAATATGAGCAAATCTTTCCATTATCTGAAGCGGAAAATAAAATGTTTCTTAGTTACTTAGCTTATCCAAATCCAATCTTCCAAATTGTTAAACAGTACGAAGAGAGAGAAGGGAAAAGGAGTGAACGCGACTATTGTCAACGCCTTATAAGAAGGTATTGGCTTATGAAAAATTGTGAATATGTTGTAATGAAATGGATGCAACAAAAATCTCCTCCTCCACAAAGTGAAACCCCTTCAACGTCATGAAATGTTGAAGGGGATTTTTAAAACCATTCAAAATAAAAAGCAAGGGTTAATAGGATTAGAATTGCTAATAATAATACATCAAAGGAAGTAGGGAAAAACAATGTTCGAATACCTTGAAAAATTGTTAAAGGTAAAATGAATTGTTCCAACACTGCACGAAAATTACGAATCCATGGTGGGAGTGAATAAGGGTTAAATCGCTTCTTCATCGCTGCACCTCCACATTCATACATACATTTCTTTACATTGTATGAAAGGAACTAGTAAAAGTGCCTAAAAAACGTATAAATCGAAAGAAATTCGGGAAAGATGATTGACGAAAAAAAACTTTTTTTAGTAGTATATAACATAGAAATTCATACTGTTCTTACATGCATGGAAAGGGAAGAGTACGACGAAGAACACCTTTCAGAGAGGGAAATCATTTGCTGGGAGATTTCCTAGGTAGTGTCGTTGGAAGGTCGCCCTGGAGCATCCTTCTTGAATGAAGAGTAAAGAAGGACGGCAAATGCCGTTATCAATTGAAGTGCATAGAGTGTATTGCTCTATGAAAAAAGGTGGTACCGCGAAACTCACTCCTTTCGTCCTTTTACGGATGAAAGGAGTTTTTTATTTTTGAGATTAAAGGGAGGCATTTTGATGAGTGAACATACAATGTCCACGAAGTACGATCCGAATGCAGTTGAAAAGGATCGATATCAATTTTGGCTAGAAGGAAAGTTTTTTGAAGCAAAAGATGATGAAAGTAAGGAGCCTTATACAATTGTAATTCCACCTCCAAACGTGACAGGAAAGCTACACTTAGGACACGCGTGGGATACTACGCTTCAAGATATTTTAACGCGTATGAAGCGTATGCAAGGTTATGATGTATTATGGCTTCCTGGAATGGACCATGCTGGAATTGCGACTCAGGCAAAAGTAGAAGCAAAGCTCCGTGAGGAAGGGAAATCTCGATACGATTTAGGTCGTGAGAAATTCTTAGAAGAGACATGGAAATGGAAAGAAGAATATGCAGGTCATATTCGTCAGCAATGGTCGAAGCTCGGTCTAGGTTTAGACTATTCGCGTGAGCGCTTCACGATGGATGAAGGACTTTCAAAAGCAGTGCGTGAAGTATTCGTCTCTTTATACAAAAAAGGACTTATTTATCGTGGCGAATACATCATTAACTGGGACCCTGCGACAAAAACAGCTTTATCAGATATTGAAGTGATTTACAAAGATGTTCAAGGTGCCCTTTACCATATGCGCTATCCGCTAGCAGACGGTTCAGGTCATATTGAGGTAGCGACAACTCGCCCTGAAACAATGCTTGGGGATACAGCCGTTGCAGTTCATCCAGAAGATGAGCGTTATAAGCATTTAATTGGTAAAATGGTGAAGTTGCCAATTACTGGTCGTGAAATTCCAATCGTTGGTGACGAATACGTTGATATGGAGTTTGGATCTGGTGCTGTTAAAATTACTCCTGCACACGATCCGAACGATTTTGAAATTGGAAACCGTCACAATTTAGCGCGCATTTTAGTAATGCATGAAGACGGGACAATGAATGAAAAAGCGGGCAAATACAACGGAATGGATCGTTTTGAATGCCGTAAGCAAATTGTGAAAGACTTACAAGAGGAAGGCATCTTATTTAAAATTGAAGAGCATATGCATTCTGTCGGTCATAGTGAGCGAAGCGGTGCAGTCGTTGAACCGTATTTATCAACACAATGGTTTGTTAAAATGCAGCCATTAGCGGATGCTGCTATTGAGCTTCAAAAATCAGAAGAGAAGGTTCAATTCGTCCCTGAACGATTTGAAAAAACGTACTTGCATTGGATGGAAAATATTCGTGACTGGTGTATCTCTCGTCAGCTTTGGTGGGGCCATCGTATTCCAGCTTGGTACCATAAAGAAACAGGAGAGGTTTATGTAGATCACGAACCGCCAGCTGATCTTGAAAATTGGGAGCAAGATTCAGACGTTCTTGATACATGGTTTAGTTCAGCATTATGGCCTTTTTCAACAATGGGGTGGCCAGATGTAGAGGCGGAAGATTATAAACGCTACTATCCAACAAACGTGTTAGTTACTGGTTATGACATTATTTTCTTCTGGGTATCGCGTATGATTTTCCAAGGCTTAGAATTCACTGGTAAACGTCCATTCGAAGACGTACTTATTCACGGACTTGTTCGTGATGCAGAGGGACGTAAAATGAGTAAGTCATTAGGAAACGGTGTCGATCCAATGGAGGTAATTGAGAAGTATGGTGCAGACTCACTTCGTTACTTCTTAGCGACTGGTAGCTCACCTGGTCAAGATTTACGTTTCAGCTTTGAAAAAGTAGAAGCAGTATGGAACTTTGCGAACAAAATTTGGAATGCCTCTCGATTTGCTTTAATGAACATGGATGGCTTAACGTATGAGGAAATCGATTTAACAGGTGAAAAATCTGTTGCGGATAAATGGATTTTAACTCGCCTTCAAGAGACGATTGAAAGTGTAACGAAATTAGCCGATAAATATGAATTTGGTGAAGTTGGACGCGTTCTTTACAACTTCATTTGGGATGATTTCTGTGATTGGTATATTGAAATGGCGAAGTTGCCACTTTACGGAGAAGATGAAGCGCAAAAGAAAACGACGCGTTCAGTATTAGCGTATGTACTTGATCAAACAATGCGTCTTTTACATCCGTTTATGCCATTTATTACAGAGGAAATTTGGCAGAACCTTCCGCATAAAGGAGAGTCCATTACAGTAGCTGAATGGCCGAAAGTGCGTGAAGAGTTTATCTTCAGTGAAGCTGCGAACGAAATGAAATTACTTGTGGAAGTAATCCGTTCTGTTCGTAACATCCGAGCAGAAGTAAATACGCCAATGAGTAAGCAAATTCAAATTCATATCAAAGCAAATACGAATGAAACGAAAGAGCAGCTTGTTCGTAACGAAGATTACTTAGTTCGATTCTGTAATCCAAGTGACTTAGTGATTGATACAGATTTACAAGCTCCAGAAAAAGCGATGACGACTGTTGTTAGCGGTGCGGAACTGTTCTTGCCGTTAGAAGGCTTAATTAATATTGACGAGGAAATTAAACGACTTGAAAAAGAGCTTGATAAATGGAATAAAGAAGTGGAACGTGTACAGAAGAAGTTATCAAACGAAGGCTTCTTAAAGAAAGCACCACAAAAAGTTGTGGATGAAGAACGTGCAAAAGAGAAGGACTATCTTGAAAAGCGTGAAGCGGTCTTAAAACGTATTTCAGAGTTAAAAGGGTAAGATGAAAACTCGGGGCAATGGCTCCGAGTTTTTCATCATCATTTAGGAGGGGAGAAAAATGTTTACAACTTTCCGTGAAGCAAACGAATGGTTACAATCCCGACTCAAATTTGGAATTAAGCCCGGTTTGGAACGAATGCATGTCATGATGGAATTGTTGAATCATCCTGAACGGCGTCCTAAATATATCCATGTTGCGGGTACGAATGGGAAAGGGTCAACGATTGCCTTTTTAAACGAAATATTGCAACAAGCTGGGTATGTAGTCGGCACATATACTTCTCCATCGTTAGAAACCATTCATGAACGCATCAGTGTAAATGGTGTGCCTATTTCGGATGAGGAATTTATTCATCTCGTAAATACGGTGAAGCCAGTTGCGGAAAAAGTAGAACAAACCGAGTTTGGAGCTCCGACGGAATTTGAAGTCATGACTGCAATGATGTTTGATTATTTTGGCCGGGTAAATATTCCGGATGTTGTCTTGCTGGAAACTGGACTTGGTGGTACATACGACTCGACGAATATCATCTCTCCTCTCATTTCCATTATTACATCCATTGGTCACGATCATATGGGGATATTAGGAGAGTCGTTAGAGGA
Source organism: Bacillus kexueae (assembly GCF_022809095.1). Classification (GTDB taxonomy): domain Bacteria; phylum Bacillota; class Bacilli; order Bacillales; family Aeribacillaceae; genus Bacillus_BZ; species Bacillus_BZ kexueae. The sequence goes on from NZ_JALAZE010000002.1 coordinate 271,234, forward strand.
GATTGCAAGCCAAAAAGCCGGGATTATCAAAAGTGGTGTTCCGGTTATGACAGCTGTACAAGCGTCATCCTTGCTTTCAATTATTGAAAAAACAGCTGCTTCAAAGAAGGCGAGAGTATATTCGTTAAATAAACATTTTTCCATTTTAGAACAAAATGAACGTCTCATCTTTCGCACTCCGTTCCATGAATATGAAAACGTGAAACTTGGATTATCTGGTACACACCAACGTAGCAACGCTATCCTAGCAGTGATGGCGGCCAACTACTTAACCTTTTACTATTCGTTCCAAATAGAAAGGAAACATATTAAAGAAGGGCTTGAAAAAACGTTTTGGAAAGGACGTTTTGAACAAGTTTCTAAAGATCCAACCATTGTGCTCGATGGAGCGCATAACGTAGAAGGGGTAACAGCATTAAAGGAAACCGTTAGACAATCTTATCCAAATCGTACGGTTCACGTCATATTCTCGGCAATGAAAGATAAAGAAACGAAGGAAATGATAGATATTCTATCTTCATTTGCACATCGTATCATGTTTACATCCTTTGCAAATCCAAGAGCTAAACAGGCGAAAGCTTTATATGATGAAGCGGATGTGAAATTAAAGTTTTACGAAGAAGATTGGGTGCAATCAATTGAGCGTATGAAGCAAACGCTCTCACATGGAGATGTTTTGATTATAACGGGTTCACTTTACTTTATAGGAGAAGTCCGAAAGCTCTTTGTAAATAATTAGAGGTTTATGAAAAGCTTAAATAATTTCGGACGTTTTGCAGGACTTACAAGGGTCGAGTTGCTTCATTTCCATAGCGTAAAACTGACTCTAAATCATGTAATAGATTAGGAATCAAAACAACAAACTTTAAAAAAGTACAAACATTGCATTTTTTGATTATGAGCAAAAACAAGCGGAGAAAAACGAGTTGATTTTCTCCGCTTTCTTTATATAAGGAGCGTATCAGATAGCCCCGTTAAAATAAATACCAACATTGTGTTACATCCCACTTTTCCTGTCAAGATTTGTAGAAGAGTATGCTTTCCATTACGACAAATTTTTTAATTGCTTTATGGTAGCATAGAGGAAACAATGAGGGGTAACGCGTAAAGGTGGTGTCAAATTGGACGAGCAAACGCCTAAAAAGGTAGTGATAAAATTTAACGGCGTCAATCACAAAGCGAAGTTTGACGAAAAAAAATCTCTTAATGAACGAAAGCCTAAGGTGAATGTTTCGAGCTGGGATGAGAAGCGGAGTGCTGAAAAAGAAATTGCTGCAGCAAAGGAAGAACGAGAGGAAGAAGATTTTTCTTGGGTATTGCCTGATGATCCGAAGGTTGTCATCAATGAGTCAAAAAAGAAGCGTAAAAACACTCCATCCACATACTTCGTTCCAGCAAAAAAGAAGTCAGATGGAATCAAAAAGCTTATTTCCATTATTTTTTTAGCGATGGTGATAGGAATAGGGTTTGGGTTTATCGCTCTACAATTTTTTTCAAAAGAGCCTTCACAGCTTGTCAATGGAACGGTTAATACAATGAACACAGAAAAGGCAGTAACTGAAAATGAAAGTTCCACTAATCCTTCTCCTAATACTACGATCGACGTACCTTTAGTAGTATTACAGGAAGGCATTTACTCGAAGGAGTCTGGAGCAGATTCCGTTGTTTCCGAGTTAAAAACTAGCGGTTATGCAGCAGGAAAATTTGCATCTGAAAAAGGTTTTTTTGTATTTATTGGTGTTGCCTCTTCATCAGAAGAGGGAAAGGCGTTAAAACAAGTGGTTCTAGATGAAGCCATACGTGAAGATGCTTATGACAAGTCAATATCCGTTGAGTTACAAGCGGATGAAGAATCGAGTCGTTTAATTCAAGAATTGGCTGAGCTATCCGCTTCTGCCTTAAAGACGAAAAGTCCGATAAGTGATGAAAAACAAGCGGAAATTACTGAACTATTGAACGGAATAAATGGACAACCAGAACCATTAAAAGAATCCGTTGAGCTATTGAAAAACGACAGTATTACAAAGGAACAACTATGGCAAGTTCAGCAAAAAATCCTTTCTTACCTATCTGAACACGGAAAACTACAAAATTAAATTTTTCCCTATACTCAGGTAAACTGAGTCTTTTTTTTGTAGTTATTTGTTATAATTATTTACCTTTTTTGAATGATAAAATTCGATTTTCCTACATTGTATAAAAATGACAACTTTGATAAGATACAAAGTACCAGACTGAGGATCCATCCTTATTCAAGTTTGGCGTCCTCTCTGTCTATGTTTCAAAGGATACGTCTAAAGAAAGAAGGGAGAAAGACTATGTCAAAATTCATCCTTGCATCACAATCTCCTCGAAGAAAAGAACTGCTTGAGCGTCTACGTATTCCGTTTGACGTTAAGAGTAGTAACATAGAAGAAATCATACAACCAAATCAATCCCCTGAAGAAGTAGTTCAGTCACTTGCCTTTCAAAAAGCCTTACCTATTGCAAAAGAAAACAGAGATTGCTTTACCATTGGTGCTGATACGGTTGTCGTTTACGAACAGTCCATTCTTGGAAAACCAGCTTCAAGAGAAGAAGCAATTGAAACGCTCAGACAGTTATCAGGAAAGACCCACCAAGTTTTAACCGGGGTATCCATTCACCATAATGGAAAGCATTTAAATTTTTATGAACAAACAGATGTCACTTTTTATGATTTAACAATGAAAGAGATTGAAGCGTACATTGAAACGAATGAACCGTTTGATAAAGCGGGTTCTTACGGTATTCAAGGGTACGGATCCCTTTTTGTTAAAGAAATTAAAGGGGACTACTTCAATGTAGTTGGCTTACCTATTGCAGCGCTATACCGCGCGTTAATTGAAATGAAGTTTCCTTTTGAATCATAGAAATTTGTTTATAAAAACTTATACCGGAAGGGGAAGTTACTAGAATCACAAGGAGGAACAAATATGAAAGTAGAAACGTTGTCGATTCGTGACTTCCCAAAGGATGACCGTCCTCGTGAACGGATGATGAACGAAGGACCTGAAAGCTTATCCAATCATGAGTTACTTGCTATTTTACTCCGAACAGGCACAAAAAATGAATCTGCCCTCCATCTTGCTAATAAACTTTTGAAGCAATTTGACGGGCTCCGCCTTTTGAAAGATGCAACAGTTGAAGAAATCACGAGTATCCAAGGAATTGGCCAAGCGAAGGCAGTACAAATAATGGCCGCTCTTGAACTTGGACGTCGAATCCATCAACTCACATATGAAGAACGCTACGTAATTCGTTCGCCAAAAGACGCTGCTGACTATGTCATGGAGGAAATGCGCTTTTTAACTCAAGAACATTTCGTATGTATCTATCTAAATACGAAGAATCAAGTGCTTCAAAAGCGAACCGTATTTATTGGAAGTTTAAATGCATCCATTGTTCATCCACGTGAGGTGTTTAAATCCGCATTAAAGCGTTCGGCTGCGTCGTTAATATGTGTTCATAATCACCCATCAGGAGACCCGACTCCAAGCCGTGAAGACATTGAGGTGACAAGGCGCCTTGCCGAATGCGGAAAGCTAATCGGAATTGAAATGCTGGACCATATTATCATCGGAGAACATAAGTTTGTCAGTTTAAAAGAGAAGGGATATTTATAAGTTTAAAATCGGACCCATCCTCGTTGTAGGAGGGTCTTTGATTATGTGATAAGAAGTTTGTGAATTGTGAAAATCTAAGTTGTAAATTTTTTAGCGATCTCGTTGGAGTTTTCTTTCCAACCAGACTCATACTTATCTACAGCTACACATAAAGAAGGTTGGATGTTGAATTCCATGCTTGTCTTGATGGAGAATTTACTTTTCCTATAGGAATATATTTTTATAGTTCCCTATAAAGGTAGGGTTGTGTATTATTTGTATTTTTAGAAAATGAAAAACCTAAAAATTTATGTATTATGACTGATTAAGGTAAAGGGTAAAAATGCTGAAAAATGAAAAAAGGAGAGTACAGTGTGTTAGTAGTTGATGCAGGTTGTAGAGTAACTTATCCTTCCAATACCATTTGGAAAGGACAAACTTTAAGGTATGGGAGCAGAGGGACTTATGTTAAACAACTACAAGATATGTTGAACCAAGCTGGTTACAATGTAGGTAAAGCTGACGGAATATTCGGGAAGAAAACTAAGAGTGCAGTTATGAGTTTTCAAAGAGCTAATCGCTTGGCACAAGATGGGATTGCTGGAAAGAACACTTATAATGCACTAATAAAAAATTTACAGAACAAAGCAAAAGAACAAGCTCAAAAAAATGCTTCTAGTCAATGGTCTGGACAAACTCTTAGGTACGGCTCTAAAGGGAATGCAGTTAGAGAATTACAAACAATGCTTAATAACGCTGGGTATAGCGTTGGGAAGGTAGATGGGATTTTTGGGAAGCAAACCTTGGAAGCGCTAAAAAAATTTCAAAAATCTAGAGGTTTAAAACAAGATGGTATTGCAGGTGCGAATACTTACAACAATCTTAAAGCATATTAAAATTCAAGTTCCAATAATACTACTTCTGTATACTCGGCATGGAATGGTAAAATAACCTTAAAGCGTGGAATGAAAGGACAAGCCGTCAAAGATCTACAAAGTATGCTTAGAGTAGCAGGATACGGAAATATTGTCGGAGCTGCTGATGGTATATATGGTTCGAAAACAGAAGCCGCAGTCAAGGCATTTCAAAAAATCAAGGATTGAAAGTGGATGGGCTTGCTGGAAGTAATACATTTTCTAAGTTAGACAAAATGGTAAGAGATAAACTGATGTATTCATTAGATACATTTACCTCAACAAAGGAAACTTTAACAGCTTTAAAAATTAATAGTGGCATAATTGTAGAAAAAAATTCTTTGAAGGTAGAGATTATATATTTTTAAGAGTTAAGGATCTTAAAGGATTTTATGGAGAGGTGTTAAAAGGTGGTGTAGCTTATAATCTAACTGATGGAGTAGCTGCTAGTGCTTCAATTGTAGAAGCAGGGTTTAAAAATGATCATATAAATGGAAGTGTTGTATTAGGGAATGCAACTTTAAATGCTTACTATGGGAAGGAAAAAGTAGTGGGGGCGACGGCTTCAATACTTAAATTTGACGTTAAAAAGAGCTTTTCTATTAAAGGAATGGAAGTGGAATTAGGTGCTGACTTTTCCATTGCGTCAGTTGGAGGAGAACGTATGTTTAAACAAATAAAATATACACTAATAGCTTTTTCATTTATAGGTATTTCATATACAACATATGGAACTTTCTTTGATGATAATAATTATTCCCTCGAACAAAAAATAATAAGGACGTTTATTTTCATTTTGTTTTTTATACTTGGACCTATAACTTTTTATACATTAATTAGGTTCATAGAGAACAAATTCTAAAATAGGTGTATCAATAATGGAGAACAATAAAGATGTTTTATCAGAATTATTCGATATTAGTAATTATATTCCTCGAGAATGGGATATATTAACTTGTGAGGATGGTTCATTATTTTATCTGACAAATGGTAAACTTTTGGGTCCAACAGCATGGGTTTTAAAGGGGGCAACAATAGATTCTTCCAAAGTGGTTTTAAAGTATCAAGGATTCTCATTAAGACATGTTATTAATGAGATACATGACAATCATAAGATAATAATGGTTCAAAATGGTTTTTGGAAAGTTGTAAGGAGAATCATTAAAACAAACTTAAATATTTAATAATCTGTAAAGGCTGGCTCTAAAATCTTTCTAATTTTGAAAAGAGTAAGCTCTTTATTTTTACAGCTTAGAACCCTTTTATATCATAGGTAAAATTACTTACCTATACCTTAAAACTAAATGTAGCATTTGATTAACATCTGTAGTTCTTTTCATATTATATATGGAACAAATTGGTTTACATATTTCAATAAACTATTAAGAAACTTTGAGAGAAAGCTATTATTAATCTTTATTACATTATTGTCATTTTTTCTCCCATCAAGGATTTTAGCTAGCGAATTTGATAGCTATATTATAAGAAATGTTTCACTAGGTGTAGATTATTATCTTGCCGAATGCGGAAAGCTAATCGGAATTGAAATGCTGGACCATATTATCATCGGAGAACATAAGTTTGTCAGTTTAAAAGAGAAGGGATATTTATAAGTTTAAAATTGGACCCATCCTCGTTGTAGGAGGGTCTTTAATTATGTGATAAGAAGTTTGTGAATTGTGAAAATCTAAGTTGTAAATTTTTTAGCAATCTCGTTGGAGTTTTCTTTCCAACCAGACTCATACTTATCTACAGCTACACATAAAGAAGGTTGGATGTTGAATTCCATACTTGTCTTGATGGAGAATTTACTTTTCCTATAGGAATATATTTTTATAGTTCCCTATAAAGGTAGGGTTGTGTATTATTTGTATTTTTAGAAAATGAAAAACCTAAAAATTTATGTATTATGACTGATTAAGGTAAAGGGTAAAAATGCTAAAAAATGAAAAAAGGAGAGAACAGTGTGTTAGTAGTTGATGCAGGTTGTAGAGTAACGTATCCTTCCAATACCATTTGGAAAGGACAAACTTTAAGGTATGGGAGCAAGGGAACTTATGTTAAACAACTTTAAGAAATGTTAAACCAAGTTGGATATAATGTGGGTAAAGCTGAATTATTCTGAAGGAAAGGAGCATACGATTTCAAAACAAGTTTCTTGAAGTAACTCAGATCTTATTAAACGTATGCATTGAAAGAGAAATGATGTTTCAACCTATAGTAATAAAACAACAGCTACAAATGTGAGAGGGTTAAAGCGAATGCTGAAAAAATTGCTAATTGGTTACTGAATTCAGATAGTAATATTTTAAAACTAAACTATAAATATAAGCATTCCGTCGGAAGAGGAATAAAAAAAGGAGCAAAATAGATTACAGTTTTAAGAAATACCTTTACTGACTTGGGATTCAAATTCGCCTTATGGTTTCTACATCCTTACATCTAATCCAAAGTGGTGATTAGAGTGAAAGAAATAGAAGTTAAATTTAGTACATTAAAATACTTTGTCGATAGCTATTATAATCAATCTATAGACAATCATGAATTTGATGATATGATTACATTATTTAGAGATGATGAGCCTGAAAGATTGGTTACACGTCAAGGAAGTTGAAATTTTTTAGGATATGGAGAGGACACTTCATGAAGGGGGGGAGTCACCAATGAAGAAACATTTTATATTGCTCTTTTTATGCATTTCTTTTGGACTTACAAGTAAAGCTTCCGCTAACATGTTGGAAGAAGTAATAATTCGTAAAGTTCTTCTAGATGTCGTATATTTTTCTGAAACACATACGGTAAAAGCGTATTATTTAAAAGTTGTTGATAGACCTGGAGAAGATCCACAGGTAACGGTTGGATCAACAAAAACGATTCAATACGATGGAAAAAAAGAAATTAGTGAGGAAAGCCTTGCAACAATGGTAGAAAGTGATACAGATTTGTATTACGACATTTTTGTTAGTGATTTGATATTTGGAAAAGAAGCCCATGTATATGATGATGCAAGGGGAAGAAAACTTTCAGAGGAGGATATTGAACAGTATAAAAATAATATTATTGAATCAAACAAGAAATATATTAACAACCCTCCTAGCCAAGAAGAATTATATATGGAAATAGACCAAATAATGAAAGAAAAGGGCATTGAATCACATTTTAGGAAATTGACATTTTTCGATTATTTGACCTTGCCTTCAACATTATTACTAATTATCATCTGTTTATTAGTAGCAGTTAATTTTAAACCAATTTTAAAAAGGATACGAAGAAAAAGCGAATAGAAAGTGCCGTGTTCGTTTGTTCTAAATATAATACCTCGAAGGATGTTGTTTTTACAGTATCCTTGAAAGTTGAACTCTGGTGTGTTACACAATTTATTATTAAAGGTGACGAAAAGATATTTGAATCTCTTTTAAAACATTTGAATATATAGAGTTGACAATGATGACATTATTTGAGGAATGTATTAATGCGATAGGAGAAGAAAATTTAGAGATTTTATCAGATAAATCAACGGAAAGTTATTTTGATCGTTTATGTGATTTATTTCCTGTTTTACCCTGGGCTCGAATTGATTGGGACAAGATTAGTAGGAAAAAGAAAATCTCTGATTTAAACGATATTGGTGAATGGTTAAAGAACATGGGAATATATAATGATGAAGTCATAATATTATGGAATTACACTGAAATTTCAGGAATTAGAACTAATCTGAAGGAAGCACTAAATGTAATTGAAGATGTAATAGCTGTGGGATCAGATACATTTATGCTTTGTGAAAATGAAGGTTATGTAATAGAATTTTTCCATGATGGAGAAATAACAGTTGGTATTACAGAAAGTAAATAAAGTTTGGGAAATGTTATATAAATTGTTAGTACATCCCGTTAATCTTATGAACAAGGTGAAGAATTCTTTGGAAAAGTAAAAAATAGTAAATGAAAATTGTGGGAAGAGAAATCAAATTTACAGATCCATTGCCTTTCTTGATCTTGGTAAAAGGGTACTATTTGCTGATAAACTTCTTTCTCACCTGAACTTATTTTATTTTAAACATGGGAAATTATTGCTAGATAGTCCAATTAGCAATATAGGTACAAAAATCGTAAAATACCAAACACTATATTCATTTTAAAGATAGTGGAGAGTCATAAAAAATGAGATATCAATTTGTTGATACTTTAAAAGAAGAAGAGCTGACTTTGTTAAGAGGTTTGAAAGGAAAGGTATTAACTAAAATTTTATTTGAAGAAGTAGGTGATTTTGCATTAAACCTTAATCTAGAAACATCTGGGGGGAGTGTGGTGATAAAGAACTTACAGAAATTGAATTCAGATGGCGATGAATATCCTTGTTTAACGGTTGGAAAATCTCTATCTTCTATAAAGGGCTTACATGAAGAATTGATAGAGAAAGTTATTCATTCTGTAACTGTTATTCGTAATACAGTATCTTGGTCTAGAGATGAAAAAAATGGGATATAAAAAATGATATTGGAATCAAACTTACTTTTGAAGATGAGGAGAGGGTCTTTTTAGCATATGATTCACTGGCAGGTTTTTTAAAGATGTACAATGCTAAACAATCTTATAGACTAACTAAAAATGATATTGAAGAGTATTGGTCAATGAAGGCAGATCTAATTGATTATTATTCAATTGAAGAGATAATTTTTTGAGAAAGCAAGAAATTACTAGACGGTCTTCGTATTAATATTCGCTAATAATAATTTCTCGTTGTTTTTCTATTTTCGTTTAACTTGACCACTTGCGTCTAAATATCAACAGTAAATGTTCGTCTTTCACTTTTCATTTATGAGTGACTCTCCTCAGCTGAAACAAGATGAGCTAAACAGTAGAAATATGCCAAAACTTAAAACGGAGCCTCTACTGGCATGAGTTCCCTGCCAAGAAGTCAGATGTCATAAACATCGTCATTACCACACAAGACTATCATCCCGCCACTCCGTATGTAGTTTCTAGTACTGTACTTTTAAAAGCCTTTCAGAGACTAATTCTGAAAGGCTTTTGTTTGTTCTGATTGAGATGAAGATTTTTTATTTAATGCTAGTAATATAATCATTCCAATAATACAAGCTGCACCAATCCATTGAAAAAATCCGAATGGTTCTTTTAGCCAAAAGACTGTTGTTAAAACTGCTGCTAGAGGTTCTAAACTCCCTAACAGGCTCGTTTCTTTTGGAGAAAGACTCTGTAAACTCTCGATATAAAACCAGAATGCAATCATAGTACCAAAAATGATAACAAAAACTAAGGATAAATAGGCATCTATTGTTAAACCGGTGAATTCCATTTGCCAAGGTGGATGGATAAAGCTTAGTGTAAAGCCTCCGATAACCATTGCCCACCCTATGATGACAAGGGAATCATATTGTTTAAGAAGAGGGACTGCATATAAGGTGTAAAATGCTAACGCTAGTCCAGATAATACACCCCAAACTATGGCAGGTGCTGGAACAGATAGATCAGAGATTGAGCCGTTTGTTAATAAGAAATAGCAACCGCCTAAAGCTAGCGAGGCAGTTAATAAATCTTGTCTTGTTAGCACAGATTGTTTACGTAAAATTAAGTAAATGATTATCATGACTGGAGCTAAGTATTGCAATAGTGTCGCTACCGCAGCATTACCATATTTAATAGATGCCATATAGGTGTATTGAACCGCAAGCATGCCGAATAATCCGAAAATAATGAGTTGGACAGCCGTTTTTCGATTTTTCCAGGCACCAAAAACTTGAGAACGATCTTTCCAAAAAAATTGAACAGTTAAGAGTAAGATACCAGCTATTAGCAATCGTGTCGTTACAAGCCAATTTACATCGATTTCGTATTGTTGAAAGAGTTTTTGACTAACTGTTCCCCCAACACCCCAAAACAGAGCTCCTGTAATTACGAGAAATAATCCGGTTCTTCTAGTAGGTCTTTTCATGTTCAATGCTCCTTCTTAAATATAATAATAGTGATATAATAATTGAAAAATTGTTTGAGAAATACTTAAATTGGATGAAAAAATATAAATATATTGAGGTGATTATTTGCAAATAAAAAATTTCAAGGTTAATGAAGGCTTAAAAGAGCTAACGCAACATCGTACCGTTGAGTTACCAATGGCATGTTATGAAACTACGATTCAACAAAATATACATGGCTATATTCCCCTGCATTGGCATGAGGAGATTCAATTTGTTTTGATCCAGAAAGGGGAAGCGGTCTTTCAAATTAATGAGGAGCGAATTGAAGTACGAAAAGGAGAAGGGCTATTTATTAATAGCGGCTGCCTACACATGGCGGAAGATGAGAAACAAACGGGCTGTGTATATATTTGCTTAAATGTGTCTCCTCATTTCCTTTTGTCACAAGAACTCTTCACAACTTATGTAACCCCTTATATTCAAGCAACTAATTTACCTTATGTTTATATAGATGCGAAAGAGCTTTGGGGGAGAAATATAATCGATGCTATGTTAAAAATAAAACAGTTGCTTGAGCGTAAACCGCAATATTTTGAAATTGATATAAACATTCAACTAACGTTCATCTGGAAGAACTTACTCTTTAATCGTTTTCAACCTGAATACGTTCAGAAGGAAATGGTAAAGAGTCAGCGAATGAGGCAAATGTTAAGTTTTATACATCTTCATTATGCTGAGAAAATCACATTAGAGGACATTGCAAGAGCTGGTCAATTAAGTCGGTCTGAGTGTTGTCGTTACTTCAAGCGAATATTAAAAACTACACCATTAAATTACGTTATTGATTATCGAATTCAGCAAAGCTTAGCTTTACTGCAACAAGAAGAGTCCAATGTTACGGAAGTTGCTTATCAAGTAGGTTTTAATAGTACAAGCTACTTTATTGAAAAATTTCGAAAGTTGATGAACATGACACCTTTAGCATACAAAAAATATAAAATGGAAGATGGAACAGATAGAGGAGCGATTTGTACTAACTTATTGAATGAAAGTGTATATTTTGGAACGAATACTAAAAAATTTTTTTGAATTCATTTTATGATTTATGTAACCATCCTCCTATGCTTTTCGTCTATCATATGTGAACTTGTCTGGACATCTGTTCTTCAATGATAAAAAAGGATTTTCGAAGCACTTTTTTTTTGAATTTTTTACGTTATAATAAGGGTTATGGGTTTTGTAAGAAAAGATTATTCAATGTACTTTTTATGATAGATAAATACCGTTTTTTCAATGATTGTGCATGTGCCAACGTAAGTAAAGGCGGAAATGATGACAAAAGTTTATTTGATTGAGAAAGGAAGATACATTCAATGTTTGGAATTGGTACTAGAGACCTTGGGATAGACTTAGGAACTGCGAATACGTTAGTGTTTGTAAAAGGAAAAGGTGTTGTTGTGCGCGAGCCATCTGTTGTGGCGCTACAAACGGATACAAAGCAAATTGTTGCAGTCGGAAATGACGCAAAAAATATGATTGGTCGTACGCCGGGGAATGTTGTAGCGCTACGCCCAATGAAAGATGGGGTTATTGCGGATTATGACACGACTGCCACGATGATGAAATATTACATAAAGCAGGCGACGAAAAATAAAGGGTTATTTTCACGTAAGCCGTATATTATGGTGTGTGTTCCTTCTGGTATTACTGCTGTAGAAGAGCGTGCGGTAATCGATGCAACGCGTCAAGCGGGTGCTAGAGATGCTTATACAATTGAAGAACCATTTGCGGCAGCGATTGGAGCGAATCTACCAGTTTGGGAGCCGACAGGAAGTATGGTTGTCGACATCGGTGGTGGAACGACAGAAGTGGCAATTATTTCACTTGGTGGAATCGTAACAAGCCAGTCTATCCGAGTGGCTGGAGACGAAATGGATGATGCTATTATTAACTACATCCGTAAAACGTACAACTTAATGATCGGTGATCGTACAGCAGAAGCAATCAAAATGGAAGTAGGATCTGCCGGTTCACCGGAAGGCATCGAAAATATGGAAATTCGCGGCCGTGATTTGTTGACGGGTTTACCGAAAACGATTGAAATTACAGCTAAGGAGATTGCAGAAGCACTTCATGATACAGTGTACGCAATTGTTGATGCAGTGAAAAATACATTAGAGAAAACTCCACCTGAATTAGCAGCGGATATTATGGACCGTGGTATTGTCTTAACAGGTGGCGGTGCATTATTACGAAACTTAGATAAGGTCATTAGCGAAGAAACGAATATGCCAGTATTAATTGCGGAAAATCCACTAGACTGTGTTGCAATTGGAACAGGAAAGGCGTTAGACCACATTCATTTATTCAAAAATCGAGCAAAAGATCAAAGGTAATTCGAGGTGTAAATCATGCCACAGTTTTTATTAAATAAGCGTCTAATCCTTTTGCTTGTAAGTATTATATTGTTGGTGGCATTGATTGGTTTTTCCTTCAAAAAGGATCGAAATCTTTCTTGGCCAGAAGAATTCATTCAAGATACGATTGGACTTGTCCAAAGTGTATTTCATAGGCCCGCACAATATGTCGCGGGCTTCTTTGAAAATGTAAATAATTTACTCGATACATATGAGGAGAACGAAATTTTACGAAGCCAATTGAACAGTTATATGCAGCTAGAGGAACGAATTCAACAATTACAATTGGAGAATGAGAAGTTGAAGGAAGAGCTAGATATTCAAAACGAGCAAGACTTGAGCGATTATGAAGTCATTCGAGGTACCGTCTATGTTCGAAATCCAGATCAATGGAATGAATTGATAAAGATCAATAAAGGAACCATTCACGGCGTGGAAAAAGACATGGCGGTGATGACGGCAAAAGGATTAATTGGAAAAGTGAAAAGTACAAGTCAGTTCACTTCAACCGTTCAATTACTAAGTATGCCAAATCGAGAAAACCGAATTTCTGCTTTGATTTCAACGGAAAACGGTGCAGTATTCGGTTTAATCGAAGGATATGACGATGAATTAAAAGCATTGGAAATGAAAATTATTGAGACGGACAGAGAGATTAAAGAGGGCGACGGAGTAACGACGTCGGGTCTAGGAGGAATCTTCCCAGAAGGGTTGCCAATTGGAGAAGTGTTAAAGGTTGAGCCGGATGCGTATGGGCTATCCAAAATTGCTTTTATTCAGCCTGCTGCAGATTTTTATGACATTGAACATGTGATGTTTATTAAACGAGAGATGCCGACCATTCATTCTGAAGAAGCTGAAGGTGAAGAAGAATGATTAAACGTTTTTTTCTTCTGTTTGCCATCTTCACCACTTTTGTCAGTGAAAGTATTTTTGTTGATTTAGTTTCGGTTCCGTTTCTGTCTGATGATCAAACGGTCGTTCCTCATTTTTTAGTCGTAGCGATTATTGCTGTAACTGCATACACGTCCCAAAGTTTTGGGATTTTATGTGGGGTATTGTTCGGATTTTTATATGATGTTGTCTATACGGAGGTCATCGGGGTATACACGTTTTCCTATCCCGTTTTAGCTTTTTTAACGAGATGGGCGTTGAGAGCATTTCATAACAACGCCTTTGTACTCGTTTTATTAAGCATGCTTGCAATTTCTGTATTGGAATTTTATACATTTTGGATTTATTCAGCTGTTGGCGTTACGGATCTTTCCGTTAACATGTTTGTTTCGAATCGGCTAGTTCCTACATTACTTTTAAATGCAACGGTTTCACTGTTGTTAATCTATCCATTTAAACGATTCATTTTGAGCTTACAGATTGAACAAATTGACGATTAATTTATTCTAAGAAAAGGATTTTTCATTGCATATGTCGAAATAGTTTTTGTGTTGAGGTGAACATCGTGAAAGCTCAAAAACAAAATTACGTAACCATTAAAGGAACAAAGGATGGATTAACACTATATTTGGATGATACGTGCTCGTTTCAAGATCTTGAGCGGGAGATTGACATATTATTATCTAAACGTCAGTATGTTCAAGAAGATAGTCCATTAATCGGTGTCGTCCTGAAGGTTGGAAATCGATATTTAACAGAACAACAAGAAGAACGGTTAAAAATACTAATTCGTAAAAAGAGAAATTTATTCGTTCAATCCATTGATTCAAATGTCATGACAAAAGAAGAGGCCGAAAGATGGAAAAAGGAAACGGAAATTGTTTCAGTCGCTAAAATTATTCGTTCTGGACAAGTTCTAAAAGTAAGTGGGGATTTGCTACTAATCGGAGATGTGAACCCAGGTGGAACCGTCATGGCAAGCGGAAACATTTTTATAATGGGATCATTGAAGGGGAGCGCGCATGCTGGTACTGAAGGAAATCGAGATGCCATCATTGCAGCGTCGTCTATGGATCCGCTTCAACTTCGCATTTCAGATGTATTATTGTCTACTCTTCAAGAAATTAGCAACGAAGGAAACGGAACGATGGAATGCGCGTACATAGATGAGAATGATACGATTGTCATCGATCGAGTACAGCAACTATCACATCTTAGACCCAATTTATCTAGGTTTGAGGGGGAATGAATTATGGGTGAGGCTATCGTCATAACATCTGGTAAGGGTGGAGTGGGTAAAACAACAACCTCTGCTAACCTTGGTACGGCATTAGCCATTTTCGGGAAAAAAGTTTGTTTAGTAGATACAGATATAGGTTTGCGCAATTTAGATGTTGTAATGGGGTTAGAAAACCGTATCATTTATGATCTTGTCGATGTCGTGCAAGGTCGCTGTAAGCTACATCAAGCGCTCGTAAAAGATAAACGTTTTGATGGTTTATTATACTTATTACCTGCTGCCCAAACGAGTGATAAATCTGCAGTTTCGCCTTCAGAAATGGCAAAGCTAGTAGAAGAATTAAAGCAAGAATATGACTATATCATTATTGACTGTCCTGCGGGTATTGAACAAGGATATAAGAATGCAGTTTCTGGAGCGGATAAAGCCATCGTTGTCACTACACCTGAGATTTCGGCCGTTCGCGATGCGGACCGCATTATCGGACTGTTAGAAAAGGAAGATATCGAGCCTCCGAAACTTGTAATCAATCGAATTCGTAACCATTTAGTACAAAATGGAGATATGCTTGAGGTCGATGAAATTGTAACTCATTTATCAATCGATTTAATTGGAATCGTGGCTGATGACGATGAAGTAATCCGAGCTTCTAATGAAGGAGAACCTATTGTCATGAGTCCAGATAGCAAAGCTTCCATCGCATACCGAAACATCGCTCGTCGTATATTGGGTGAATCAGTACCGCTATTAGCCTTAGAAGAGCCGGATAAAGGTGTTTTTGCAAAACTGAAACGTTTCTTTGGCGTTAAAGTATGATTTATAAGTAACTATAATCACTAAGGATTTCATGTCCTTAGTGATTTTTTTTAGAAGCATTTTCTTGATAGCTATAAAATAATAGATTGTTTTACTTATATTACCATTTTAATATAATAATATATAGAGTTGAAAAGTTACTTTTAATTTGTGTTCTAGTCATTTTTACCATTTTAAATTACAGCTTCAAGGAGAGGATTTCTGAAGTGAAAATCCCAATATTAGAACCAGCAAAAGGCGTTTATTTAGAGGCGATCAAGAAATACATCAAGTTTAGACAAGTACCACTAATGAGTGCAGACTACGAGGTAAACGGGGAAATATATAAATTTGTAGGCTTATATAAAAAGAAATGGTTTGGAGACGGAATTGTTAATAGGTTGATACAGGATTTTCTAGTTGTTGATCAAAAGGGGGAAGTTGTCCGAGATGAAGAACTGACTAAAAGAGTATTGGAATACTATTGTACCTTTGAAACGATATGGATAGAAGAAGGTCGTATAAAGGCTGCGTTAAAACATGATGTCGAATTTTTTGAAGGAATTTTACAAAATGCTGATGAGCTCATCTCATTAATGATTCCAGTGATGGAGAAGTATCGAAATGGATTGGAAAAAAATCTTAATGATGTAAAACAAGTATTCTCATACTTAGAGCTTTGGAACGAAAAGAGCATTGAATTAGAAAAAATAGCAAGAGAGCTAGAAGCATCAATAAAATCTCTTTTAAATAGAGATTTTATTGATGAAGAATCCTTTAAAAAAATAAAAAGTCAACTTATAGAATTTGTAACCATTACGGATATAAGGTCAATTGCGCTCTTAGACTTATATAAAAGAGGGCATTTAAGGCCCGTTAAAATAACTTTATCTGACGTTGTTGATAAATTGAAACATCAAATGACGTCAAATGTTCACTTAAAAAATATGGAACTCATTGTGAAAGAGACTTTAGAGATAGTTCATACATCTCGGGTTGAAGCAATCAAAAACATTAATACAGGTGATTTAAATAAAATTAAAGATTTTCTAACTAAAAGACTGTTCCCGAAAGAAGATATGATTCGAGATTATGCAACGGAGATTATGAATGATCATTGGTTGTTAAATAGGTGATGATTTACATATTGTTATAATTGTGTACTTAAACAATAAGGAATGTTTTAGAAAAAGCAAAAAGATATTGTAGAGCACATCGTTGAACTAGGAGTCTATATTTTGTCTCCTACTAGCTTTTCTTTACACGATTATCTTTATCTTAGGGCCAGTCATTATGGAAATAACTAAATTTACGTTTAGTTAAGTAAGAGGAGATTGTGAAATATGAAGATTCCCATTTTAGAACCAGCAAAAGGCGTTTATTTAGAGGCGATCAAGAAATACATCAGATTTAGACAAGTACCACTAATGAGTGCAGACTACGAGGTAAACGGGGACATATATAAATTAGTAGGATTTTAATATTGAAGTTCATCACTCAACTCTTTGGAAAATGACGGATAGTAGTGTTATATTATCTCTTTTTCTCAGCTTTAGTTGTCATATTTAAAAAGACAAGGCATAAACTTGTACAAACATTGGGAAAAAGGGATGATGTGCGCTCATGAATCGCCGAAAAGAGGAAATAAAAGAAAGAATTGCAAAACGAAAAAAAGAACGTGCTCAGCAATCACATGGCGCTCCACTAAATGAAGTGAAACGTTCCACCTACTTGGATGACGACCATGTCATTTATCCTCCTTCCTATACCAATCAAAATAAGGATAGGGAGTTCCATCCGTTATTTCGACCAGAAATGTTTATGATGAAGCTATTAGTTGCTGCCTGTCTTGTATTAATTGTCGCCATTATCCATAAAAATGATCAAGCCCCATTCCAACAAGCTCGGGAAACAGTGCAGCAAATGATGGAAACAGAGTTTCAATTTGCAGCAGTTTCAAAGTGGTATGAAGAACAATTTGGAAGCCCAATTGCACTTTTAGAACCAATGACGAGCGATTCTCAAAAAGAAAATGATCCTCAATTTGCGGTACCAGCATCAGGAAAGGTACTCGAAAGCTTTGAAGATAATGGCCAAGGGATTACCGTTGAGACAACTAAAAAACAAGTAGAAGCTATGAACGAAGGTGTCGTAGTGGAAGTGAGCGAAAAAGAAGCAACTGGTTTAACGGTCATTATTCAACATAGTGATGGAACGGAGACATGGTACGGTCATTTAGGGGAAGTGGACGTGGCGTTGTATGATTACGTAAAAATGGGGGAATCCATTGGGCAAGTAAAGTTGAATGAAAGTGAGCAAGGAACCTATTACTTTGCCATTAAAAAGGGAGATCAATTTATTGATCCAAATCAGGTGATTTCATTTGAATAAATATATTTCGCTTCTATTCAAAGTTCATATTCATCCAGTTTTATGGGGAATTGCAGGGTTGAGTGTTGTCACGGCTCAATTTAAATCTTTAATCTTGCTCTTTGTCATTGTGTTTTTTCATGAAATGGGTCACGCAGTCTGTGCCCGTTTTTTTTCATGGCGTGTGAAGTCAATTATGTTACTCCCGTTTGGAGGAGTAGTGGAAGTGGACGAACACGGGAATCGCCCCCTGAAGGAAGAGTTTTGGGTGATATTGTCCGGTCCCCTCCAACATATACCGCTACAATTAATCGGCTGGTTTCTTTTTGCGATTGATTGGATATCGTATGAAACGTTCGTGTATTTTACATGGTTAAACGCTTCAATACTGTTATTTAATTTATTACCTATTTGGCCGCTCGATGGGGGGAAGCTATTTCTTTTATGGCGATCAGCGAACATGTCGTACCCGAATGCCCATCGCCAAGTTCTCGTCTTTTCCTTCTATTTACTTTGTCTCATCTGTTTTGTCACAGTTATCTTCCATCCAACCTCCATTAACTTATGGCTAATACTGTCGTTCATCGGTTACTCATTGTACATGGAAAATAAACATAAGCAATATGTGTATTTACGTTTTCTAATGGAACGTTATTATGGGAAAAATGAAGCGGTTCATGCATTGAAACCCATTGAAGTGAAAGAAGATGATGAGCTTTTTAACGTGTTGATGCGTTTTCAAAGAGGGTGTAAACATCCCATCATTGTTGAACAACATGACGGAAAGGTACAGTTAGATGAAACGGAATTATTGCATGCTTACTTTACTCATAAACAGACGAATGCTCGCATGAAGGAGTTGTTGTATGTTTATTGACGATTTGGAGAAAACATGAGTTAATGAAGAAAATGTAGGTTAGAAAAGAGGAATGTTTTTTGAGGCAACTGATTGTAAATGCGAGAACGGAAGAAGAAAAGATAGCACTTTTAGAAAATGGGCGGCTAACAGAAATGTTTATAAAGGATCGTCATCAAAAAATGTCGCCCGGAAGCATTTATAAAGGGCGGGTTCGTAATATTGTGCCTGGTCTACAAGCTGCATTTGTCGATATTGGTGAAGAAATAAACGGTTATCTTCATCGGAATGATGTACTAGCCTATTTACAAGCAGTCAAAAACGATCCATCTATCGAAGCAAAAAGTATTTCCTCCTTTTTAAGAGAAGGAGAAGAAATTATTGTTCAACTTGTGAAAGAAGGAAGCGAACATAAAGCGCCGAAGCTCACGATGAACCTTGAATTCAAGACCTCTTCCCTCGTATATAAACCGTTCGAGGAGCATGTTGCAATCTCAAAGAAAATTATAGATGAAGATGAGCGAAGCAGACTTGAACAATTTGGACGAGGTGTTTTAACTCGCGGAGGATTAATTATTCGAACAGATGCACAACAACATTCAACAGATACGTTAAGAAACATGTTTGCTGATCTTGAGCACGCGAGTACTGCTGTACTGAAAAAAAAAGGCGCTACACCTTGTAAGCTATATCACCCTGAGAACTTTATTGAAGAAATATTGCATGAAATCTCTCTTCACTCAATTGATGAGATCATTTATGACAGAGCGCATATTGGAAAAATAGTAAAACAGCTTATGCCAAAGAATGCAGCTGTTCAATTAACGTTTCACTCAGGGACAGAAGATGTTTTTTCTCTTAACAATGTGGATGAAGAAATTGATAAAGCGCTTAGAAAGAATGTATGGTTAAAAAATGGCGGTTTTATTGTCATTGAAGAAACAGAAGCGATGACGGTTATTGATGTGAATACTGGGAAATTTTCTGGCAAACATACATATCGGGACACGGTGTTACAAACAAACAAAGAAGCGGCGATAGAAATCGTCAAACAGCTGCGGTTACGGAATTTAAGTGGAATGATTGTGATTGATTTTATTGATATGAAAGAAAAAAGAGATCAGGACACCATTTTACAAGTCATAAGAAACGAGCTTAAAGAAGACCGTGTTTATTCGAAGGTTATTGGCTTTACAGAATTGAATTTACTCCAAATAACGAGAAAAAAAGTACGTAAATCGTTATCAGAATTGGTGACCTCTTCTTGCTCGTCATGCAATGGGACAGGAAGGGTATTATCTAATGAATCCATCGCATTTCGTCTGCAACGAGAATTGTTATCGTATCGAACAAAAGACGTAGAAGCGGTACTGGTGGAAGTGCGGCCAGATGTCATTCCTTATATAGAAGAAGGAAGTCTTCTTGAAATTTTAGAATCACATCTACATATGAAGTTATTTATTGTACCAAACCATTACGTGCGGACATATGCTATTCGAATGGAAGGATCCTTAGTTGATATCCAAAAAAGAATGGGCCGAACGTGAAACTATTGTTGACAATTAATGACGACCTTTGATAATATCAATATGTTATTGTTTGTAGCACCCACCTGTGCTACAACCGCACAGAATAGGTTAAAGTTCGGATTCAGTCCGACACCTGTACTGGCGAGTCTGAGTTAAAATAGGAGGTGCAGAGAATGTACGCAATTATCGAAACTGGTGGAAAGCAAATCAAAGTTGAAGAAGGACAAGCGATTTACGTTGAAAAGTTAAACGCTCAAGAAGGCGAAACTGTAACGTTCGACAAAGTTCTTTTCGTAGGCGGAGACGACGTGAAAGTTGGTAGCCCAACTGTTGCAGGTGCGACTGTTACAGCGAAAGTTGAAAAGCAAGGTCGTGCGAAAAAGATCATCGTTTTCAAATACAAAGCGAAAAAGAACCAACGTAAAAAGCAAGGTCATCGTCAGCCATACACTAAAGTTGTGATTGAAAAAATCAACGCGTAAGGCTGTTACGCATGATTAAAGTTCATGTTAACCGTTTGAACAACGGGACGATTCACTCATTTAAGATGACAGGACACGCGTACTATGACGATCCTGGAAAGGATATCGTATGTGCAGGAGCATCTGCTTCTTCTATCGGTGCTGTCAACGCACTTGAAGAATTAATAGGTGTCATTCCGATCATTGAGATGGGTGATAAAGGATATTTATATGTGGAACTTCCGGCTGATTTATCAACTGATCAGTATGAGAAGGCTCAATTATTGTTAGAAGGTATGCTCGTTACGCTGAAAAGCATTGAACGAGATTACGGACAGTATATTCGTATATACGACAAAAGATCATAGGAGGTGGACCGAATGCTAAGACTAGATCTTCAATTTTTCGCGTCTAAAAAAGGTGTAGGTTCTACGAAAAACGGTCGTGACTCTATCGCAAAGCGCCTTGGTGCTAAGCGTGCAGATGGCCAATTCGTAACTGGTGGTTCTATCCTTTACCGTCAACGTGGTACGAAAATCTATCCAGGTGTAAACGTTGGTCGTGGTGGCGACGATACGTTATACGCTAAAGTAGACGGTATCGTACGTTTCGAGCGCTATGGTCGTGACAAGAAAAAAGTTAGCGTATATCCAGTAGCGAAAGAAGCTTAATGATAAAAAACTCTAACCTTTTGGTTAGAGTTTTTTATTTGGACCTTTATTAATGAAATACTAAACGCGAAGGTGGCGACTGTCCGGCGTCCTTCGAGCTGTAGACTCGAATACGAGCAGATATCGACCTGTCGACAGTTCGCTAGACGCTAGGAGACGAAACTAGACAGGATTCACAGAGGAAGAAAGTATCTAAAGCGTAATGTTATTTATTCTGTTAAAAAAGGCTGTAAAAGCTACTTCGTTTACGAAAACACCCTTCAACCCAAATTCTAAATATTAAGTTCATCTACTTTCCCCGTTTTCGTTATGTCCACCATATCAACTTCGTCCTCCTCCTTTTTTAATTCATTCATCCAAGTGTTATGGAAAAAGATTTCAGTTCTATCAAAGTTTCACCTTATCTTCTCAAGAAAACTTTGTTATAATTTGTGTACATATAGAATGTACAATAGCGATTGGAATAGGAGTGGGATTGTGAAAAAGTATGAAGATTCATGGAGTATTGTTGAATTGTTAAGCCACTCCAGACATGATTGGATGAATAAGCTTCAGCTTTTAAAAGGGAATTTAGCTTTAAAAAAATACGAACGTGCAAAAGAGATAATCGATGAAATTGTGATGGAAGCTCAACACGAATCAAAATTATGTAATTTACATATGAAGCGGTTTGCGGAATATATTTTAACGCATAATTGGAGGAATCCAGTATTCCCTGTTGAGTTTGTTGTCCTTGGGGAGGCGATGCGTCTAACCAACTTAGACGATCAAATCACGAATTGGACAGAAGTCTTTTTTAATCGAATTGAAAAAGCAGTTGAACCGAATCATGAGCATGAAATGATCATTACAATTGAAACCGATCGTAAAGAGGACATTCGGTTTGTGTTTCAATTTCATGGCATACTACATGATAGAGGGGAATTACTATCTTTTTTAAATGAAAAAACGAATATGCCATTAAATGTACATGTAATAAAAAATGAGTCGTCAGAGATTACGGTTCATGTCACCATAAATTTAGACGAAGTATGCATTCAGTAGGAGGATAACAACATGTTTGTCGATCAAGTCAAGATATATGTTAAAGGAGGAGACGGAGGGAACGGAATGGTCGCCTTCCGTCGTGAGAAATACGTGCCGAAAGGTGGACCAGCTGGAGGTGATGGAGGGAAAGGTGCCGACGTCGTCTTCGAAGTCGATGAAGGATTACGTACGTTAATGGATTTCCGTTACCAACGACATTTCAAAGCGCCGCGTGGAGAGAATGGAATGTCCAAAAACCAGCATGGAAAAAACGCGACGCCTCTCGTTGTTAAAGTTCCACCTGGAACGGTTGTAATGGATGAAGATACGCAAGAAGTAATCGCGGATTTAACTGAGCATGGACAACGTGCGGTCATTGCTAAAGGTGGTAGAGGGGGAAGAGGAAATACTCGCTTTGCAACACCAGCAAATCCAGCTCCAGAGCTATGTGAAAAAGGTGAGCCAGGTGAGGAGCGAAACGTTATATTAGAATTGAAACTACTGGCTGATGTTGGTTTAGTCGGGTTCCCAAGTGTCGGAAAATCCACGTTATTGTCCGTCGTTTCAAGTGCGAAACCAAAGATTGCTGCTTATCATTTTACGACGATTGTTCCGAACTTAGGTATGGTTGAGACAGATGACGGAAGAAGCTTTGTTATGGCTGATTTACCAGGTCTTATTCAAGGAGCTCATGAAGGAGTAGGTCTAGGTCATCAGTTTTTAAGACATATTGAGCGTACAAGAGTTATCGTTCATGTCGTTGATATGTCAGGCATGGAAGGTTGCGATCCATACGAAGATTACGTGACAATTAATGATGAGTTAAAACAATATAACTTACGTTTAACAGAACGTCCACAAATTGTAGTAGCGAACAAAATGGATATGCCTGAAGCAGAAGAGAATCTTCAACAATTTAAAGAAAAGGTTGGAGATGACATTAAGATTATTCCAATTTCTGCTTTCACCCGCCAAGGCATTCGTGACTTATTATTTGAAGTGGCTGACTTACTGGAAGAAACACCAGAATTCCCACTTTATGAAGTGGAAGAAGAGCCGTCTGTTCACCGTGTTGTATATAAATTTGAGAAAGAAGACGATGGCTTTACGATTACGCGTGATAGTGATGGTGCGTTCGTTTTATCTGGAAAACGAATTGAAAAGTTATTCAAGATGACAGACTTTACGCGTGATGAAACCGTTCGACGTTTTGCTCGCCAATTGCGTGGAATGGGTGTAGACGATGCTTTACGTGAAAAAGGAGCACAAGACGGGGACATCGTTCGAATTCTCGAATTTGAATTTGAATTTATTGAATAGAGCAAAGGGCTATTTCGTTTGGATATGTAGAGAAGGCGCGCACAGGTTGCGAAATAATCTGTGCGGCTTACTACATGTGTGAACGCTTTTATAAAAACCAATTGTGGAAAGGAATCGATCTATGAAGGATGAAGTTTTCTATTTAGTTCGAGAAGACGTACTTCCTGAAGCAATGCGGAAAACGTTAGAAGTAAAACAAATGCTCGAGCGCGGTAAGGCAAGTTCCGTACAAGAGGCCGTACAGCGAGTGGATATGAGTAGAAGTGCGTTTTATAAATATCGAGATGCTATCTTTCCTTTTCATACTGTCGTTAAAGAAAAAATCATCACGTTATTTTTTCATCTGGAGGACAGAGCTGGAACGTTATCGAATCTTTTGCAATTAGTAGCAGAATCAGGCTGCAATGTGTTAACGATTCACCAAACCATTCCGTTACAAGGTAGAGCCAATGTAACATTATCTCTAAATACGAACGGAATGAAAGATGACATCAACGATTTATTGACTAACTTGAGAAAACTAGAGTTTGTAGAAAAAGTTGAACTATTAAGTTCAGGAGCATAGGAAGGACGAGTAGAGATGAAGGTTAGTTACCTAGGGCCGAAAGCGACGTTTACTCACTTGGCTGTGACAAGCTTTTTTAGTCCAGAAGTTGAATGCATTCCTTACCCAACGATTCCTAGCAATATGGATGCAGTAGAAAATGGAGACGTGGATTTAGCAATTGTTCCAATTGAGAATGCATTAGAGGGTTCCGTCAACTTAACGGTCGATTATTTAATTCATGAAAAGCCACTGTTTATTGTAGGGGAAATTATCGCGCCAATTGAACAGCATTTAATGGTTCATCCAACTCGAAAGGATGAGTGGGAAAAAATCGAGCGAATCTATTCGCATTCCCATGCAATTGCCCAATGTCATCAATTTCTTCATCGCGTATTCCCCAATGCAGCATACGACTATGCTACTTCGACAGGAGCAGCTGCAAAACATATTCATGACCATCCTGAGGATAATATGGCGGTAATTGCTAATGAACTTGCGGCAAAAGAGTACCATTTACATATTGTCAAACGAAACATTCATGATTACCACCATAACCATACGCGGTTTATATTGTTATATCCGAAGCAGGAATTTAGTGTACCTTGTATGAAGGAGATTGAGAAAACGGGTGATAAAACGACGTTGGTCATCACCTTACCGTCCAATCATGCGGGTTCACTACATCAAGTGCTTTCTGCTTTCTCATGGAGAAAACTAAACATGTCTAAAATCGAATCCCGTCCAATGAAAACGGGATTAGGTGAGTATCTATTCATCATCGACATCGAAGAAAAGATGGATGATGTATTGATACCTGGTGCAATTGCGGAACTTGAGGCGTTAGGGTGTTCCGTAAAAGTGCTAGGGAGCTACCCTTCATATCAACTACATGAAACGACTCAAAAATTATAGCGAACGGAATAAGAAGAGCAGAGGAAGATTTTTATCTCCTCTGCTTTTCTTGTTGTTACAGAAAGTTTACGTTCAATAAAGTGTTAAAGTATTCTCTTTACCGTTTTTTTAGTGTCTAGCTCCAAGCGCCATCTGCTCAGGTCGCTTCGGCCCTACTGTGGCGACGGAAGCCTCCTCGCAGGTCCTCGAGCCCCCTTCGCCCAAGGACTTGCGCTTTGCGCTTTTCTTACGTTATTCGTTGAAAAGAATACCAGCATCAGCAAGTTTTTCACAAACTTCATCTAAGATTTCCTCATTTTGAGCAACGAGTGTATGAATATGAACACCATCCGATAATTCAGATAAAAAGGACGCATTTGTATCCCTTATTTTTTTGAGGAAGTCATGCACCTCTTTTCGGTTACTGACCATGATGGAGGCAGTTAGATCACCGTACACAGGGTGTTCTACAATGACATCCTTTACCGTCACGCCAAAATCGACGATTAATTGTAGTTCTTCTTCCGCTTTCTCTGGACCGTGTTTACATACGACTAACCGTTCTTTTTGATTGGGCTTTTTCGACATTTCATCCATATAAACGTATCCTTGACTTGTAGCGACTATCGGAATTCCCCGAGCTTTCAATAATGAAATATCTTGTACGATGACTTGACGGCTTACGTTTGTTTTGGAAGAGAGCCATCCCCCTGTTAATGGTTTTCCTTCCTCTTGTAACCATTTTAAAATGAGCTCCCGCCGTTTTTCTCCTAGAATTTTTGATTGATTCATATCGTCATCCCTTTCTACAACGTTATTTCTTTCACTGCTTGGATGAATCGATCAAGATCTTCTGTTGTCGTCTCCATCCCGAAAGATAGTCGTATAAAATGATGTTTTTTATCTTCGTCTATACCAATTGACTCAATCGTTTTAGATGGTTTCATCATTCCAACTTGGCATGCTGTTCCTGTTGAGATAGCAATCCCCTTACGGTTTAATTCTAACATAAGATATTGCCCTTCATAATGCGAAGATATAAGGCCGACGATATGAGGTAATTGATGTTGGTAATCTTTATTAATGACGGTTAAAGGAAGCTTCGTAGCCACGATTTCGTTTATTAGATAGGTTCTCAACGAAGCCATATGTTCTAAATAGGAATTCACATGTTTATGGAAATATTTTGCCATTGTAACAAATGAGCAAATGCCAGGGACATTAACTGTTCCCGCCCGGTAGCCAAATTCATGGGATGTTCCATTTACAGTTGGCTTCAGCTGCAAGGACGGATCAAAGTAGATAGCTCCAACTCCTTTTGGTCCATATAATTTATGACTTGAAAAAGAGTAGGCCGATGCTTCCCACTGTGACGCATGAATGGGAACTTTCCCGAATGTTTGGACACAGTCTGTATGGAAAAAGATATTTTGTTCCTTTAGAAAGTGTGCGATTTGCTGTATTGGTTGAACAATTCCGATTTCTGAGTTTCCATGCTGAATGGACACAATAGCTGTATCAGACCGAATGGCTTTTTTTACAGATTCGACATCCACAGCTCCATTTCCGTCATTTTCAACATAGGTGATGTCATATCCTCTAGATTTTAATGACTCCATAAAATTTGCAATGGATGAATGCTCTAATTTAGAGAGCACTAAATGTTTTTTTTCTGTATTTGATAAAAGGGTTTGAATTGCAAGCCAGTTGCTTTCAGTCCCTCCACTTGTAAAAATAACGCCTTTCTCATCTCCTCCAATGAGGGAGGCGAAAGTTTTTCGACAAACAGCTAAATAGTGGTTCGCTTTTTCACCAATATCATGAAGACTGTTCGAATTTCCAAATGCCATTTTTGACGTTTCTATATAGGCTTCATGTGCTACGGTATGCATCGGTGTCGTTGCGGCGTAGTCCAAATAGATCAATCAGGTTCCTCCTTTAAAAGCTTAAGATAATGAGTAATTGCAGGGAATTGCGACAAATGGAAACGAAAAAAGTATGCAAACCTCTTGTCAATATTGTAGTTTTATGTAAATATAGGTGTCAAGACAGTTGTTAAGTTTACAGGAGGGCAATTCATGTCTCAATATGATTGCATCATCGTAGGAAGTGGAATTGCAGCTTTAGCAACGGCGGCAGAAATTTGTGAAAAAATGAGCGTACTTGTTATTACAAAAGGATCAATTCGTGATAGTAACTCCTCTTTAGCGCAAGGAGGAGTCGCAGCCACAATTTCTAAACGTGATCATTGGAAGGCTCATTTTGAAGATACATGCTATGCTGGACGTTTTCATAATTTACCTGAAGCAGTGGAGCTTTTAGTGCAACAAGGTAAGCTAGACATTGAACAGTTAATTCAAAATGGCATGACATTTGATAAGGATGCAAATGGTCATATTCACTTAGGGATGGAAGGTGCACATCAACAACCACGAATTCTTCATGCGGGTGGAGATGCAACCGGCCGAAAATTGATTCAATTTTTTATAGAGAGAGTAAATAAAAATGTAACGATTATGGAACATACAATGGTCACCGATATACACGTCGTGGATAATCGAGCTTTAGGTGTATGGATAAGTGGTGAAAATCAACAAGAACGTTATATTTCGGGCAAACATATTGTTCTCGCTACAGGAGGCTGTGGGGCCATTTTTGATGTTACATCTAACTCTCCTTTTGTGACTGGAGACGGCTTAGCAATGGCCTATCGGGCTGGGGCTTCTCTTGTAGACCTCGAATTTACCCAATTTCATCCTACTTTGTTATACATCGAAGGAACATGCAAGGGACTAGTTTCGGAAGCTGTCCGTGGAGAAGGAGCTGTGCTAGTAGATGATGAAGGTAGGCGGATTATGAAAGGGCTTCACCCACTTGAGGACTTGGCTCCGAGAGATGTAGTCGCTCGAACGATACAAAAAGTGCGTGCAGATGGTCGAGAAGTATACTTAGATATTTCAATGATTTCGCAATTTAGTGAACGATTTCCGACTATTACAAAGCTCGTTTCAAACGCTGGGCTATCGCTCGATCGTAAGAAGATTCCAGTGGCTCCTGGAATGCACTTTTTAATGGGGGGCATAAGGACCGATTTGTTTGGGCGTACTTCAGTAGAACGTCTTTATGCAGTAGGAGAAGTTGCGTGCACGGGTGTTCACGGCGCTAATCGATTAGCAAGTAATTCCTTACTTGAGGGACTCGTTTTTGCCAAGCAGCTTGCCAACGTGTTACGCCAACCAACACGCGATTCAAATGAGAAATTTAAGGAAAATAATAAATACGTTATGAAAACATTACACCTTCCTAAGAAGATGGAAATTCAGCAAATTATGAGTAGGTACGTGGGGATTGAACGCGATGAAACGGGATTGCGAAAAGCGCTACATTTCTTTGAACAATATGTAAATCAAACATCTTTTTTTCAATGTAATGTGAAGAGGTTCACAAAAGAAGAGGTTGAATTGCTGAACATGGTTACGGTAGGATGGCTCATAACGAAGGCGGCATTGAAGCGAACAGAAAGTCGAGGCGGACATTTTCGAACGGATTATCCGAATGAAGTGAGCCACTGGTTACAAAAAAGAATTCCTTCTTCTCTTAAACAACAGCTAGAGGTGAGTTAATTGAATGAACTAAAACTAAAAGATGCTTTAACTCAATTTTTCTTAGAAGATATCGGAGAACGTGATGTCACAACAGAAACGATATTTCCTGTAAATGAAAAAGGGAAAGCGGTTATCGTTGCCAAACAAAACGGGATTTTTTGTGGTGAGCAGGTTATTCGTACTGGTTTTCAGCTACATTCCCAAGAAATGTTCATCAACCTGTTAAAAAAAGATGGTGATACCGTTGAAAAAGGTGAGGTAATTGCAGCGATAGAAGGGCCGATACGGGCCATTTTGCAAGGAGAACGGGTTGTATTGAATTTAATTCAGCGCATGAGTGGGATTGCAACGATAACACATAAAGCGGTAGCCACTTTGGATGACGAGCATACAAGAATTTGTGATACGAGAAAAACAACACCCGGCTTACGGATGATGGAAAAATACGCGGTTCGTTGCGGTGGTGGATATAATCATCGCTTTGGTTTATACGATGGAGTCATGATAAAAGATAACCATATAGCGTTCTGTGGTTCGCTTATGAAAGCGGTTCAAAGAGTAAGGGAACAAATTGGTCATATGGTGAAAATAGAAGTTGAAATCGAAACGGAAGACCAACTGCATGAAGCTATTCGAGCGGGAGTGGACATAATTATGTTTGATAATCGTTCGCCCGAAGAAGTAAAACAATATGTCAAAATGACACCAAGCCATATCGTAACAGAAGCGTCAGGTGGAATTGGTTTTCACAACTTAGCTCAATTTCGAGGAACACAAGTGGATTATCTTTCACTTGGATTATTAACTCATTCCGTAACATCCTTGGATATTAGTTTAAATGTAAATTAGGGGGAGACATCATGAGCGTGATGGATTTATTGGAATTCGAAAAACAGGAAATGATGCCGGAGTCTTACAAAGAAAGAACGACTGAGGAATTAGAACAACGTGTAAGGGAGATCAAACAAAAGTTTGGGCGTCGCTTATTTATTCCGGGACATCATTATCAAAAGGATGAGGTAATTCAGTTTGCCGACGTAACAGGGGATTCATTACAGCTTGCACAAGTGGCAGCGGCTAACGATGACGCAGAATATATTGTGTTTTGTGGCGTTCATTTCATGGCTGAAACTGCCGATATGCTAACGGGTGAACATCAAAAAGTAATATTACCCGATATGCGTGCGGGATGTTCAATGGCCGATATGGCTACGATAACACAAACAGAAAAAGCATGGGGAAAATTGACTGAAGTATTTGGCGATACGATTCTTCCGTTAACTTACGTAAACTCCACTGCCGAAATAAAAGCGTTTGTTGGAAAATACGGAGGGGCTACGGTTACTTCTTCCAATGCAAAAAAGATGGTACAATGGGCATTCACGCAGAAAGAACGTATATTCTTTTTACCAGATCAGCATTTAGGAAGAAACACAGCCTATGATTTAGGTATTCCGTTAGAAAAAATGGCAGTATGGGATCCAATCAAAGAAACCTTAGAGTATAACGGTGAAAATTTGAATGATATTCAAGTGATATTATGGAAAGGGTACTGTTCTGTGCATGAGAAGTTCACCGTACAAAACATTGAACACATTCGTAAAACGGAACCAGAAATGAAGATCATTGTTCATCCAGAATGTACGAGAGAAGTCGTTGCTTTATCAGATGATGCAGGATCAACAAAATATATTATCGAAACGATTGAAAAAGCAGAAAAGGGAACAAAATGGGCAATCGGAACCGAAATGAACTTAGTGAATCGTTTGATTCAGCAACATCCAGATAAACATATTGTCTCGTTAAATCCGTATATGTGTCCTTGTTTAACGATGAATCGTATTGATTTGCCTCATTTAGTTTGGGCACTTGAAAGCATCGAAAGTGGAAAACCAATTAATCAAATTAACGTTTCATCAGAAGTAACAGAACTTGCTCTTCTAGCATTAAATCGCATGCTTGAGCGCGCTTAAATGAAGGTCAATACGTGTAGGTGTCAGTGGGTTAGAAAAATCTAGCCTTCTGACACCTTTTTGCTTTTATCGTATCGAAAGGGAAGGAAAACATTTTATAGCATGTTTTCATGTGACAATCATATTTTGAAATTTCGAAGCATAAGTTGTGATGAGCACTCATGATTACTTGTTTTTAGTTGGTCTACCTTGTACAGGTGCAAACCTTGATACTTGTTGTGAACCTTTCGATTGGAGGGAAAAAGTGTGAAAATCCATATTGTGCAAAAGGGCGATACGTTATGGAAAATTGCCCAAAAATATGATGTTGATTTTGAACAATTAAAACAAATGAACACTCAGTTAAGTAATCCGGATTTAATTATGCCAGGGATGAAAATTAAAGTCCCTACAGGTGGAGTGCCTGTAAAGAAAGAAGCTCAAATTAACTATAAAGTGAAGAAGGAAATGCCTAAAGCTGAGCATCCATACAGTGCTTCTAAACCAAAGTCGAATGTTGATGTAGAGGATACGAAAGCGGATGAGAAACCATCTAAACCTTTTGTTCCACAAAAGCCGAACAAACAACAGCCGTTCTATCCTGAAGTTGATGTGCATAACTATTATACGGTGAATATGTCAATGATGCCTGAAGCGAAAAAGCAACCACAACTACCACCGAAACCAGCAAACGTGCTACCAGATATGATGAAGCCGGATGTTGACATGAAAGACACCAGCAATGAACAACATCACGCATATTCGGAAGGAGAGGAAAATGACAGCATGACGATGCCTTATATGAACCAAATGCCTTATATGCCAATGATGCCAGCTTATGGTGGTCAATGGCCACAAAACTGTGTACCAGTCTCACCGGTAATGCCAGGACCAGGGTTTGGACCTATGGCTCCATACGGTAATCCTCACGGGATGTATCCGACTGGCATGGCACCAGAGATGATGGAAGACGATGATTTTGATGATGATGGAATGGTGCAAGGAGCGCAAATGTCCCCTTATCCTCAAGGACCAGCTCCGTATCCGTATCAGCCACAAGTAGCACCAGCATACGGAATGCCGTATAACTATGGAATGGTCCCTCCAGGATGCGTGCCAGTTTCACCGGTAATGCCAGGACCAGGATTTGGACCAATGCCATATCCTCAACAACAAATGTATAATCCGAATATGGTTAGTCCGGAAATGATGGAACATGGGGAAAATGAGGATAATGCTGCGGCAGCAGCAAACCAAATGCCTCCGCATCAGCCGATGGTGTCACCATATGCCAATAACTGTGGATGTCCTCCACCGATGATGCCTTATTATGGTGCACCTATGCAGCAACCGTATGCACCTTATCCGCCACAACCGCATCAAGGGATGCATGATTATCGTAATATGTACCAACCGCCGCAATACGAAGAAGAGGAAGATTAAAAATACCTACCTAAAAAAAGATGATTCTCTTAGTGAGGATCATCTTTTTTGTGTTCAAATACTAGAAACTCGGTGTACAAAAAAGCCGTTCATAACAAGATTTATTAGGGGTTGAAAGGCTGTGCTCTTCATTGTGAATGACTGAACATTATGGTATGATGAAGGCAAAATGGATCAAAAAGGAGATTTTATTCATGGAAGAGAAAGTGATAAAGTTAGTTGAATGGTTACGTGAAGAGGTAAAAAAAGCGGGCTTAAACGGATTAATCGTCGGAATCAGTGGAGGTATCGATTCAGCGGTTGTCACACATTTAATTAAACGCGCTTTTCCTGATAACTCATTAGGCGTTATCATGCCGTGTAAAAGCAATCCAAAGGACCAAGAAGATGCGTTAAAAGTGGTTAAAAGCAGTGGGATTAATTATATGACGGTCGATTTAACCAAAACACATGATACATTGTTTTCATCCATTGAGAATAAGTTAAAAGAAAAAAATGAGTGGAAAGAAGAAGTGGCACGAATGGGTGATGCTAATACGAGAGCACGCCTTCGTATGACTACATTATATGCCATTGCAAACAATTACGGATATTTAGTGGCAGGAACGGATAATGCAGCTGAATGGCATACAGGATACTTTACAAAGTATGGTGACGGTGGAGTTGATCTTGTACCACTTGTTCATTTCACTAAAGGTGAAGTTCGTGAATTGGCGAAAGTTTTAGGTGTACCGGAAGATATTATTACGAAAGCGCCTAGTGCTGGTTTATGGGAAGGTCAAACAGATGAAAATGAAATGGGAACGACCTATGATATGATTGATAAGTACTTAAAAGGGGAGGAAATTCCAGAAAAAGATCGTGTCATTATTGAGAAAATGCATAAGCGTTCGGAACATAAACGTCGTTTAGCATCTGCACCTCCTAAGTTTTAATGAAAATGGAATGGTTTTTCTTCATTACCTATAAATCATAAAAATAACCCCTTCAAAAGTTGTACACCTTATAAATGAGCGGAAAAAATCTGCTCGTTTTTAAGCAGCTGAAGGGGGTTTTCGTATTGAGGAGAACAGCGTCGATTTTAACGGCACTTTCCATTGCTTCAACGTCATTGGTAGCATGTAATGCGGACAACAATGCAATGGACACGCGATATAACGATAATGCTCAGCCAATTGGTTATTACACGGGCGATCGCAATGAAGATTATATGGACAATGAGGGGCCAATTACTGAAATGTTTGATGGGGCGAATAATCGCGATGACAGACGTCGCATAGACTACCCAAATAATTACAGTAATCGTGCACCATTGACCATTGACGATCGGGATCGTGCAAATGAGTACGGGATGTACGATCGAAATGATTACAACTATCACGATCACATTGGCAATAGAATGGATCAAAATAGCCAGCTCGCTGAAAGAATTTCTGATCAAGTGGCTACTATTGCAAATGTCGAAGATGTGAACACGTTAGTAACAAAAGATAACGTTTTGATCGCTGTAGACACGAATGATCGTAATAACCAAAACGTTGAGAATAAAGTTAAAGAAGTTGCAGAAAAAATCGCAAAAGGTAAAAACATAAACGTTGTGACAGACGAAGCAACCTTTACCCGAGTTCGCAACATTAATCGTGGGTTAATGAACGGTGATGAAATGGACAATGATATTCGAAATCTTTTCGATGACATTGGAGATGCACTAGAAGCTCCATTCGATCGCAATCGTTAACAAGAAAGGACTAATGCAGCTCAATGCTGGATTAGTCTTTTTTGTTGTTACAGAAAGTTTAAGTTCAATCAAGTATTCTCTTTACAG
Source organism: Bacillus kexueae (assembly GCF_022809095.1). Classification (GTDB taxonomy): domain Bacteria; phylum Bacillota; class Bacilli; order Bacillales; family Aeribacillaceae; genus Bacillus_BZ; species Bacillus_BZ kexueae. The sequence continues at coordinate 305,548 of NZ_JALAZE010000002.1, forward strand.
TTTTTTTGGTGTCTAGCTCCAAGCGCCATCAGCTCGGGTCGCTTTGGCCCTACTGTGGCCACGGAAGCCTCCTCGCAGGTCCTCCAGCGCCCTTCGCAACTGAAATAATGTGCAGGTGAAAATCGAATGCACGAAGGGATGTGAAAATTTAGGAATAAAAGCGACTTCGTCTTTTGATTCTCGACACCCATGAGATTTTTTTCTATTGATGCAAAGGTGGACGTTTCCTCAAGGAAGATCTGTTTAGGTTGGATTGCAGTCAATATCTACTCGTATTCCTCGCTGTACCTCCTTTGTCTCAGTTGAGGAGAGTTTTCCGTTCATGCCCGCTGGACAGTCGCCTCACTTTGTAACAGCCTCTTCAACTCACAAGCTCGTCTGCTGAATTTTCCGCTCGTGCTATTCCCACTGGAGTCAACGCCTATCACTTATCAATTCATGACTAAACAGCACCAATGTATAAGGAAACAGCTCTTGGCAAATGAAGTCATTTAGTTTTCCCTTGTCAGAAATTATGATATATTTAAAAGCGAAACTGTTTGATGAGAGGGGTATTTAGAATGGCAGGACATTCTAAGTGGAAGAACATCCAGCGACGTAAAAATGCACAAGATGCTAAACGTGGTAAAATATTTATGAAATTAGCAAAAGAAATTTATGTAGCGGCAAAACAAGGCGGTGTTGATCCTGATGCAAACCCTGGCCTTCGTCTTGCGATAGATAAAGCGAAAGCGGCTAATATGCCAAATGATAATATTGAACGTGCGATTAAAAAAGCAGCTGGGGCACAAGGTGGAGAGAACTACGAAGAAATTACATATGAAGGATACGGACCTGGCGGAGTAGCTATTATGGTTAAATGCTTAACAGATAATAAAAACCGTACAGCTACCAATGTGCGTACTGGCTTTAATAAAAATGGCGGCAGCCTTGGTGAAACAGGTTGTGTTTCCTATATGTTTGACCGGAAAGGGTATCTCGTCATTAGTAGAGAAGAGCTTTCTGTTGATGAGGATGAAATGCTTCTAGAAGTAATCGAAGCTGGAGCAGAAGAAATGGAAACATCTGATGAAGCATTTGAAATTTACACTTTACCTGAAAACTTTAATGACGTAAAGGAAAGTCTGCAAAATTCTGGCTATACGTTCGTATCAGCAGAGATTACGATGATTCCGCAAACATATTCACAATTGGATGAAGAGACAAGTGAGAAAATGTTAAAACTTATTGACGTTTTAGAAGACGATGATGACGTCCAGGAAGTTTATCATAATATGGAACAATAATGGTTAGGCGTTAAGAATATATTTACATTCTTAACGCCTTTATTATGTTTTAGAGCTTTTTTCACGAGAACATAGGGTGATTTATACAACATAATAAAAATTGGTTAAAACTACTATTTATGGTCACACTATAAAAAGACTTATTATTTTACACAATAGAGGTGAACGTAAAATGAGACGGTTGTATCATCTCTTCTTTCTCATCCCTTTTGCAGTAGTGGTATTTATAAGCTTTAATGACCTTTATTTTGCCAATACTTCTAAAGTTCAAAAGGAAGAAGCATTTGAAGTGAATGGTCCTTTAACTGTCCGTGTCGTACTCGAACGAATTTATATGGATGGAGAAAAAAGTGAAGAAATTGTAGAGGAACAAATTTTGTCAATGGAAGACTTTTGGGCTCAGTATGCTGATTGGGAGCTAATAACACAAAATGAAGACGAAATTATATTCCAGAAATATATTGATGATATATCACCCCTTTTAAAAGCAAATGGTTATTTTGGCATACAAGAGGATGGTACGCTTAGTATCTTTAATGGAAAGCCGACAAATGGATATCACATCATTCAATCGTTTTTCCAGATTGATGTCGGAAAGCTTGAAAGTCATAAACAAACGGAATTAAAAGAAGGAATTCCAATTAAGAATAAAAATCAGTATTTAGAAGTGATTGAAGCCTTTAAATCCTACTCCATTGATAATGTCCATTGATACGATGAACACCCTGGATCTTCATTTTGATGAAAGGGTGTTTTTTACGTTTTCTTTTGGCATCTTAAATTGCCTCTTTTCGAACATGAATTCGTATTTTTTTCTCTTTCTTTCCACACTTTTATGATAAAATGAGAGACAGTCATAAAGAGGTGAACGAAAGTGATTGAATTTGTTAAAGGTACTGTAAGATACATAAGTCCTGAATTTGTGGTAGTTGAAAATGGGGGAATTGGCTATCAAATTGTAACGCCGAACCCGTTTGTCTATCAAAAATATATGAATCAACAAGTAACCGTATATACGTACCAATATGTTCGAGAAGATTTGATCGCATTATACGGCTTTGAAACGAGAGAAGAGAAGGCGTTATTTATCAAGTTACTAAATGTAACAGGAATTGGTCCAAAAGGTGGTTTGGCGATTTTAGCATCAGGTGACCCTGGGCAAGTTGTTGAAGCAATTGAAAATGAAGATGAAAAGTTTTTAGTGAAGTTCCCAGGTGTCGGCAAGAAGACTGCTAGACAAATCATTCTTGACTTAAAAGGAAAATTAGTAGATATTATTCCCGCTGCTGTATCAACGGATCTATTTAATTATGAAGAAGTAGAAGAGAAAAAGCAGTCAGAAGATGCTTTATCAGAAGCTATCGAAGCATTAAAAGTGTTAGGCTATAGCGAGAGAGAAATTAATAAAGTGATTCCTTCCCTAAAAGGAGTATCTCTCTCAACAGATCAATATGTAAAAATGGCGCTACAAAAGCTATTAAAGTAAGGGGATGCTTATGGACGAACGAATTGTTTCCCAACAAGCAGATCTGGAAGATGCGGGTCTGGAGCTAAGCTTACGACCGCAAACATTAGACCAATATATTGGTCAAAAGAAAGTAAAAGAAAATTTGAAAGTATTTATTGAAGCGGCAAAAATGAGACAGGAGACGCTTGACCATGTTTTATTATATGGTCCACCAGGTTTAGGAAAGACGACGTTAGCAACGATCATCGCGAATGAAATGGGGGTTAATGTCCGAACAACAGCAGGGCCAGCCATTGAACGACCGGGCGATTTGGCTGCTGTATTAACTGCGTTGGAGCCAGGGGACGTCTTATTTATAGATGAAATTCATCGTCTTCACCGTTCTATTGAAGAAGTTCTCTATCCAGCAATGGAAGACTTTTGTTTAGATATTGTGATTGGAAAAGGCCCGAGTGCAAGAAGTGTTCGATTAGATTTACCACCGTTCACACTTGTTGGGGCAACGACAAGAGTAGGCCTTTTAACAGCTCCTTTACGTGATCGTTTTGGGGTGTTAGGAAGGTTAGAATACTATCACGAAGAGGAATTGGCTCAAATTGTTACTCGCACATCTCAATTGTTTGACATTGAGATAGAAACAGAAGCAGCATTCGAAGTTGCGAGAAGATCTCGAGGCACCCCTCGAATTGCAAATCGGTTATTAAGAAGGGTTCGGGATTTTGCTCAAGTGCTACAATACGATAAAATAACAGATGTGCTTGCGAAAGATGCGCTTGAACGACTGCAAGTAGATAAATTAGGGCTTGATCATATTGATCATAAACTGTTACGTGGAATTATAGAAAAGTTTAATGGGGGACCGGTCGGATTAGATACAATTGCCGCTACCATCGGTGAGGAGCCTCATACGATTGAAGATGTTTACGAGCCGTATTTGTTACAGATTGGTTTTATGAAACGAACACCGAGGGGCAGAATGGTAACAAACGAGGTGTATCACCATTTTGGGCTGGAGGTGCCAAAAGAATGACAGAACTTCCGAAGATGTTAATGACGATAGGGGCTGTCCTGTTAATAATCGGTGCCATAATGCATTTAGTTGGACGACTCCCTGGAGATTTTACGTGGAAAAAAGGAAACGTAACCTTTTACTTTCCTATCATGACGAGCATTATCGTGAGCATTGTTTTAACGCTACTTTTTACAATCATCAGCCGTTTTAAGTAGGCTTTCATCATTCAAAACGAATATACGAGAGAATAGACAGAAATAAGGTGAGAACATGAAGTTAGATTTATTTGATTTTCATTTACCCGAAGAGTTAATTGCTCAAGTACCACTAAAAGAGCGAGATGCTTCGAGACTCATGGTACTTAATAAAGAGACAGGGCATTTTGAGCACGATCTCTTTAAAAATATATTGAATTACATTCAGCCAGGTGATTGTTTAGTGTTGAATGATACGCGCGTGTTGCCTGCAAGACTATGGGGTGTGAAAGATGACACGGGAGCGAAAGTGGAAATTCTTCTACTCAAACAACGAGATGGAGATGTGTGGGAAACACTAGCAAAGCCGGCTAAGCGTATTAAAGAAGGGACCGTTGTGACGTTCGGAGATGGGAAGCTAAAAGCAACATGTGTAGGAACCCTTGAACACGGTGGCCGTTTAATGGAATTCTCATATGAAGGAATTTTTCTAGAAGTATTAGAATCACTTGGTGAGATGCCACTACCACCATATATTAAAGAACAGCTTGATGACAGGGAGCGTTATCAAACGGTTTATTCTCGTGAAAGTGGTTCTGCAGCAGCACCAACAGCTGGCCTTCATTTTACAGAAGAAATTTTACAACAATTAAAAGATAAAGGGGTTCATATTGCGTTCATTACCCTTCATGTCGGGTTAGGAACGTTTCGCCCTGTCAATGTTGATAACATAGAAGAACATGAAATGCACGCTGAGTTTTATCAAATGAGTGAAGGAACAGCAGAGCTATTAAATCAAGTGCGAAAACAAGGTGGACGCATCATTTCTGTTGGAACAACATCTACGAGAACATTGGAAACAATCGCATCGCGACACAATGGAACTTTCGTGGCTGAAAGCGGGTGGACAGATATTTTTATTTATCCAGGCTTCGAGTTTAAAGCGATTGATGGGATGATTACGAACTTCCACCTTCCAAAATCGTCTTTGATTATGCTCATTAGTGCGTTAGCTGGACGTGAAAACGTATTAAACGCATACGAAGCAGCAGTTAAAGAAAAATATCGATTCTTCAGCTTTGGCGATGCCATGTTCATCATCTAAGAGAATTTAAAGGAGGAACTTCATTTTGTCTACTTCACCAATACGTTACGAATTAATTAAAACGTGTAAACAAACGGGAGCACGTTTAGGAAGGGTTCATACGCCGCACGGTTCATTTGAAACTCCTGTGTTTATGCCTGTTGGTACTTTAGCTACTGTTAAAACGATGTCGCCAGAAGATTTAAAGGAAATGGGTGCAGGGATTATTTTAAGTAACACGTACCATTTATGGTTACGTCCTGGCGAGTCCATCGTAAAAGAAGCGGGCGGTTTGCATAAATTTATGAATTGGGATGGAGCCATTCTGACGGATTCAGGCGGATTCCAAGTTTTTAGTTTAAGCGAATTCCGTAAAATTGAAGAAGAGGGTGTGTACTTCCGCAATCATTTAAATGGAGACAAACTGTTCTTATCACCTGAAAAAGCAATGGAGATTCAAAACGCACTCGGATCAGATATTATGATGGCATTTGATGAATGCCCACCATACCCTGCGGAATACGATTATATGAAGAAATCTGTTGAACGTACGAGTCGTTGGGCGGAGCGTTGTTTAAAAGCTCATGCTCGTCCGAATGAACAAGGGTTATTCGGAATTGTTCAAGGTGGAGAATACGAAGATTTACGTAAACAAAGTGCTCAAGACTTAATTTCGCTAGATTTCCCAGGTTATGCGGTTGGTGGATTATCTGTTGGAGAACCGAAGGATGTGATGAATCGTGTCCTTGAATTTACGACACCACTACTTCCAGCTAATAAACCACGTTATTTAATGGGAGTCGGGTCTCCTGATTCATTAATTGACGGAGCCATTCGTGGTATTGATATGTTTGATTGTGTACTTCCAACACGAATTGCGAGAAATGGTACCTTAATGACGAGTGAAGGACGTCTTGTGGTCAAAAATGCGAAATATGCTCGCGACTTCGGTCCTCTTGATGAAAATTGTGATTGCTACGTATGTAAAAATTATTCACGTGCGTACATTCGTCATCTTATTAAGTGTAATGAAACGTTCGGAATTCGTCTAACTTCTTATCATAATCTATATTTTCTGTTAAAATTAATGGAGCAAGTGCGAGAAGCGATTCGTGAAGATCGATTAGGCGACTTCCGCGATGAATTTTTCGAAAAATACGGGTTTAATAAACCGAATGCAAAAAACTTTTAGAAAGGGGTGAAAACATGGAAGGTTTAGTTAGTACTTTATTGCCACTTATTGCAATGATTGCGGTGTTTTACTTCTTATTAATCCGTCCGCAACAAAAGCAACAGAAGCAAGTTCGCGACATGCAGGCAGGCTTACAAAAGGGAGATAAAATTGTAACAATCGGTGGCTTACACGGGATTGTTGACTCTTTAGACGAGGATAAAATCGTCATCAAAGCTGGCGATGGATCTCGTCTAACATTCGATCGCCGCGCTGTTCGTGAGGTTGTCGAGAAAGCGTAAGTCTATACATAGTAGACGTAAACAGCAGGAAGTTTCATCAACTTCCTGCTGTTTTTATTTTTGTTACAGAAAGTTTAAGTTCAATAAATTTTTTTTGTGTCTAGCTCCAAGCGCCATCAGCTCGGGTTGCTTCGGCCCTGCTGTGGCGACGGAAGCCTCCTCGCAGGTCCTCCAGCGCCCTTCGCCTAAGGACTTGCGCTTTGCGCTTTTCTTACGCGCTTCTATTGGATGAGATGTTAACACCGATGACACCACCAAGCATGGCGATGAGAAGAAAGCCTCCATGATACATCCAATTTTTTGCTGATAGTGTTTGACCAAAACCTAAAAAGTTAAATAACAAGATGATTGAAGTGTAAATAATAGCTGTTAAGGCACCTAGTAAAAGTCCTTTTTCTTTTCCCTTCCCCCCCGCAACAAAGCCTCCGATAAACACGGCAATGAACCCAAGGGTAGTTACGACCCATTGGATCGACTGTTCGGTTAAGCTTGTAAACTTTAATAAAAGCGAAAAGAGTAAACTGACAACAAGTCCCATTAAGAATATGGATATTACACCATATAAAATTGCACTTCCCCATCGTTTGGATTCAATCAAGTTATGATTCCTCCTATTCCCTTTTCAAAGTAGAAGTCGTTTTCTTATACGACTATTTCAAGGTGATTTTCTAATACAAGCTTATTCATTGAAAAAAGATTTAGAATATAAATATTTTCATGGACTAGCATCATATGATGTATTAATTGAACCGATGGAAGGGGAAGCACGATGTCTTCAATAGTTGTAATCACATTATTTTTTATTTGCTATTGTATCATCATGTTAGAAAAGATAGATCGCGCGTTAGTTGCTTGTGCAGGCGGCGTGTTAATGCTTCTTTTTGGCGTTTATAATATTGACCGTGCTTTTTTGCATTACATTGATTGGAATACTATAGCGCTCCTTTTTTCCATGATGATTATTGTGATAATTACTAGCAAAACGGGTGTATTTGAGTATACTGCAATTAAAATGGCGCAAATCGTTAATGGAAGACCGATTCCTTTGTTAATTGTCATCTCCTTATTAACAGCTATTGGATCAGCCTTTTTAGCCAATGTGACTATCGTGTTATTACTCGTACCAGTCATCATGACACTTGTCCGTCTACTACATATACCTGCTATCCCTTATTTAATAACGGTAATCATATCTTCTAATATTGGGGGTACTGCCACATTAATCGGGGATCCGCCGAATGTCATGATTGGTCAAGCTGTCGACCATTTAAGTTTCAATGCTTTTTTAATTAATCTAACGCCGATTGTCATCATTATTTTTATCGTTGTGATGACCTATCTAATTTTTAAGTACCAATACGAACTGATGAAAAAACCAACGAATGCAAGTAATTTAAAGTCTATTGACGCAAAGGATTACTTGCAGAAAACGCCGGCACTTCCGAAATCTTTATTTGTTTTATTCATAACAATCGTAGGTTTTATGATGCAACCTTTTTTACATGTGGATTTAACGAGTATTGCATTAGCAGGAGCGCTTCTCTTATTATTGTTGACTCAAGATGAGTTTCGAGTGGATGATGTGTTAAAGCAAGTAGAGTGGACAACACTGTTTTTCTTTGTCGGACTGTTTCTACTAGTAGGTGGCTTGGAAGAAGTAGGGCTGTTAGATGAATTGGCGCGGGCGCTTGTCCTATATACAGAAGGTGACTTGCCCAAAACGTCAATCGCGATGTTATGGATAACAGGAATTTTCTCAGGGTTTGTCGATAACATTCCATTTGTCGCTGCTATGATCCCGGTCATTTTAGAATTAAAAGAATACGGAATGACGAATTTGGATCCGTTGTGGTGGTCCCTTGCCTTAGGTGCTTGTTTAGGAGGGAATGGTACATTACTCGGTTCTTCATCCAACTTAGTTGTCGTCGGATTAGCGAAGAAAGAGCAAGAAGAAATTCGATTCATTGATTTTTTTAAAGTTGGCTTTCCCATCGTTCTCTTATCGTTAGTCATTTGCTCTGTTTACATCTATTTCCGATATTTAATTCCATTTATGATGACGTAAATGCATATTCCCCTTTGAAATTGTCACACTAAAAAGTGGAATGATTTCAAGGGGGCTTAATTATGGAAATCGCCTTGCACATGATAATTCGTACCGTAATCTTGTATATTGTTATCTTAATCATATTTCGGGTCATGGGAAAACGAGAAATTGGCGAATTAAGCATTCTTGATTTAGTTGTTTTTATTATGATTGCAGAAATTGCTGTAGTGGGGATAGAAGATGCGAAAGATCCTCTCTATCATACAATTTTGCCAATGGTTGTTTTGCTAATTATTCAAGTGAGTCTTGCGTATATTTCTCTGAAAAATGAACGAGTCCGACATTTAATTGATGGAAAGCCGACCATCATCATACATAACGGGAAAATAGATGCAAAAGCGATGGCAAAACAACGCTATAATTTTGATGATCTTCTTATGCAATTAAGAGAAAAAGAAATACGTCGAGTACAAGATGTAGAATTTGCGGTTTTAGAACCTTCTGGAAAGCTTTCAGTGTATCAAAAAGACGATAAACAGCACGGTATCCCTTTCCCTCTAATTTTAGATGGGAAAATCCAACGTGAAAACTTACGTTTGACGAATAAAGATGAGGGCTGGCTACAAGAGGAGTTGCAAAAACGAGGATATAAGGAAATTGAAGAGATTTTTTACTGTAGTTTTGAAAATGGGAAGTTTGAAATTGAAACGAAAAGAAATAGCGGTTCATGAATTGCTTGTAGAATGTGGAGAAACGCTTATTTTAAGACGCTTGATTCACATAACCGCTACTTTGCCACTTATTTTGGTCATGCCTCGCCTACAAGCGTTTCACTTGAGGTAAGCTTTTTCCTGTAGCTAAAAGAATGTTGTATTTAGTACGAACAAAAATCATTGTTCAGGGGTGTAGAGAAAGGGGAGAGCTCCAAGAAGCGCATGCCGAAAAGGTTTGATTTCTATTCCGCTGAAAGCAAGCTCCTGGAGCATAATGTATTCATGTTAAAAAAGTTGTAAAAGCAACACTTGAATTGTATTTACGATTTGAATAACAATTTGAAGAATGGAATTCGTTTGAGTTCTTCTTTCTCAATCAGTTTAAAAATCAACAGCAGTAAAAAATAGGATATTGAAGTGATGGTAATGGCGATAAGTAATAAAGGGACACCTGCTACATATTTTACGATAAATGAATAAGAATAGTGACCAATCATTGCGCTACTAATCATAACGATTAGGCTAAATAAATAATCTCGGGTGTATATCGTAAACTGAACAACTTTTAAAACCGTAGCATAATGAAGAAGTGTCACTAGCATAAATCCGATGACGATAGCTAATGCTGCCCCCATTATTCCGAGCTCTGGGCGAGTAGCTAAAGCAAATATAAGACCCGTTTTGACAATCGCTCCAATTAAACTATTAATCATGGCAGCTCTTGCTAGATCAAGTGCTTGGAGGGCTGCTTGAAGAGGCCCTTGAAAGTAATAAAAGATGAAGAACGGTGCCATTACTTTAATGAAAATAGCAGCGTGATCATTGCCATACATTAGTGCCATGATTGGATTTGCAAACACATATAAGACAACGACAGCTAATCCACCTGTAACAATGGATAGGCGGAAGGCTTGACGAAGTCGATATTCAGCAAGCTTTTTTTTCTGTTGAGCAATGGCTTCGCTAATTGCTGGAACGAGTGAAGTCGACAATGAATATGTGATAAAGGAAGGTAAAAACAGCAATGGTAGAGCATAACCTGTCAATTCCCCGTATTGCCTTGTTGATAGGGAAGCTGCTACCCCTGCGATGGCGAGACTTTGAGCAACAACTATTGGTTCAAAAAACCATGAAATAGAACCGATTAAACGGCTTCCCGTTGTTGGGACAGCAATGCTCATTAATTGGTTGAACGTATCCTTCCCTTGTTTCATCGCTTTGAAAAAGTTTCGTCTAACTTTTACCCGCTTTTTCACTTTAAACATCGTAAACAAGTATATAAGGGAAACGAGTTCACCAATGACGGATGAAAAAAGCGCACCTGCAGCGGCGTACTCGATACCATAAGGCAACAACGCTTTCGTGAAAACAGCGATGAGTGTAATTCGTACGACTTGTTCTAATACTTGCGAGTAGGCAGCGGGTCTCATATTTTGCTTTCCTTGGAAATATCCACGTAATACTGATGAGATTGCCACAATTGGAATGACAGGTGAGATGGCTAAAAGGGGATATAATGTTCTGTCATCCGTTAGTAGTTCTTTAGATAAGTATGGAGCGAGCAGGAAAACAGCAGGTGTAAAAATAATGCATAAGCTTCCTGTCACCGCTAAAGATACGACGAGAATCTTTTTTACTTTTCTTGTATTTCCTTCAGCCTCGGCTTCCGCTACCAATTTCGATATTGCAACTGGTAATCCGAACTGAGTAATAGTAATGACAAGCACTAATGTTGGGACGGCCATCATATATAAGCCAACCCCTTCTTCGCCTATAATTCTTGCTACGACTATTCGATTAATAAACCCTAATACACGTGTAATTAATCCAGCGACTATTAAAATGATCGTTCCTTGTAAGAAAGTTTGCTTTGTCATTGTTCTCCCTGCCTTCTCAAATAACCTATTATCTATTACAATTACTATATGCGCTAAGTTTGACCAAGCATGACAAGCAATTGTAAATAAGGAAGGAGCTTATCGATGACCACTCATCCTGCTAACCAATACCGTGATCATTTAAAACCTTTTATTGTTAGTAAAATGGAAGAATTTCGTTTACTTGGATATGATAAAATGACAGATGGGGACCTTTGGGATTTTTTAGTATCGAAAAAATGGAAGAAGCTAAATGATGTAAAAATTCATCAATTGGCTGCAGATATTTTATCTGTAAAAGTGACGGACTTCATGAACTACACGACGGTTGAATCATTTAAAGAAGCAAGTTGGTTTGATAGCGAGGATGCAAAAAATTTATTAAAGGAACTTATGTAGACTGCTTTTGATCAGTTCAAGAATTTTTATAAGCGATAGCGTGATGCGCTTGATAGGTTTAAAAGTATATAACCTACAACTGAACACCACGATTTTATACATAATGAAGACAGGTAAGGAATTTATTGCATAGCTTTAAGGAGGATACATATGGTAAAGCGGGGACGCTTTATAGCGTTTTTTCTAATCATTATACTGTTAGGTAGCCTTATGGGGGTTACGACGAAAGATATCACGAAAAATATTACACTCGGTTTAGACTTGCAAGGTGGATTTGAAATCTTATACGAAGTTGAGCCCGTTAATGGTGAATCAGAAATTGATCGAACTGTACTTATTAATACGGTGGATGCTCTGAACAAAAGGGCGAATGTACTCGGTGTAAGTGAACCGAACATTCAAATTGAGGGAGATAACCGAATTCGTGTTCAGCTTGCAGGTGTAGATAACCAAAATAAAGCAAGAGAAATACTATCAACTCAGGCGGAGTTAACATTCCGTGATACAGAAGATGTAGAGATGTTAAATGGCTCTGATTTAGTTGAAGGAGGCGCAAAACAATCCTTCGACCAAAATGGACAGCCGAATGTTGTCGTTCAGTTAAAAGATGCTGAAAAGTTTAAAGAAGTGACCCAACATGTCCTAAGCATGGCTCCAGCGAACCAGCTTGTCATTTGGCTTGATTATGAAGAAGGAGATTCCTTTGAAGAAGAAATGTTCAAAGAGAATCCGAAATATATTTCAGCCCCTAATGTAAATGAAGTGTTTAACACGACAGAAGTGACGATTGAAGGACAGTTTACCATTGAGGAAGCGAAAGAACTTGCGAATTTACTGAATGCAGGTGCTCTTCCAGTTAAGCTAACTGAAATGTATTCCACTTCCGTCGGAGCTAAATTCGGGGAACAAGCGATGGAGAAGACTGTTATCGCAGGAATTATCGGTATTCTAGTAATTTTTGTGTTCATGGCGTTTTTCTACCGCTTACCTGGAATTATCGCTGCAGTTACGTTATCTGCGTACATCTACTTAATATTACTTGTGTTTGATTGGATGAACGCAGTATTAACACTTCCTGGGATTGCCGCCCTAATATTAGGAGTGGGTATGGCGGTTGATGCTAATATTATTACGTATGAACGGATAAAAGAGGAATTAAAACTTGGTAAAAGTATACGCTCAGCGTTTAAGGCAGGGAATCGCCGCTCATTACTGACGATTATTGATGCTAATGTGACGACTTTATTAGCAGCTGCCGTTTTATTTTTCTACGGTACAAGCTCCGTCAAAGGGTTTGCGACGATGTTAATGGTCAGTATCGTAGTTAGCTTTATAACTGCTGTATATTTAACAAGAATCTTACTTTCCTTACTTGTAAATAGTCGTTTCTTTGACCAAAAGCCTCGTTGGTTTGGTGTGAAGGAAGATGAAATTTTAGATATTGCTAAAACGAACAAACAAACGGATGTGCCGACACGTTTCGATGGACTTGATTTTGTGAAACATAGAAAGAGCTTTTTCCTAGCATCGTCCATCATGGTAGTAGCAGGAATCCTTATTCTGTTTTTTGCAAAACTGAATTTAGGGATTGATTTTGCAAGTGGAACAAGAATCGAAGTGTTAGCGAACCAGTCATTAACAGCGGAAGAAGTAGAGAAAGAGTTTCAATCAGTTGGGATTGAGCCGAATGAGATTGTTTTATCAGGTACAGATAATGAAATTGGGGTAGCACGATTAGTCGGCGTTCTTTCACAAGATCAAATTGCGAAGGTGAAAGACCATTTCCAAGAGAAGTATGGAAATGAACCCAATGTAAGTACCGTTTCACCAACAGTTGGAAAAGAATTGGCACGAAATGCACTAGTTGCTGTTTTAATTGCTTCCATTGGAATAATCATCTATGTATCGATTCGATTTGAATTCTTTATGGCTTTAGCTGCAATCGTTGCACTAGCACATGACGCATTCTTTACAATAGCGTTCTTTAGCATAACAAGATTAGAAGTGGATATTACGATTATTGCAGCTGTTTTAACTGTCATCGGATACTCTATTAATGACACAATTGTTACATTTGATCGAATTAAAGAAAATATGAAAAAGAAAAAACGTGTTAAAACGATGGAAGATTTAACGGATGTTGTGAATAAAAGTTTACAACAGACCTTTACTCGTTCATTAAATACAGTCTTGACAGTTGTGTTTGCTGTTGTTGCATTATTGATATTCGGTAGCAGTTCCATTTTGAATTTCTCAATCGCGCTATTAATTGGTCTTGTATCAGGTACGTACTCTTCGTTATTTATTGCTGCTCAAATCTGGTTAGTATGGAAAGGCAAGCAATTGAAGAAAAAGCCTATTGCAAAGCAACAAGCTAACGATGAAATGGAAAATGAGGCTTAAATAATCATGTAGGGGGTGGGGAATTGTTAACCACCCCTTCCTTTATCTTTGAGAGGTGATCAAGATGAGCGATGATCGCTTTAAGCAGGCAGAATTTGCTACGATAATTGGAATTGTTGGAAATGTTGTTCTTGCCATCGTTAAAGGTGTTATAGGGATGATGGCAAATAGTAAGGCGCTTATTGCAGATGCCGTCCATTCAGCTAGCGACGTTGTTGGTTCGTTAGCCGTATTTGTCGGATTACGGGTAGCCAAAGAGCCGCCGGATGATGATCATCCGTATGGGCATGGGAAAGCAGAATCAATCGCCGCTATTATTGTTGCAGTATTGCTATTCTTAGTAGGATTGGAAATTGGAAAATCATCGATTGAATCATTTTTTGAAGAAATTCATCCACCGAAAACGATGGCGATATTTGCTGTCGTACTATCGATAGTCGTAAAAGAAGCGATGTTTCGATATAAATATAATGTGGGTAAACGAATTAAAAGTGATGCGGTCATTATTAATGCATATGAACATCGGTCGGATGTTTTTTCTTCGTTTGCCGCATTGATTGGAATTGTTGGGGCCATTATAGGTGGTTATTTGCAAATTGACTGGCTTATCTTTTTAGATCCAGTAGCAGGAATTTTCGTATCATTACTCGTATTAAAAATGGCATGGAAGCTAGGGGGAGATGCGATCCATAATACGCTCGATCATGTATTGCATGATGAAGATACCGTACCGTTAAGAGAAACCGTATTGAATGAACCAGAAGTGAAACGGATTGACGAACTTCATGCAAGAGAACATGGACATTACGTCATTGTTGATTTGAAAATTTCTGTTGACCCCGATATGACAGTGGAAGAAGGACATCGTGTCGGTAAGCGTGTGAAGAAACGATTAATGGAACATGAAAACGTACGGAACGTTTTTGTGCATATTAATCCTTATTCACCCGAAGAAAATGACTAAAGGAGGGGATGTTTTGAAAAATCAAACCGCTCTATTATTATCCTTAATCTTTGCTTTAATTGTTTCTATTTTTGCTGTTATTAATGTCGAACCAGTTGAAATTGACTATTTATTTGGCACGGCAAACTGGCCGCTTGTAATTGTTATTATTGGTTCAGCCATTATGGGAGCCATTACAGTTATGTTGCTAGGTGCAGTAAGAATGCTTTCATTACAACGAAAAATTAAAAAGCTTGAAAGAGAAAATGCATTATTAAAACAAGAAAAAGAACAAAACGAAGAGCAAGAAAAAAACACGGAGCCTCCTTCTATGCCGGAAACAAAATAATGGAATTGAAAACCCCTCAATTCATTCTGTATAATGGGATGGTTGAGGGGTGAAATTATGCTTCATTCGAAAAATCGTTGGCAGCGACTTGACAAACAAGAGGTCAATGGAGAATTAATTCAATCATTTCAAAGCGAATTAAACATATCACCTCTAGTTGCTACATTGTTGGTCAATAGAGGAATTGCCTCCATTGATGAGGCGCGTCGCTTTGTTCATATAAAAAATCAATCATTTCATGATCCCTTTTTACTTGGTGATATGGAAAAGGTCGTCAAGCGAGTAAAAGAAGCCATCGGAAATGATGAGCAAATAATGATTTATGGCGATTATGATGCGGATGGTGTTAGCAGTACAACAGTAATGTTGACAGCTCTTCGTCAGTTAGGAGCAAATGTTGACTTTTATATTCCCAATCGTTTTAGTGAAGGGTATGGTCCAAATGAGGAAGCCTTTCGATTCATAGCGGAACAAGGGTATACATTAGTCATTACTGTAGATACGGGAATTGCAGCCATTCACGAGGCGAAGGTAGCGAAAGAACTTGGAATGGATTTAATCATTACCGATCACCATGAAATTGGGGATGAACTTCCTGATGCATATGCAATTATTCACCCAAAAAAAGAAGGGAGCTCTTATCCGTTTAAAGAGTTAGCGGGAGTAGGAGTAGCCTTTAAAGTGGCGCATGCATTATTGGGAGAAGTTCCACGTGAGTTATTAGAAATTGCAGCTATTGGAACCATTGCTGATTTAGTACCTTTAGTAGACGAAAATCGTTTAATCGCTAAGTTTGGTATTGAAGAAATGAAGAAAACGAAAAGGCCAGGAATAAAAGCGTTACTTTCTGTGGCAAAAGTTAAGCAACATGAAATTAATGAGGATACCATCGGCTTTGCAATAGGACCTCGAATCAATGCTGTTGGACGATTACAAGATGCTGATCCAGCTGTTGATTTATTACTTTCTGGTGATATGGCGGAAGCAGAAATGCTCGCTCAAGAAATAGATGAGTTAAATAAAGACCGTCAAAAGCTCGTCCAAAAAATGACGGAAGAAGCCATTCAAGAAATTGAAGCGAATTTTCCAATTGAAGAGAACCCAGTATTAGTAATCGCAAAAGAAAATTGGAATTCAGGTGTCGTTGGCATCGTTGCATCTAAGTTAGTAGAAAAATTTTATCGACCAACCATTGTTTTAAGCATCGATCCAGAGACGAGAATGGCAAAAGGATCTGCTCGTAGTATTGAAGGATTTGATTTGTTCGAGAATCTTTCAAAATGTCGAGAACTCCTACCTCATTTTGGTGGGCATCCTATGGCCGCAGGGATGACTTTACATCTCGATGATGTTGACCACCTTAGAAACCGACTCATATCTTATGCGAATGAGCAATTAACGAAAGAGGACTTTATTCCAATAAAGAAGGTCGACTTAGCTTGTCGTCTCGATGATATATCCGTTGAGTCCATTGAAGATCTACAATTGTTAGCACCATTTGGGGTTCATAATCCGAAGCCAAGCTTTTTAATTGAAGAGGTAAAGCCCGTAAAGTTGAATCAGATTGGTGCAGATAAATCTCACTTAAAGATGACACTTGAACACAATGACTATCAAATAGATGCAGTCGGATTCGGTTTAGGAGAGTTCGTTCACGATATATCTCCTCTGTCTAAGCTTTCCGTAGTGGGAGAATTATCGATTAATGAATGGAATAACCGTAGGAAACCACAAATAATGCTTCAAGATTTAGCTATACCATCATGGCAATTATTTGATTATCGTGGGAAAACAATTCAACAAGTGAAAAAAGATTTACGCAAACATTCCGTTCATTTTGTAGCATTTCAAGAGAAAACGATGCATCATTTTGACGAGAAATCCGTTGTGACATGGATAGAAGATGAAAGTTCTTTTAAGAATCTTGACCTCACAGAGCAATGTGTTGTATTGTTAGACATGCCGCCTTCTATTGAATGGCTGGATAAGTTATTTGAAAAAGGTGCACCTAGTCGAATTTATACAGTATTTTCACAACATACTGATCACTTTTTTGCAACAATTCCGACACGAGAACACTTT